>DAOTEJ010000152.1:0-2305 GCA_035454085.1 Burkholderiaceae bacterium | reverse complement strand
TGCTGCCCGGCGCGGCGGCGATTCGCATCGAGCGCGTCGGTCACCTTGCCTTGCTCGGCGACGAGCGCGCCCTGCAGGCCACGCTCGATCGCCTGCGCTAGGGCGCTCGGCTGCATCGCGGCGCGCACCGGGCGCGCACGGCCGTATCTGGCCAGGTGCCGTTGCTCGGCCCCAACGCCTGACCTGCGGCGGTCAGCCCATGGCTTGTGCGACGCGCGATCAGCGGACACAGTCTTTCGCACTCGCCTCGCTTGCGCTTGCCTCCGTGCCGTTGGGAACTCCTCGATGCGTCCTGCTTCTTGCTTGTGCCGTGCCATCACCCTCTTGGTCTCGCTGGTGGGGCTGCTTGTCCTGCCCACCGGCGCGCAGGCGGTACCGGCCTTCGCCTCTCAAACAGGACAGCAGTGCGCGGCCTGCCACGTCGGCGGCAACTGGCCTGCCCTCACGCCTTGGGGGCGCTTCTTCAAGCTCACGGCCTACACCGCCGGCCAGAGCGCCTGGGAAGGCGGCAAATTCAATCACCTGCCGCTGGGCGTGTGGGGTCAGTTCGGCGCCACCTGGGTCAACGACGACGCCAACGCCTCCCCGCCCAGCGCCAACGGAGCCTTTCGCCCCAAGGAGGTCACCGTCCACCTGGCGGGAAAGCTGACGGAGTTCGCGGGCGTGTTCCTGGAGTACACCAACGGCTACACGGCGGGCTCCTCGCCCGCCTGGGCCTGGGGCTCGGACGTGATGGATCTGCGCATGGCGCACTTCTTCCAACTGGCTGGCCAGGAGGTGCTACTGGGCGTCACCGCCAATGACGGGCCCGGCATCCAGGACGTATGGAACACCTCGTGGGCGTGGAGCTTTCCGTTCTACGGATCGCCGATCGCTCCGGGCCCGGCGGCGAGCCCCTTGCCCTTCGGCCTGGCGAACTTCGTGGCCGGATTCGGGGCGTACGCGTGGGTCAACCGCAGCGTCTATGCGGAGCTGAGCTTCTACCGCACCGCGCTCGGAGGATTCCGCTTCATGAGCTGGGGCGTGCCCTGGAGCCAGGCGGGCGGCGCGGTCTACGTGGACGGCTACAACCCCTACTGGCGCCTGACCTACAACACCGACCTCGGTGCCGGCAATCTGATGGTGGGAACGGTGGGTATGAAGACCAAGGCCTACCCCGACAACCTGCGTCCGCAGGGTCGCACCGACGATTACACCGACATCGGCTTCGACGCGCAGTACCAGTACCTCACCGACGCACACAAGTTCACGGTGCGCGCGAGCTATCTGCGCGAGACGCAGAAATTCAACGCGAGCTTCCCGCTGGGCTCGAGTTCCGCGCCCGACGGCGACATCACGGTGATCAATCTCAATGGGGCCTACTGGCGCGGCAACACCTGGGGCCTGAGCCTGGGCTACGTGACCACCGCGGGCAGCGCGAACAACGCGCTCTACGGCTTCTCGACCACGCCCGACACCAACAACTGGGTGCTCGAGCTCGACTACATGCTCACCCAGAACATCAAGCTCATGGCGCAGTACAACGCCTACACGCGGTTCAACGGCGCCTCGAGCGGCGCGAGCGGCAACAACTCGCTCTACCTCAACGCCTTCATCGCCTACTGAGGAGCCCGCCATGTCCCGCCGCCATGCCCTGGCCGCCCTCGCCCTGGCCTGCACCATGGCCCCCGCTGCCGCGCAGACGCCACCGCGCATCGTCACCTGGAACTGCTCCGGCTGCCACGGCCTCGACGGCAACACGTCCTGGCCGCAGGTGCCGCGTCTTTCGGGGCAGAACGCCACCTACCTGGCCGACCAGATCAGGGCTTTCCAACTCGCGCCCGCGGTGCACGCATGGCAGGTGCCCACATGGATCGCCGCCCCTGCGGTGCCTGCACCGGGCGCGCGCGTCGAACCGGCTTCGCAGACCTTCATGATCGGCATGGCCAAGAGCGTCGGCGAAGACGAGGCTCGCGCAGCCGCGGCGTGGTACGCGGCGCAAAAGCCCGGGCCGGGCCGCGCGGGCGACGCCAGCGTCGTCGAGCGCGGGCGCGAAATCTTCCTCAAGGGCGTGCCCACCGCCGGTGTGATCGCCTGCCAAGACTGCCACGGCGCGCAGGGCCAGGGCCTGGGTGACTTTCCTCGCCTGGCCGGCCAAAACGCCGCCTACACGGTGCGCCAGCTCGTCGCGTTCCGGGCCGGCACGCGCGGCCACTCGCCCACCATGAAGTCCGAGTCCAAGGCGCTCACAGACGAGCAGATGCGCGACGTGGCCGTCTGGCTGCAGGCTCAACCCTGAGAAGCGGCCGGCCGCAAAAAAACGGGG
>DAOTEJ010000151.1:0-2608 GCA_035454085.1 Burkholderiaceae bacterium | reverse complement strand
ACCCCTTCGCGGGATTGGTGAGCAGGTAGCCGGCGTCAAGGATGCCGTAGAGCGTCACGTTCGATTGCGCTTGGGCAACCGAGCCGCCCAAGACAAGGGCGAGAGGCAGGGCGAGTCGGAAGATCTTCACTTTGTTGTCCTCAAGTTTGATGGTCAGGGGGCGTTCAGGCCTTCTTCTCCGAGGCCGCGCGAGTGGCGCGGGCCTCCTTGGCGGCCTCGGCGCCTGCAATGCGGCCGAAGGTGATCGTTTCGGAAATGGAGTTACCGCCGAGGCGGTTGGCGCCGTGGACTCCGCCGGTCACTTCCCCGCCCGCGTAGAGGCCAGGGATGGGCTTGCCGTCGCGGTCGAGCACCTGGGCCTTCGCGTTGATCGCGAGCCCCCCCATCGTGTAGTGGATCCCAGGCTTCACCTCGATGGCGATGAAGGGGCCGGTCAGGAGCTGGCGCGGCATGTCGGGCCGGCCGAACTCCGCGTCTTTCTTGGCCGCCTGGGCGGCGTTGTAGGTCGCAATCGTGGCCGCCAGCGTCGCCGGGTCCATGCCCAGGGACTTGGCCAGGGCCTCGAGCGTGGCGCCCTCCCTCACCAGTTCGAGGTGGTAGTAGCCCTCGATCTGCTTGAGGCTCTTGCGCACCCCCTGGTCGAGGATCAGGAAGGCCGTGCCCCCGGGCTGGGCGATGATGGCAGCGCTTGCCGCATCCCGCGTGGTCAGCTCGTTGACGAAGCGCTTGCCCTGGCGGTTGACCAGGATCGCGCCGTTGCCGCGCACCGCCTCAGTGATCAGGATCTTGGAGCCGGCCGCCTGCGTCGGGTGGATCTGGATGTGCTGCATGTCGCGCAACTTTCCGCCCACCTCGGCGCCCAGGTCCAGGCCGTCGCCCGTGGCGCCCGGTTGGTTGGTGCTCGAAAAGCCTGCGTACGAGGGCTGGTACTGGGCGACCCTGGCCAGGTTCGCGGAGAAGCCGCCTGATGCGAGGATCACCACGGGGGCCTCGATCGAGTAGACCTCCCCGAACTTGTTCTGCACCAGCACCCCGGTGACGCGGCCTCCGCGGTCACGGAAGATCTTGATCACGCGGCTGTTGGTGCGCACGTCGAGCTTGCGCTTGATGGCCGTCTGGCGCATCGCGTGCACGATGTTGTGGCCGACTGCGTCGCCGGCCTCGGGCCGGTGGGTGCGGTCGACGCTGGCGCCCGCCATGCGGCCCACGCCGCTCATGTCGGCCCCGATCGAGCTGAGCCAGTCCACGGACGCTGCGGAGTTCTTGGCGAGCACCTCGACAAGGGCGGGGTCGTTGATGTTCTTTCCGCCCTTCATCGTGTCTTCGAACATCTTCTGCCAGGAGTCCGCGATGCTGCGCTTGGCCTGGAAGCGGGTGTCGGCTGCGTTCATGCCGCCGGCTGCGAGTTGAGTGTTGCCGCCGGTGATCGGCATCTTTTCGAGCACGATCACCTTGGAGCCTTCAGCCTGCGCCGTGAGGCCTGCCGCAAGGCCCGTGCCGCCCGAGCCGATGACCACCACGTCCGCGGACTCCTTGCGGCTCACGGCCCACGCCGTGGGTCCGAACATGGCCAAGGCGCCGGCCGCGGGGCCGGAGGCGAGAAAGATCCGTCTCTTCATGGAACGCTCCGTGGTCTTTACTTCTTCGAGTTGCCGGGCATCGGCATCACGAAGTTGGTGTGGCAATTGACGCAGTACGCCTTGGACTCCGAGTGCGCGGAGTGGCATACGGTGCAGGCGATTTCTGGGCCGAGGTGCGAGGCGTGGACGTTGATGAACTTGTTCTTGAGCTTCGCCGCGGTCTGCGGACCGAGCTTGTCGTAGTCGCCGTGGCAGGCCACGCAAGCAGCGTTCTCGGTGGTCTCGTTGTCGGTGGGCGTAACGCGGTTGCCGTGGCAGGCCTTGCACTCGAGCTTGAGCTTGTCGAGGTGCGTGCGGGCAATCCCTTGGGTCGAATTGCCGATCCGAGTGAGTGCCGCAGTCTGCTCGGGGGTGAGCTCTGCGGACTTCGACGGCGCCGCCTGAACCCCGCTCGGGAGCAAGAGGACCGCGCCTAACAGGGCCATCACCGCGACGCCGAGACCGATTCTTCGCAGTTGCATTTCACTTCCTCTTCGCTGTGTTGATCGGAGCAGCCCGGCGGTGGCGGCCCGCCACGCAGCAACTCCAGTTCGCCAGCGTGATCACGAGGAGGCGCTCCAGCAAGCGCCAGGAGGCAGCGTGGTGACAAGGATCAAGGTCGCAGGGCTATCCCCTCTCTGGCGGGGGACGGAAGCAACAGGTTCGCGCGGGCCGCACTCCTTGGCGAGGCATCGGTGGCGCGCTCAGACTCAGAGAGTCGTGTGCCCGCGCGCAGGCCCTGAGGGGCGCGCAATTGCAGGCGGCGCCGGCATGCGCGCCGCGCGCCCCCACGAGGTGCCAGCGCGATCTAGAACTTCGCGAGTCGCGGATTGGGCGCCGCCATCGGCAGCTTGCTCATGGCCGCGAGGTCGACCCCGAACACCTGCCCCCGGGCGCGCGGCTGAACTCGCGCGCGCCTCAGGCGGCGCGGGCCGTGTAGCTGCCCACGCGCGCAAGCGCGGCCTGAACCTCTTCGAGGGTCACGGCGT
>DAOTEJ010000150.1:0-2648 GCA_035454085.1 Burkholderiaceae bacterium | reverse complement strand
TCACGACCATGTTCTCGGCGCCCACCGCCATCCGCGTGCTCAAGAAGCAGGACCCTGCCTTCCTGAGCAAGTACGACCTGTCCTCGCTGCGTCTGCTCTTCCTGGCCGGCGAGCCGCTCGACGAGCCCACCGCGCGCTGGATCGCCGAATCACTGAACAAACCCATCGTCGACAACTACTGGCAAACCGAGACCGGCTGGCCGATCCTCGCGATCCAGCGCGGCATCGAGGCCATGCCCAGCAAGTTCGGCTCGCCCGGCGTGCCGGTCTACGGCTACGACGTGCGCCTGTACAACGAGGCCACGGGCGAGGAATGCGGCGCCGACGAGAAGGGCGTGGTGGGCATCAACGGTCCCCTGCCTCCGGGCTGCATGACGACCGTGTGGGGCGACGACGAGCGCTTCGTCAAGACCTACTGGACCAGCCTGCACGGCCGGCAGGTCTACTCGACCTTCGACTGGGGCATCCGCGACGCGGACGGCTACTTCTTCATCCTCGGTCGCACCGACGACGTGATCAACGTTGCCGGCCATCGACTGGGCACGCGCGAGATCGAGGAGTCGATCTCGTCCCACCCCAACATTGCCGAGGTCGCGGTGGTGGGCGTGGCCGACCAGCTCAAGGGCCAGGTGGCCATGGCCTTTGCCATCGTCAAGGACACCAGCCTGATCGACACGCCCGACAAGCGCCTGGCCCACGAGGGCGAGGTGATGAAGGTGGTCGATGGCCAGTTGGGTGCGGTGGCGCGTCCGGCCCGCGTGCACTTCGTGAGCGTGCTGCCCAAGACCCGCTCGGGCAAGTTGCTGCGCCGCTCGATCCAGGCGCTGTGCGAGGGCCGCGATCCGGGCGACCTCACCACCATCGAGGATCCCGCCGCGCTCGAGCAGATCCGCACGGCCGTGACGCGCTGAGCAGTCGGTCCCGGGCGGCGGGCGTCTGCCCGCGGCCCGGGTCGGCACTGCCCGTCCCCGGCTGGCTGCGCTTGGCCGCGAGCAGCGCGCCCTCAACGCACCGAGCGGTACTCACGCGTCCGCTCGCGCGGGCTGAGCACGAGTTGCCACAGCTGACCCTGGCGCGAGCGAAACATCCCCGCACAGGCCAGAAGGTAGTACTTGAACATGCGGTAGAAGCGCTCGTCGTAGCGTGCACGCAGACGCGGCCAGGCCGCGTCGAAGTTCTCCCACCAGCCCATCAGGGTGCGGTCATAGTCGGGGCCGAAGTTGTGCCAGTCCTCGACGATGAAGCGCGGCTCGATCGCGGCGGCCAGTTCGGCGGGCGCGGGCAACTGGCCGTTGGGGAAGATGTAGCGCTCGATCCACGGATCGAGCGCCTCGGCGTAGACCCGCGTGCCAATGGTGTGGAGCAGGAACAGCCCCTCGGCTGCGAGCAGGCGCCGCGCGGTGTCGAAGTACGCGGCGTAGTTCTTGCGCCCCACGTGCTCGAACATGCCCACCGACACGATCTTGTCGTAGCGGCCTTCCAGGCTGCGGTAGTCCGCGAGGCGGATCTCGACGGGCAGCCCCCGGCAACGGGTGCGCGCGATCTGCACCTGCTCGCGCGACACGGTGATGCCCGTGACGCTCACGCCATGGCGCTCGGCGGCGTAGCGCGCCAGTCCGCCCCAGCCGCAGCCGATGTCGAGCATTCGCTCGCCGGGCTGCAACTGCAGCTTGCGGCAGATGAGATCGAGCTTGACCTCCTGCGCCTCGTCTAGCGTGGTCGCGCCGCTGCCCCAGTAGGCGCACGAGTAGATCATGCGCCGGTCGAGCATGGCCTCGAACACATCGTTGCCGATGTCGTAGTGCTGCTCGCCCACCTGGAAGGCGCGCGCGCGCGACTGCAGATTGGCGAGCCGCGACCGCAGGGCAGCCAGGCCCAGGCGCAGGCGCGCGAGCCCCACGGACCGCCGGTCGAGGTCCGCGCGCAAAACTGCGGTGAAGAACTCGTCGAGCCGCTCGCAATCCCACAGGCCGTCCATGTAGGTCTCGCCCAGGCCCAGGGACCAGTGCGCGAGCACCGCATCGAACACCCGCTGGTCGTGCACCTGAAGGTTGGCCGGCCCCGGCTGGTTGACCGCCACGCCCGCGTGACCCAGCAACTGCTCGAGCACTGAGGGCACGCGCACCGGGCGCGCCGCGTGCCTGGCTGGACTCAGGATCGCGCTCACAGTCACCTCCCGGCCGACGCCACGCGGCCCGCGCAAGCTTGTGGTTCCCGCTCCCGGACGCGCGATGAGGTTTGTGCGCGCCCGGTCTGCCAGATGATCCTAGCCGCGGCGCGCCGCGCTGGACGCCGGCTGCGCTCACTGCGGGAAAGGTGCGCCTAGTGCGGCAGTGGCGCGCCCTCGGCGTCGGCCGCGGCGGCCGCCGCCTGGCCGCGGCCCACGTTCACCGGAATCAGGGCCAGCAGGCCGGCCACGAAGAACAAGCCGGTCACGAGGATGGCCAGGCGCTGGTTGTTGCCGGTCAGCCAGGTCACCAGGCCATAGGTCACGGGGCCGAGGATGGCCGCCACCCACACCGCGACGTTCCAGAAGCCGTAGAACTCGGCCAGTCGCGCGCGCGGCGCAAAGACACCCACCATCGCGCGCCCCGCCGACTGGCTCGCGCCCATCGCCAGACCCGCCAGGTTGGCCGCGAACCAGAACA
>DAOTEJ010000149.1:0-2834 GCA_035454085.1 Burkholderiaceae bacterium | reverse complement strand
AGGGCTGGCCGCACGCCGGCCACGTGACCTTGCAGCGCGGCGAACGCTCGCGGCTCGCGGACTTCGCGACCGAGGTCCTGTCTTGAGCGAGGTTCGAAGCGCCCGCCGATCTAAGTTGGCTGTGCGCATCGGCATCTAGGTCTGCCCAAGCCGATTGCGAGTTTTCGGATGCCGCGGAAGGGGTGGTAGGCGCATCGAAAACCTCCCGAATCCGACCAAATGCCGCCTGAACCTCAAACGCGGTCGCCTGCGGCCGCATCGGGCGGCCGGCAGCGGGTGCCTTGCAACTGGCCACACGACACGCAGGCGCTTGCAAGCCACGATCCACTGCGATGGCCACGGTCATGCGCCAGCGCGTGTGACCAGCACTCGCTTGGCCCGAAGCTGCGCATCGGGAATAAGGGTGTGACCGACGCCGCGGCCCAACCAAACCGACATGAAACTGCAGCCACTCACCCGGCGGGGTATCTATCTCGCTTCCCTAGCGGTCCTAACACTTGCACTACTGGCAATGTCATCCACGCCGCGAAGCATCTCTGTCGGCGAGTGCGGAAAGAACGAGTACACCCCGGGGACCGCTGAGATAGAGCAGCGCCTTGTCGCGCACGCCAAGAAGTTGGGGACGGTCTCCGCGAATCATTACCTGCGGTCGTTGCGAAGTCCGGCAAGCGTGCGACGCTCCCTTGATGGCTCGACCATCCGTATTGAAGGGCGCATCGACATCGATACCGCCAAGAGTGTCGGGGTTCTGCTGGCCGGCGACGTGCGCGCCAGGAATCTTGAAGTCAATAGCCAGGGAGGCTATGCCCTGCCCGCAATCGACATCGCTAAAGCCGTGCGTGAGCGCGGCATGGCGCTCGTGATCAACGGCTACTGCATGTCGGCGTGCGCGAACTACCTCTTGCCAAGCACGCGCGAGGTGATCTGGAAGGACGGCCTCGTCGGCTTGCACGGGGGCGTCGACGCCTGCGCAAAGTCCGTTGCGGGAATCGACGCCGTCAGAACCTGGGGTCCTCTGCCCTACCTTGATCTGCTGCGCGCCGCACAAGCCGAGCGGAACTTATCCGCAGAGCAAAAACTACCCGCGCAACTGCTAACCCTGTCACAGCAACCGGATCGTGGCGCACATGATGGACAGCCTCGGGAATGGATGGTGATCCCGCCCGGTCGACTCCATGAACTCGGTATCCAGTCAGTCAAAGTTGAATCAACAGCACTCTTCGACCAAGTCGTCGGAAGCACTCGAGACTCCGTCATCGGCGCGTTTCACTTGTGGCAAGAGCCCCTGACTGAACCTGGCCTGCAAAGGCCGCACTGATGTCCGGGTGACATAAGCGATTCGCCCGCGAGTCCCTCCGAACCAAACAAAACGCCCGCCGGTCCCCTGGCGGGCGTTTCCGTTCTCTTGAGGCCCCTTACTGGAGCGGCGTCTTCTTGCCGCCCGGGTAGTTGTAGAGCGTGGTCGAGGCGTTGTTGAGTTCGCCCGTCTTGTCGAAGCTGACCTTGGCGGTCACGCCCTCGGTCTGCAGCTTGGCCAGTTCAGGCAGGTACTTGGCGGGATCGGTCGAGTTGGCCTTCTGCATCGCCGCCACCAGGGTCATCACGGCGTCGTACACGTAAGGCGCGTAGACCTGGATCGGCCCCTTGTACTTGGCCTCGAAGCGGTTCTTGAACTCGGCGCCCTTGGGTATCTTGGCCAGCGAGGCGCCGCCTTCGGCGCAGATCACGTTCTCGCTGATCGCGTCGCCCGCGAGCTTGGCGATCTCGACGGTGCAGATGCCGTCACCGCCCATGAACTTGGCGTTGATCCCCAGCTGCTTCATCTGGCGCAGCATGGGCCCGGCCTGGGTGTCCATGCCGCCGTAGAAGATCACCTCGGGCTTGGCCCCGCGCACGGTGGTCAGGATGGCGTTGAAGTCGGTGGCCATGTCGTTGGTGAACTGACGCGTCACGACCTCGGCGCCGCCTCCTTGGCCACCTTCTCGAAGATGTCGGCCACGCCCTGCCCGTAGGCGGTGCGGTCGTCGACGATGGCCACGCGCTTGGCCTTGAGGGTCTTGGTGGCGTAGTTGTGGCGGTGGCGGCCCCTAGCGCGTTGTCGTTGGCGATCACGCGGAAGGCCGTCTTGTAGCCCTGCTGGGTGTACTTGGGGTTGGTCGCCGCGGGAGTGATCTGCGGGATGCCGGCGGCGAAGTAGATCTTCGAGGCGGGGATGGTGGTGCCCGAGCTCAGGTGCCCGACCACGCCCGCGACCTTGGGGTCGACCAGCTTCTGCGCCGCGGCCGTGCCCTGCTTGGGGTCGGCGCCGTCGTCCTAGGACAGCAGCACGAACTTGACCGGCTTGCCGCCGATCGTGAGCTTGCGGGCGTTGAGGTCCTCGATCGCCATCACAGCGCCGCGCTCGTTATCCTTGCCGTAGTGCGCCTACCCGCCCGACAAGGGCGCGACGTGGCCGATCTTGACTTCGACCGGTGCCTGCGCGTAGGCCGCGCCCGTGGTGGCGGCCAGCGCCAGGGCCATCAGCCCGAGATTGCGTCTGTTCATGGTGTCTCCTCTTGTGTTGCCCGCCGGGCGGGTGCGGAAACCTAGCACCGGGCGCGCCGCACGGGGCGACCGCTAGAGCCAGAGCGCGAGCAGAAAGACACCGATCAGGGTGAGCGCGATGGCCAGCTTGAAGGCTGTGCCCAGCAGCATGCCGATCCAGGTAGCAAGGCCGACGCGGCCAGCCTTGAGGGCGTCGCGGTGCGCGTAGAACTCGCCCAGGGCGGCTCCCACCAGAGGCATGAACACCAGTCCCCACAGCCCCGTGAACACTCCGACTACCGTGCCCAGCG
>DAOTEJ010000148.1:0-2968 GCA_035454085.1 Burkholderiaceae bacterium | reverse complement strand
GGCCTCACAGTTCCTGTCCTGCGTGTCGCCCGGCACGCGGGCGCCAACCCCACTCCTTGGCTGATTCGAACGATCGGAAGGCACTCTGGGCCTCGACCTTGGGTGCCCTGGGGGTTGTGTACGGTGACATCGGCACCAGCCCCCTCTACGCATTCAAGGAAAGCCTCACCGGGGACCACGGCATCGGCGTGACCCCCGGGCACGTGCTGGGCATCCTGTCGCTGATCACCTGGTCGATCACCCTGGTGGTCACGCTCAAGTACGTCGTGCTGGTGCTGCGTGCGGACAACGAGGGCGAAGGCGGCATCCTGTCCCTGCTCGCCCTGGTGTTGCGGCGCCTGCCGCCGGCCAGCCGCCTGCGCGGGCCGGCCATCGTGGGCGGCCTGATCGGTGCGGCCATGTTCTACGGCGACAGCGTGATCACGCCCGCGATCTCGGTTCTCTCGGCGGTCGAGGGCCTCGAGATCGTGTCGCCCGCGCTGGAGCGCTATGTGCTGCCCCTGACCCTGGGCATCCTCTTTGGCCTGTTCCTGGTTCAGCGCCACGGCACGGGCGGCGTCGGCAAGGTCTTCGGTCCGATCATGCTGGCGTGGTTCCTGACGCTGGGCGTGCTGGGAGCGATGCGCATCGTCGACGACCCAGCGATTCTGCGCGCGCTCTCGCCCACCCATGCCACAGCGCTGGCCCTCGAGCAGCCGGGGCTGGCCTTCCTGGTGCTCGGGGCGGTCTTCCTGACGTTGACCGGGGGCGAGGCGCTCTACGCCGACATGGGCCACTTCGGGCGCGCGCCCATCCGGCGCGCCTGGTTCGGGCTGGTCATGCCATGCCTGCTGCTCAATTACTTCGGCCAGGGCAGCCTGGTGCTGGCCGATCCGGAGGCGGCCCGCAACCCCTTCTTCCTGCTTGTGCCCGAGGCGCTGCTGTTTCCCATGGTGCTGCTGGCCACCGCGGCCACCGTGATTGCCGCCCAGGCGGTGATCTCGGGCGCCTTCAGCATGAGCAGCGAGGCGATCAAGCTGGGCTACCTGCCGCGCATGCGCATCGACTACACCTCGGCCACGCGGGCGGGTCAGATCTACGTGCCCTTCGTGAACTGGTCCCTGCTGTTGGTCGTGATGGCGCTGGTGGTGGGATTCGGCTCCTCGTCGGCGCTCGCTGCGGCCTATGGCGTGGCCGTGGCTTCGACCATGGTGCTCACCACCGCGGGCGTGGCGATCATCGCGCTGCACCAGTGGCGCTGGCCGCCGCTGCTGGTGGGCTTGCTCTTCGTGCCCTTGGCGGCGATCGACCTGCTGTTCCTCGGGGCCAACACCTTGAAGATCGCCCAGGGCGGCTGGTTCCCGCTCGTGTTCGCGGGCCTGATGTACTTCCTGCTGGCGACCTGGAAGCGAGGGCGCGATCTGGTGGATGCCGAACTGCACGCGCAGGGCGTGGAACTCGCGCCCTTCCTCAAGGGGCTGGCCGAGTATCCGCCCGCCCGGGTCGAAGGCACGGCCGTCTTCATGACTTCGAGTCCCGAGAAGCTGCCCAACTCACTGTTGCACAACCTCAAGCACAACCGCGTCCTGCACGAGCGGGTGATCTTCCTCACGGCGATCAACGAGAGCGTGCCGCACGTCGCAGCGCAGCGGGTGGCCGCCGTCCGCGACCTTGGCAACGGCTGCTGGCACGTCGGCGTGCGGCTTGGCTTTCGCGACGACTGGAGCGTGGAGCGCATCGCAAGCGTGCTGGCCGAGCGCTGCCGCTTCGAACTCGAGGTCGAGCAGACCTCGTTCTTCCTGTCGCGCCAGACCGTCATCTCGGGTAAGCCCGGCGGCATGGCCGACTGGCGCGAGCGCTTCTTCTCGTGGATGGTGCGCAACGCCCAGCCGGCCTCGGACTTCTTCCGCATGCCACCCAACCGCGTGATAGAGATCGGCACCCAGGTGGTGATCTGAGCGCGGCGCACCTCCGGGCCGGCCGCGGGATGGCCGCAGTGGCGCGCCGCGCCCGGGTGCGCCGACAATTGCGGCCGAGCGGCGCCGCAACCCGCGCGCCCGCGCAAGCCCTAGCGGAGCCTTCATGAAGCCAGCCCTGAACCCTGTGCGCGACCCGCATCGCGCGGTCCCAGCATGAGCCCCGCAGCGCGCGGCGTGGTCCGCATCGTGCGCGGCGTGCCGGCCAGCGACGGCGCGGGCGTCAAGCTCAACCGTGTGATCGGCACGCCCGCGCTCGATCATGTCGACCCGTTCCTGCTGCTCGACGAGTTCCGCTCCGACCAGCCGGGCGACTACATCGCCGGCTTCCCGGAGCATCCCCATCGCGGCTTCGAGACCGTGACCTACATGCTCGCGGGCCGCATGCGCCATCGCGACAACCAGGGCAACGAGGGCCTGCTCGAATCCGGCGGGGCGCAGTGGATGACGGCTGGTCGCGGCATCGTCCACTCCGAGATGCCCGAACAGCAGGATGGGCTGATGTGGGGCTTCCAACTTTGGGTCAACCTGCCCGCCCACGACAAGATGCGCGCCCCGCGCTACCAGGACATCGCGGCCGCGGCCGTGCCCGAGGTCGAACTCGGTCCCGGCGTGCGCGCCCGCGTCCTGGCCGGCACGCTTGGCGGGGTCACGGGGCCGGTGCACGACGTCGCCACCCGCCCCGACTACTTCGACCTGGCCCTGGCGCCGGGCGCGGGCACGACCCTGCCGGCGAGCCCGGGCCACACCGCCTTCGTCTACGTGTACGCGGGCGCACTGGAGGTCGTGGCCGGTGAACGCCGCGTCGTGGCCGCGCGCGAACTCGCCCTGCTGGGCGAGGGCGCCAGCCTCACCCTGCAGGCCGGCGCGCCTGGCGCGCGCTGCCTGTTCGTGGCCGGCCTTCCCTTGCGCGAACCGGTCGCACGCTACGGCCCCTTCGTGATGAACACGCACGACGAGATCGTGCAGGCGGTGCACGACTATCAGGCGGGCCGCTTCTGATCGCGCCCGGC
>DAOTEJ010000147.1:0-3205 GCA_035454085.1 Burkholderiaceae bacterium | reverse complement strand
CGCGCCCTGGGCAGGCTCGGCTCACAGCGGCGCACCAGCCCTTGGATGCTAGGCGAGCCTGAGCCGCTGGCCTTGCCCAAGGGCAAGGGCGGCCACCACGCGCGGCCGCCTCTGCCCAAACGTCGCAGCCACCCGACACCGCCGCGCGACTATTCACGCGGCGCCCTGCGCGCTGCCGTGCTTGGGTAACCTCGGCCATCACTCCCCGCTTGCGAGCCACTGTTGCGATGAGCCAGGTTCTGATCAACAAGTACCTGACCGAACTTGCCAACCTGAGGAAAGTCTCGGGCAGCCAGCGCGAGTCGGTGGTGCGCGAAGCGTTCAAGGACCTGCTCAAGAGCTGGGGCCGATCGCTCGACCTGACCTTCATCCCCGAGTACGAGCTCGAAACCAAGGCCAAGGAGCGGCGCTACGTCGACGGCGCGCTGCTGCACACGCTGCGCGTGCCCTTCGGCTATTGGGAGGCCAAGGACGAGAAGGACGATCTCGACGCCGAGATCGACTTCAAGCTGCGACGCGGCTACCCCAAGTCCAACATCGTGTTCGAGGACTCGACCAAGGCTGTGCTGATCCAGAACGGCGAGGAAGTGATGCGCTGCGGGGTCGACGAGGTGGCGGAGCTGGAGAAGCTGCTCAAGCTCTTCTTCGGCTACCAGCGCCCCGAGATCGAGGCCTTCCGCAAGGCGGTCGTGCAATTCAAGCTCGATCTGCCGGCCGTGCTCGAAGCGCTGCGCGAGATGATCGAGCGCGCCGAGCGGCAGACGCCCGCCTTTCGCCAGGCAGCCGAAGAATTCCTGAAGCACGCGCAGGAGGCGATCAATCCCAGCCTCGTCCCCGAAGACGTGCGGGAGATGCTGATCCAGCACATCCTGACCGGCGAGGTCTTTGCCGCGGTGTTCCCCGGCACCAGCTACCACGAAGACAACTCGGTTGCGCGCGAGCTGCACAAGCTCGAAGCCACCTTCTTCACCGGAAACACCAAGCACCAGACGCTCAAGGGGCTGGCGCCGTATTACGCGGCCATCGGCAAGGCGGCGCGCGACATCGCCACCCACCACGAGAAGCAGACCTTCCTCAAGTCGATCTACGAGAACTTCTACAAGGTCTACAACCCCAAAGCCGCCGACCGGCTGGGCGTGGTCTACACACCCAACGAGATCGTGCGCTTCATGATCGAGAGCGCCGACTGGCTGTGCGAGCAGCACTTCGGCAAGAGCCTGATCGACAGGGACGTTGACATCCTGGATCCGGCCACGGGCACCGGCACCTTCATCTGCGAACTGATCGAGCACTTTGCCGGCCAGCCCGACAAGCTGCGCCAAAAGTACCGCCACGAACTGCACGCCAACGAGGTGGCGATCCTGCCCTACTACGTGGCCAACCTGAACATCGAGGCCACCTACGCGGCCGCCACCGGCAACTACGAGGAGTTCCCCGGCCTGTGCTTCGTGGACACGCTGGACAACACCCACGCGCTGCGCAAGCACAAGGGCCACATCGACGACCTGTTCGGCGCGGTGAGCGACGACAACGTCAAGCGCATCCGCCAGCAGAACAGCCGCCGCATCAGCGTGATCATCGGCAACCCGCCGTACAACGCCAACCAGCTCAACGAGAACGAGAACAACAAGAACCGCGAGTACCCCGAGATCGACAAGCGCATCAAGGAGACCTACATCGCGGCCAGCACCGCGCAGAAGACCAAGCTGTACGACATGTACGCGCGCTTCTTTCGCTGGGCGGCCGACCGACTGGACGAGAACGGCATCCTGGCCTTTGTGACCAACCGCAGCTTCATCGACAGCCGCACCTTCGACGGCTTCCGCGCGATGGTGGCCAAGGAGTTCAGCGAGATCCGCGTCGTGGACCTGGGCGGCGACGTGCGCGCCAACCCCAAGCTGTCGGGCACCACGCACAACGTGTTCGGCATCCAGACCGGGGTGGCGATCAGCTTCATGGTCAAGAAGGCGAAGGCCAAGGGCTGCCGGATCTACTACGCGCGGCGACCGGAGATGGAGACGGCGGAGGAGAAGCGCTCGTTTCTGGGCACTAGCAAGCTCGCTTACGCGAGTTCCACCGAGATCACGCCAGACAACAAGAACAACTGGATCGACCTGACCGACAACGACTTTGGCACATTCATCCCCATCGGCACCAAGGATGCGAAGCAATCGAAGAAGTCGGCGCAACAGCGAGCCGTCTTCAAACTCTTCTCGCTCGGGGTCGTGACGGCGCGCGACGACTGGGTCTATGACGACGACCAAACCGCTCTTGCAACCAAGGTTCGTGCGCTTATCGAGATCTATAACTTCGACGTCGAACGTCTCCGCGTCTCCCGCAACGATGCGAATCTCGCCGAGATGCTCGACTCGTCCATCAAGTGGACTCGTGCCGTAAAGAACGATCTCCGTCGCGGGCTGAAGATGGCGTTCGACCCCGGCCGCATCGTCAAGGCCATCTACCGACCGTTCTGCAAGCAGCTTTTGTACTTCGATCAGTGCCTGAACGAAATGCAGTATCAGCAGCGCGACATCTTTGGCTGGGGGTTGTCAAACCGCGCGATCCTGATTGACGTCAGCGGGACTAGACCTTTCAGCGCCTTGAGCGTGGATACGCTTCCCGACTATCACGTAAGCGGCGACTCTGTCTGCTTTCCATGGTCGCGCCACGAGGCGGGCGTCGCAGCGGAAAACGTCACGGACTGGTCCCTCGACCAGTTCAAGAAGCACTACCAAGCCGGCCGCGGCAAGAAGGAACGCCCGATCACCAAGGAGGCGATCTTCCACTACGTGTACGGGGTGCTGCACGACCCGATCTACCGCGAGAAGTACGCGCTGAACCTCAAGCGCGAGTTCCCGCGCATCCCGTTCTACGCCGACTTCTGGCAGTGGGCCGACTGGGGCAAGGCGCTCATGGACCTGCACATCGGCTACGAGTCGGCTGCGCCCTACCCGCTCGCGCGCGCCGACGTACCCGACGAGAAGGCCCGCCGCGCCGGCCTCGCGCCCAAGGCGCTGCTGAAGGCCGACCACGCGGCCGGCACGATCCGGCTCGACTCCGAGACCACTCTGTCTGGCGTGCCGCCCGAGGCCTGGGACTACCGCCTAGGCAACCGCAGCGCGCTGGAGTGGGTGCTGGACCAGCACAAAGAGAAGACGCCCAAGGACCCGACCATCCGCGCGAAGTTCAACACCTACCGCTTCGC
>DAOTEJ010000146.1:0-3321 GCA_035454085.1 Burkholderiaceae bacterium | reverse complement strand
GGTAGGCGAGCACGACGGTATTGCGCGCGACGCCGAGCTGGTCGGCCATCTCGCGACTCGACGGCACCGGCCCGCCGGGCGGCATCTGGCCGTCGAGGATGGCGCCGACGAGCATGCTGCGGATCTGTGCCTGCAGGCTCATGTGCTCGCGCGAACTGCGCTGCAGCAGCTGCTTCCACATCACGTCGGGGGAGTGTTGCGACATGCGACGGTCCTTTCAACGCCCCACTGCGCAGCCTATCGTTTTCCCTGATGTCGCGGCAGCGCGATGCCGGCTCGCCAGAGGGAAGCCCCTACGCCGCCCGCGGTGTGGCCTCAGCGAAGGAGCGGAACTGGCACTACTGCGGCCGTGCGGCGCCGACCACACTACCGCCGCCAAGCGATCGATGCCGCGCGCAGCCCGCGCGCCGCACCGCCCGCCCGATGGCGCCGAGGACGATCGCTTTATCGCAACAGGAGACACCGATGACGAGCATAAGTCAATTGACCCGCCGCGCCGCCCTGGCAGCCGGACTGGCCGCCGGCGCGCTCGCGCTGCCGGGCGCCGCCCTCGCGCAGGCCAAGGAGGTGAACATCGCGTACCAGCAGATCGCCGGGCCGCTGATCACCGTGATCGCCAACGGCACGATCGAGAAGGCCACCGGCTACAAGATCAACTGGCGGCAGTTCGATTCGGGGGCGAAGGTCGCCACCGCGATGACCTCGGGCGACGTGCAGATCGGCGTGATCGGCTCGAGCCCGTTGGCGGCGGCGGTCAGCCGCGGCGTCGAGCTCGACCTGTTCTGGATCCTCGACGACATCAACGAGGCCGAGGCGCTGGTGGTGCGCAACGGCTCCGGCATCACCAAGCCGGCGGACCTGAAGGGCAAGAAGATCGGCGTGCCCTTCGTCTCGACGACGCACTTCCACGTGATGTTCGCGCTCGAGCAGTGGGGCATCAAGCCGAGCGAGGTGCAGCTGCTGAACATGCAGCCGAACCAGATCGCCGCGGCCTGGGAGCGCGGCGACATCGACGCCGCCTTCGTGTGGGACCCGGCGCTGGCGCGCATCAAGCAAAACGGCAAGGTGCTGATCACCTCGGGCGAGCTGAGCAAGAAGGGCAAGGCCACCTTCGACGGCATCGCGGTGCAGCGCAAGTGGGCCGAGCAGAACCCCGAGTTCATGGCCAAGTTCGTCAAGGCCGTTGCCGAGGCCGACGCGTCGCTGCGCAACAACCCGGCGCAGTGGGGCGCCGATTCGGCCAACGCCAAGACGATCGCGTCGAAGATCGGCGGCGAGCCGAAGGACGCGGCCGAGGCGATCAAGCTCTACGCCTACCCGTCGATCGAGCAGCAGGTCTCCCCGGCCTGGCTCGGCGGCGGCAAGGCCGGCGGCGCGGCGAAGGCGCTGCAGGCCACCTCGGAGTTCCTCAAGGAACAAAAGCGCATCGACGCGCTCGCGCCCGACTACAGCGTGTTCGTCACGCCGAAGTACGCCGAAGCGGCAATGAAGTTGAAGTAGTTCAGGCCCCGGCAGCGGCAACCCAGCCCGCGAGGCGGGCTGCGAAAGGACAGATCATGAGTGGTGAACAGTCTCTACAGGTGCGCGGCGTCAGCGTCATCTACCCCGGGCGCACGCCGAGCGAACAGGTGCATGCGCTCGACAAGATCGACCTGAACATCGGCCGCGGCGATTTCGTCGTCGCGCTCGGTGCCTCGGGCTGCGGCAAGACCACGCTGCTCAGCCTGATGGCGGGCTTCATCGCGCCGAGCAAGGGCGAGATCCTGCTCGGCGGGCGCCCGATCGTCGGCCCCGGCTCGGACCGCGGCGTCGTGTTCCAGAAGCACGCGCTGCTGCCCTGGCTGAGCGTGATGGAAAACACCGAATTCGGCCTGAAGCTGCAGGGCGTGCCGAAGGGCGAGCGGCGCGACATCGCGGCCAGGAACCTGGCGCTCGTGGGCCTGCAGGACTTCCACCAGCACATGATCTACCAGCTCTCGGGCGGCATGCAGCAGCGCGTGGGCATCGCCCGCGCGCTGACCTGCAACCCGGCGATGCTGCTGATGGACGAGCCGATGGCCGCGCTCGACGCGTTGACCCGCGAGACGATCCAGGAACTGCTGCTCGACGTCTGGAAGAAGACGCAGAAGATGTTCTTCTTCATCACCCACAGCGTCGAGGAGGCCTTGTTCCTGGCCAGCCACCTGATCGTGATGTCCCCCCGCCCGGGGCGCATCACCCACCGCTACGAGCTCGACTTCAACAAGCGCTTCCTCGAGACGCGCGATGCGCGCAGCATCAAGTCCAGCCCGGACTTCATCCGCATGCGCGAAGTCGTGCTCGGCATCATCTACGGCGACGAGCGCGCCGGCCAGCAGCAGGAGGCGGCCCATGTCTGAACTCAAGCACTCCATGCGCCACGCGCAGCGCGGCGCCATCGGCATCTCCGCCCCCCGCGGCCCGACGATGATGCAAAAACTCTTCGCCAAGCGCTCGGTCAAGCCGGGCGAGCACTTCGGCGCGCCCGGGCAGGGCAGTGCGGCCGGCATCGCGACCGGCACCGTCGTCGTGCTGCTGCTGCTGTGGGTCTTCGTCAGCAACTCGGGGCTGGTCAAGCCCATCTTCCTGCCGACGCCGCAGGCGGTGTTCGCCAAGTTCATCCTGGTCTCGACCGAGGGCTTCGCCGGGGCGACGCTGCTGGAACACACGCTCACGAGCCTCTACCGCGTCTTCGGTGCGTTCGCGCTCGCCTGCGTCACGGCGATCCCGATCGGCGTGCTGATGGGTGTCAGCCGCGTCGCGCGCGGCATCTTCGACCCGCCGATCGAGTTCTACCGCCCGCTGCCGCCGCTGGCCTACCTGCCGATGGTCATCATCTGGTTCGGCATCGGCGAGTTCAGCAAGGTCTACCTGATCTTCCTCGCGATCTTCGCGCCGATGGCCATCGCCGCGCGCTCGGGCGTGCGCTCGGTGTCGATCGAGCAGATCCACGCGGCCTATTCGATGGGCGCGACGCGACTGCAGGTGATCTGGCACGTGATCCTGAAGTCGGCATTGCCGGAGATCTTCACCGGCATGCGCATCGGCATCGGCGTCGGCTGGACGACCCTGGTGGCCGGCGAGATGGTGGCGTCGACCCAGGGCCTGGGCTTCATGGTGCTCAACGCCGCCGAGTTCCTGGCCTCCGACGTCGTCATCATGGGCATCATCGTCATCGGCCTGTTCGCGTTCGTCTTCGACCTGCTGATGCGCCACCTGGAGAAGGTGCTCGTGCCCTGGAAGGGCAAGGTCTAGTGCAGTGTTCCACGCTATGCAGCACATAAAACCGCGCCTTTGCCGCCC
>DAOTEJ010000145.1:0-3492 GCA_035454085.1 Burkholderiaceae bacterium | reverse complement strand
TCGACCACCTTCAGGGTCTTGGGATCGAAGCGGATGATCTCGACCGCGTTGCCGAGGTTAAGTTGGATCGAGTTGGTCTTGAAGGCCACGTTGTCGAAGTAGCCCGAGACCTGATTGGGCGCCGGCTTGTGGCAGGTGCCGCACACGGCGGGCATGGTCGGCTTGGCGGCCGGTGCGGCCGCGGCCGGCGCGGCTGGCGCCTGGGCCCATGCCGCGGTGACTCCGAGGGCCAGCACGCCGGCCATCAGAAACTTTGATCTCATCGTGTCCTCCTGTGTGTGACTAGACGATGTAGTGGATGCGCGGCTTGGTGCCGGCTTCCGGCTTGTTGACCTGGGTCTTGTTGGCGCGAATCAGGCGGCTGACTTCGGACGCGGGATCGTCGAGGTCGCCGACCGCCATGGCCTGGGTGGGGCAGACCGCCACACAGGCGGGCGCGAGGCCCTGCTTGAGGCGGTGCACGCAGAAGGTGCACTTGTCGGCCACGCCGGTGTCGGCGTTCAAGAAGCGCGCGCTGTAGGGGCAGGCGGGGATGCACAGGCCGCACTTGATGCACTTGTCCTCGTGCACCAGCACGAGCTTGCCGTAGTCGCTCACGTGGCTCGCCTGCACCGGGCAGACCGGTACGCAGGGCGGCTCGTCGCACTGGTTGCAGCGCTCGGAGCGGATCTGGATCGCCACCTTGGGGAACTTGCCCGTCTCGGTGGTGGTGACCCAGTCGCGGCGCTGTCCGGTGGGCACCTTGTTCTCCACCTGGCAGGCGACCACGCAGTCCATGCAACCCACGCAGCGGCGGGTGTCGATGACCATGCCGAGTCTCATCTCAGGCCTCCGTCACGGTGGGAGTGGAGGCGCCGGCCGGAACGGCCTGGGCGGCTGCGGGCTTGGGCGGTGGTGCGGCGGGCTCCTTGAGAATGGCGACGAAGTTGGTGTGGATGCTCGTGCTGCCGGTGAGCGGGTCGGTGCGGTAACTCGAGTTCAAGTGCGAGGCCGAGGCGCCCATCTCGAAGCTGAGTCTGCTCATCCGCGAGGTGTGGCCGAAGCCGTAGACCATGTACACGCAGTCGGGGCGCAGGCGCTCGGTCAAACGCGCGGCCACCGGCAGGCTCACGATGCCGTCCTGGTTGCGCAGTCGCACCTTCTGCCCGTCTGCGATGCCGAGCTTGGCGGCCAGCGGCGTGGCGATCCACACCTCGTTGGTGGGCTGCATGTCGTGCAGGATGGGATTGCCCTGGGTGCGCCCGAAAGTGTGCACGGGGCTGCGGCCGGTGATCAGCCGCACCATGCCGGCCGGGGCGGGTGCCGGGCGCACGTAGCGCGGCACCGGATCGAAGCCCGCCTTCTTGATCTGCTCTGAAAAGAACTCGACCTTTCCGGAGGGCGTGTCGAACTCGATCTTGCCGCCCTCTTCGACATAGTTGGGCTTGACCGGTCCCACGATCACGCCGTCGCGCTTGAGCTGGGCGTACGACAGGCCTGCCTTCTCGACGCGCGCGGCGAGGTACTCCTCGATGTCGCTGAAGGGGATGGCCTGCGGCACGCCAAGCTTGTTGGCCAACTGCTTGCCGATCCACCAGCCGGGCTTTTGCTCGGGGCTCGGGGCGGGCACCACGGGCTGGCGCAGCGCGACCCAACCGCGTCGGCCCCACACCGAGTTGATGTCGTCGTAGCGCTCGAGGAACATGGCCTCGGGCAGCACCACGTCGGCGTAGCCCGCGATCTCGCTGCCGATCGTGTCGATCACCACCAGGAAGTCGAGCTTGTCGATCGCCGCGAGCGTCTTGCGCGGGTCGGGCAGGGTGAAGACCAGGTTGGTCGAATACACCACCCAGGCCTTGATCGGATAGGGCTGGCCCGTGAGCGTGGCCTCGCGGATGCCGGTCGACAGCTCTTCGTCGGCGAAGGGGTACTTGCCGCCAGGGTTGTCGGCCTTGCCCTTGGCCGACTTGGGGTAGGGCGGCAGCGGGTAGGGCGCGAGCTTGACGGTGTGCTGCAGGAAGAAGCCGCCCTTGCGGCCCCAGTTGCCCATCAGCGCGTTGAGCAGGGCCACGGCGCGCGCGCGCTGGCTGTCGTCGCCATACCAGTTGGAGCGGCGGCCGGGGTGGATCAGCGTGGCCGGGCGGGTGGCCGCCATCGCTCGCGCGGTGGCGCGAATGGTGGCGGCGGGAATGCCGGTCTCGGCCGCGGCCCAGTCGGGGGTCTGGGTGCGGATGAAGCGCGCGAACTCCTCGAAGCCGTGGCCGTACTCCTTGACGAAGGCCTGGTCGTAGAGACCCTCGGTGACGATCACGTTCATCCAGGCGTTGATCAGCGCGATGTCGGTGCCGGCCTTGACGGGCAGCCAGTGCGCCGCCTTGGACGCGGCCACCGACAGGCGCGGGTCGGCCACGATCAGCTTGCCGCCGCGCCCCAGGAACTCGGCGAACTCCTGCACCTGGGTGTTGTGCATGTTCTCGCCCAGGTGCGAGCCGATCAGCACCAGGGTCTTGGTGTTGGCGATGTCCAGCGGCTCGGGCGAACCCAGCCCCGTGCCGTAGGTCAGCACGAAGCCCACGTCGCGCGGGCCGCGGCACTGCGCGTAGGAGGGCGCGGCGGAGTTGACCACGCCCCAGCTCTTGAGCGCGTGCTCGATGAACTTGGCGCCGATGCCGTGCTTGAAGAAGGCCACCGACTCCGGCCCCTGTTCGGCCTTGATCTTCTGCAGGCGTGCGGCGACGTGATCGAGCGCTTCGTCCCAGGTGACGGACTTGAACTCCTCCTTGCCCCGCGCACCGACGCGAATCAGCGGCGTGCGCACGCGGTCGGGTTCGACGTGCGAGCCCGGCGCGCCGGTGCCGCGCGGGCACAGACGGCCGTTGGAGGCCGGGTCGAGCGGGTTGCCCACGAAGGCATGGAGCTTGCCCTCGCGCACCACGCCCAGGCCCCCGCAGCGCCAGAAGCACATCTCGCAATAGGTCGCTACAGTCTTGTCCGGGCCGGCGGCCGGGGCTGTGGCGGAGAGGGTGGGGGAGGAAGCGGCGGCACCGAAGGTGGCGGCGCTGATCTGCAGAAAGCGACGGCGTGAGAGCGGCAGCGGGTCCATCAGACAGTTTTTTGACACGCGGCGGCGTGCCTGTGCGTGGTGACGGGCGAATTGGACTCTTTCGGTGCTGCTCACTGGTGATGGCAGTCAATCTGCGGGTCGCGTGGCGGTGATGCCTCTCACACACGACCCCTCACCCTTGCGAAGAATCAAGCGAGCACTGTTCGTTGCCTGCGGGTTTGCCCTGATCGGCGCGTGCGGCTCGCCGGTGGAACCGGTGCGCGTGGAAGCTTCGTGCTTCGTCATCGAGGGCGAGTTCTGGAGAGCCGAGTTCGAGCGCTTTCGCGAGCTCTACGAAGCCCAGCCCCAGATCCGCTGCCTGGAACTGCGCGCCTCGCCCGGGGGAGCCACCTATGGCGCGCTGCTCATCGGGCAGATGGCACGCGAGCGCGGCATGCGCACGGTGGCGC
>DAOTEJ010000144.1:0-3547 GCA_035454085.1 Burkholderiaceae bacterium | reverse complement strand
GTGTACTCGTGCGTCTCGCCGGCGATGGCGGTCTTGAGGTTGTCGCGGGTCGCGCCAAAGGGCAGCCCGGTGGCCGGGTCGCCGCACTTCTCGAGGTACTCGAGGTGGCCGTGGGCATGGCCGGTCTCGCCTTCCGCGGTGGAGCGGAACACCGCGGCCACGTCGTTGTAGCCCTCGACGTCGGCCTTCGATGCGAAGTACAGATAACGGCGATTGGCCTGCGATTCGCCCGCGAACGCGTCCTTCAAGTTCTGCTCGGTCTTGGAACCCTTCAGTTGCATGGCCTGCTCCTCGTGGTGAGTGGAATCCTTCCCGGGCGAGACGCCGGGACTCACACAATCTAGGCCAGCGAAGAGCGGGGGACAAATGAAAACGGCCTATCTGTGTCATAGGGCAACCCTATGGCCCCCAAGACGGGCAGATAGGCCCCGCGGTCGGATTCGCCGCGACCCTAGCCGACGCTAGAAGGCGGCCTCTTCCATCGCCAGCACACCGGACGCGCCCCGGATCACGGTGTCGCGCAGGCCCAGGGCGCGGCTCATGAAGTGCTCCGCGAAGAAGCGCGCCGTGATGATCTTGGCGGCGTGGAACTCGACGTCGGTGCCCGCCTGCTTGCGCTCGTGGGCCACCAGCGCGGCGCGCGCCATCTGCCAGCCGCCGTGCACGATGCCGGCCAGCTCCAGATAGTTGGCCGAGCCCGCGAACACCGCCCGCACATCGCTCTTGAAGTTCTGCACGACCCAGCCGACCACGGTCTCGTAGGCCTCGATGGCCACCAGCAACTGCTGGCTGATCGCCGTCAGGTTGGGGCAGCCGCGCTCGGCCAATTGCGCTGCCGTGGCGCGCATCTGCGCGGCCAGGGCGCGCGCCGTGGCGCCGCCGTCCCGCGCCGTCTTGCGCCCCACCAGGTCGTTGGCCTGGATCGCGGTCGTGCCCTCGTAGATTGTGAGGATCTTGGCGTCGCGGTAGTGCTGCGCCGCGCCGGTTTCCTCGATGTAGCCCATGCCGCCGTGAACCTGGATGCCGAGCGAGGCCACGTCGATCGACATCTCGGTCGACCAACCCTTGACGATGGGCACCATGTACTCGTAGGCCGCCTTGGCCACGGCGCGCTGCTCGGGATCAGGGTGATGGTGCGAGAGGTCGTCCCAGCCCGCGGCCACGTAGGCCATGGCACGCGCCGCCTCGATGCGCGAGCGCATGCTCATCAGCATGCGACGCACGTCGGGGTGCTGGATGATCGCCACCGGCCCGCTCGAACCCTCGACCGCGCGGCTCTGACGGCGCTCGCGCGCATAGGCCACCGCGTGCTGGTAGGCGCGCTCGGCGATCGAGATGCCCTGCATCCCCACGCCGAAGCGGGCCGCGTTCATCATGATGAACATGTACTCGAGGCCGCGGTTCTCCTGTCCCACCAGATAGCCGATCGCGCCCGGCCCGACCTCGCCCTTGTCGTCGCCGTAGAGCATCACGCAGGTGGCGCTGGCCTTGATGCCCAGCTTGTGCTCGATCGAGGCGCAGTAGACGTCGTTGCGCTTGCCGTTGCTGCCGTCCGCGTTGACCATGAACTTGGGCACGATGAACAGCGAGATCCCCTTCACGCCCTCCGGGGCGTCGGGCGTGCGCGCCAGCACCAGGTGCGCGATGTTGCCCGCCAGGTCGTGCTCGCCCCAGGTGATGAAGATCTTCTGGCCGCTGATGCGATAGCTGCCGTCGTCCTGGCGCACCGCGCGGGTGCGCACCAGGGCGAGGTCCGAGCCCGCCTGCGGCTCGGTCAGGTTCATGGTGCCGGTCCAGGTGCCGTCGATCAGGCGCGGCACGAACTGCGACTTTTGCGCCTCGCTGCCGGCCACCAGCAGCGCCTCGATCGCGCCATCGGTGAGCAGCGGGCACAGAGCGAACGACAGGTTGGCCGACTGCAGCATCTCCATGCACGCGGTCGACACGAGCTTGGGCAAGCCCTGGCCGCCGTACTCCCCGGGATGCTGCAGGCCCTGCCAGCCCGCCTCGGCGTACTGATCGAAGGCCGCCTTGAAGCCCGGCGTCGCGATCACCCGGCCGTCCTCCCAGCGCGAGGGCTGGGTGTCGCCGGTCCAGTTCAGCGGCGCCACCACTTCGGCGGTGAAGCGCGCGCACTCCTCGAGCACGGCGGCCACCGTGTCCTCGGTGGCGTCCTCGCAGCCGGGCAGCTTCGAGATCTCGGGCAGACCCGCAAGCTCGTTCATGACGAACTGCATGTCCTTGAGGGGGGCGGTGTAGCTCATGGGCTTCCTCGGTCTTGAATGAGAAAGGGGCGCATCGTCACGGTCGACCGTGTCGCTGCGCCCCCTGAATCGGAGTGGCTGCCGGACGCGCCCGGATCAGCCGAGTTCCTTGACGAGTTGCGGCACGGCCTCGAACAGGTCGGCCACCAGACCGTAGTCGGCCACCGAGAAAATCGGCGCCTCGGGGTCCTTGTTGATCGCCACGATCACCTTCGAGTCCTTCATCCCGGCAAGGTGCTGGATCGCGCCCGAGATGCCGACCGCGACGTAAAGCTGGGGCGCGACCACCTTGCCGGTCTGCCCCACCTGCCAGTCGTTAGGTGCATAGCCCGCATCCACCGCGGCCCGCGAGGCGCCCATGGCGGCACCGAGCTTGTCGGCCAGCGGCTCGAGCAGCTTGAAGTTCTCTGCCGAACCCATGCCACGGCCGCCCGAGACCACCATCTTGGCGCCCTGCAGTTCGGGGCGGTCGCTCTTGGCCATCTCGCGGCTGACGAAGCTTGCGAGCCCGGTGTCGGCCACCGCGGCCACCGCCTCCACGGCGGCTGCGCCACCTTCGGCCGCCGCCGCCTCGAAGTTGGTCGGGCGGATGGTGAGCACCTTGATCGGATCGGTGGCCTGCACGGTGGCGATGGCGTTGCCCGCGTAGATCGGCCGCGTGAAGGTGTCGGGCGACTCGACGCTCATCGCCTCGGAGATCTGCGCCACGTCGAGCAGCGCCGCCACGCGCGGCGTCACGTTCTTGCCGCTGGCGGTGGCCGCCGCGACGATGTGCGAATAGGCCGGCGCCAGCGCCACCACCTGGGCGGCGAGGTTCTCGGCCAGGCCATGGCCCAGTTGCGGTGCGTCGGCGACGAGCACCTTGGCCACCCCGGCCACGCGCGCGGCTTGCGCCGCGACTTCGCCGCAGCCGGCACCGGCCACGAGGATGTGCACTTCACCGCCGGCCTTGGCCGCCGCGGTGACCGCGGCGAGGGTGGCGGGCTTGAGATGCTGGTTGTCGTGTTCTGCAATGACGAGGGCAGTCATGTCGTGTCTCGCTAGGCGGGCGCGCGCTGCGCGCCTTGGACAGGAATCGGGTTGGCGAAGGCGTCGCCGCCTCAGAGCACCTTGGCTTCGGTCTTGAGCTTGGCCACCAGGGCGGCCACGTCGGCCACCTTGACGCCGGCCTGGCGCGCGGCGGGCTCGGCCACCTTGAGGGTCTTGAGGCGCGGAGCCGCATCGACGCCGAGGTCGGCCGGCTTGACGGTCTCGAGCGGCTTCTTCTTCGCCTTCATGATGTT
>DAOTEJ010000143.1:0-3758 GCA_035454085.1 Burkholderiaceae bacterium | reverse complement strand
GCCCCAGGAGCCCGGCGCTTGAGTTCGCCCTACCCGCCCAGTCCGCACCACCCGCCCAATCAGTTCGCGCTGCTCGGCCAGCGCCGCTTTGCGCCTTTCTTCTGGACGCAGTTCCTGGGCGCGGGCAACGACAACCTGTTCAAGTTCGCGCTGACGGTGATGGTCACCTATCAGCTGCAGCTGGCGTGGCTGCCGGCGGCGCAGGCGGGGCTGGTGATCGGGGCGCTGTTCGTGGCGCCCTTTCTGCTGTTCTCGGCCACCTCGGGGCAGCTGGCCGACAAGTTCGACAAGACGCGCCTGATCCGCGCGGTGAAGACGCTCGAGGTGGCGATCATGGCGCTCGCCGCCTGGGGCTTCGTGAGCGGGCGCGTGCCGCTGCTGCTGGCCTGCGTGGCGCTGATGGGGCTGCACTCGACGCTGTTCGGGCCGGTGAAGTACGCCTACCTGCCCAGCCACCTGAACGAGCGCGAGCTCACCGGCGGCAACGGCCTGGTGGAGATGGGCACCTTCGTGGCCATCTTGCTGGGCAACGTGGCGGGCGGGCTGCTGATCGCGCTGCCGCAGGTGGGGCCGGCCTGGGTGGCGGGGGCGTGCCTGGTGGTGGCGCTGGCCGGGCGGGCGATGGCGCAGGCCATTCCGCCCACGCCGGCCGCGGCGCCGGACCTGCGCATCAACTGGAACCCGTTCACCGAGACCTGGCGCAACCTCAAGCTGGCGCACGGCAACATCGTGGTGTTCCGCTCGGTGCTGGGGATCTCTTGGCTGTGGTTCTTCGGCGCGGTGTTCCTGGCGCTGTTTCCGGCCTACGCCAAGGACGTGGTGCACGGCGATCCGCAGGTGGCCACGCTGCTGCTGGTGATGTTCTCGCTGGGCATCGGGGCGGGCTCGCTGGCGTGCGAATCGCTCTCGCGCCGGCACGTGGAGATCGGCCTGGTGCCGCTGGGCGCGATTGGTATGACGGTGTTCGCGGTGGACCTGTTCTTTGCCTCGCGCGGGCTGCCGCCGCCCGAGGCGCGCTGGGGCGCGGCAGAGTTCGCGGTGCAGGCGGTGCACTGGCGCGTGATGGCCGACCTGGTGCTGCTGGCCTTCAGCGCGGGGCTGTACAGCGTGCCGATGTACGCGCTCATCCAGATCCGCACCCAGCCCAGCCACCGCGCGCGGATCATCGCCGCGAACAACATCCTCAACGCGCTGTTCATGATCGCCAGCTCGCTGGCGGTGGGCGGGCTGCTGGCGGCGGGGCTGACCATCCCGCAGGTGATCCTGGTGCTGGGCATCGCCAACCTGGCGGTGGCCACCTACATCTTCCTGCTGGTGCCCGAGTACCTGCTGCGCTTCATTGCCTTCGTGCTCACGCGCATCGTCTACCGCTTCAAGGTGCGCGGCGAGGAGCACATCCCGGTGCAGGGGCCGGCGCTGCTGGTGTGCAATCACGTGAGCTTCGTGGACGCGGTGCTGCTCATGGCGGCCAGCCCGCGGCCGATCCGCTTCATGATGGATCACCGCATCTTTGCCACGCCGGTGCTGGGCGCGATGTTCCGCCTGGGCAAGGCGATCCCGGTGGCGCCGGCGCGCGAGGACGCGGCGATCTACGAGCGCGCCTTCGCGGATGCCGCGGCGGTGCTGGGCGAGGGCGATCTGCTGGCCATCTTCCCGGAGGGCACGATCACGCGCGACGGCACGCTGGGCGAGTTCAAGGGCGGGCTGATGAAGGTGCTGGAGCGCAACCCCGTGCCGGTGATCCCCATGGCGCTGCACAACCTGTGGGGCTCGTACTTCTCGCGCATCGAGGGCCGGGCGATGACCAAGCCCTTCCGCCGCGGCTGGTTCTCGAGCGTGAACCTGGTGGTGGGCCGGCCCGAGCCGGCCGCGCACGTGACCCCCGAGCGGCTGCGCGAGCAGGTGGCCGCGCTGCTGGCGGTGAAGGTGCGCTAGCTGGCGCGGCGCAAGGCGCGGCGCTTTGGCATGATGCGGCTCTCCTCCCGCACGGCGTGACCCTCACCATGAGCAAGGCCCTCGACGATCTGCAGTTCCGCGCCCTGGCGGACAGCTTCATCCACCTGGCCAACGAGAGCAGCGAGACCATCTCGCCCGACCACGTGAGCGCGGCGCTCAACTACGCCGCGTCGCGCTACGCGGCCTTCGTGGCGAGCCTCAAGAGCCAGTCGCGCGAGCAGTTCACGGCGAGCAAGGACGACGCGCTGGCGTTCTTCGTCGGGCAGTACGAGAGCATGCTGCGCGACAACCTGACCGACCACGAAGACAGCTACGAGGCGCACCGCCAGTAGCGCGGCGGCCCGAACCAGGGCGCGGCCGCGCGGCCGGCGGTGGCCTTGAGACAGGATCGGACGGCGCGCCGCCAAGGCGCGCGCGGGAAACTCAGGTGGTGGCCAGCAGGGCGCGGCGGCGGTGCGACTCGAAGGTGAACTCCTCGAGCTCGGGGTCGAGCGCCATGCGCGAGGACACCAGGCCCACCACCTTGCCATCGTCGATCACCGGCAGGTGGCGGAAGCCGCCCTCGTACATCACGAGCAT
The DNA here is from genome assembly GCA_035454085.1 of Burkholderiaceae bacterium. GTDB lineage: Bacteria > Pseudomonadota > Gammaproteobacteria > Burkholderiales > Burkholderiaceae_F > DAOTEJ01. Next base: position 1,223 of record DAOTEJ010000143.1, on the reverse strand, counting down.
GGCCTTGCCGAAGGACTCGTGCGCGCCGATGGTGCGCGGCTCGGGGGTCATGACCTCGGCCACCGGCGTGTGCGCCGGGTCGAGCTTGCGCGCCACGACGCGGAAGGTCAGGTCGCGCTCGGTGAAGATGCCCACCAGGGCCTCGCCGTCGACCACCAGCACGGCGCCGTAGTTGCGCTTGGCCATGCGGCGCGCGGCCTCGAGCACGCTCGTCTCGCGCGGGACGAGCATGAGCTTGCGCTTTTCCATCATCGAACTGACCGACTGCGTGTACATGGCGCCCTCGCTTCCGCTGCCGCCGGCGTAGACGCCGCGGCACGCCAGCGCGACCTTCGTGCGGCGTTCGGCCAAGCTAGGGCCTCGGGACGCCCGGGCGCTTGACCCGCGTCAAGCAGACACGGCGCCTACCCCCTAGATAGCGGGGCCGCGCTGTGGCCGCCGCGACACGACGCGGTGCGCGGGTCGGGCGGGGTGGGCCTGCCGGGCGCGCGGCTCAGGGCAGGCGCGAGAAGCCGGCTGCGAGCGCACCGCCGGCGGTGCGCAGTTCGAGCCGGTTGCCGTCGACCCGCGAGCTGGCCACCGACTCGAGCGCCTTGAGGTAGGCGGCCTCCTGCTCCATCACGCCGGGCTCGGCACACAGCTTGCGCGTGGTGGCCGGCGCCTGGATGCGCAGCGCCTGGGCGCTTTGCTCGTAGCGGCCGCGCAGGGTGTTGCAGCCCGCCGATCCGTTGAGCAGGCCGTCGGGCCCGAACTCCAGCGTGAGCGTGGTGCCGGTCACCAGACTCACCACCGCGCCCCGGCCGTTGTTGATGCCAGTGGCCTTCCAGCGCGTGCCGGCGAGCTGCTGCGTCACGGGGGCAAAGCTCGCCAGCAGCTTGCCGCTGGCGTCGGTGAGCTGCAGCCGGCCCTGCTCGATGCGATAGCCGCGCGCGTTGTTGAGCGCCGCCACGGTGGCCTCGGCCTGCGCCATCAGCGGCGGCGGGCAGGCCATCATGGTGGAGGCCGCCGGGACCTTGACCTCGATCTTGCCGTCGCGAGCCGTGAAGCCCATGTTGTAGCGGTTGCAGCCGTCGCCGCCCGACAGGCGCCCGGACTCGAAATTCAGCGTGGCGCGCGGCTCGCCCGCCAGGGCATGGCCCGGCAGCGACTCGAGCATCCAGCTCGTGCCTTCGAGCGCCGGCGCCTGGGCGGCGCTAGGCATGGCGGTGCAGCCCGCGAGGGCG
>DAOTEJ010000142.1:0-3813 GCA_035454085.1 Burkholderiaceae bacterium | reverse complement strand
TCACGGTCACCAGGTTGAGCTGCCCGTGGCGCACGCCGCGCTCGGCGCATAGCGCGTCGGCGAAGGCACGCACTTCGCGCGCGTGACCCTTGAGGATCACCGTCTCGATGCAGTGCTCGTGATCGAGGTGCGCGTGCATCGAAGACACCGTGAGGTCGTGGTGTGCGTGCTGCAAGACCACCAGGCGCTCGGCGAGCTCGCGCTCATGATGGTTGTAGACGTACGAGAGCACCGCGACGCAGTGCGCGTCCTCGTCACTCGCTTCGCGCAGTCGGTCCATGTTGGCGCGCAGGATGTCGCGCACCGCCTCGGAGCGGTTGACGTAGCCGCGCGCGGCGATGAGCGAGTCGAACTCGTGAGCCAGATCGTCATCGAGAGAGATGGTGAAGCGTTCCATGCTTGTCCTCCAGGCGCGCCCCGATTATGCGTGCGCGGCGCGGCCTCGGGCATGATCGGGACATGCTGCCCATCGTGTTCCAGGACGAGCACTTGGTGGTCATCGACAAGCCGCCCGGGTTGCTCGTGCACCGGTCCGAGATCGACCGCGGGGAGACCCGCTTTGCCGTGCAGCTGCTGCGCGACCAGCTGGGCCGGCGTGTGAGCCCGGTGCACCGGCTCGACCGCGGCACCTCGGGCCTGCTGGTCTTTGCCTTCGAGGCCGAGGTCACGGCGCGGCTGGCGGCGCAGTTCGCCGAGCGCGGTGTGGCCAAGCGCTATCTGGCCGTGGTGCGCGGCACGCCGCCCGAGGAGGTGCTCATCGACCACCCCCTGGCCCGACCCGAGGATCCTTATGCGCAGCGCGGCGGCAGCGCGCCGCAGCCCGCGCGCACGCGCCTCGTGCGCCTGGCCATGGCCGAGATTCCCGTGCAGGTGGACCGCTACCCCTCGAGCCGCTACGCGCTCGTGGCCCTGCTGCCCGAAACCGGCCGGCGCCATCAGTTGCGCCGTCACATGAAGCACATCGCCCACCCCATCGTCGGCGACGCCACCTACGGCGTGGGCCGGCACAACCGCCTGTTCGCCGAGCGCTACGGGGTGAGTCGACTACTGCTCGCGGCCGTGGGGCTCGCCTTCCAACACCCGGTCACAGGCGTACCGCTGTCCCTCCACGCCGGGCCGGACGAGGGCTTCGAGCGCGTGGCGGCGGACCTGGGGTGGGGCGCGGCGTTGGAGCACGAGGCGCCACGCGGGCGAGGCTGACCTGTCGGGGGACAAAGCAAAGGGGCGCCCAAGGCGCCCCTTTGCTTGCCGGACGGATGCGGTCTCAGCGGCGCCAGCAGCTCTCCAGGCTCGCGCTGCCGCTGCTGGTGCGCACGCCGGTGTGGGCCAGGGTGAGCGTGCCGCAGTCGGCGTCGGTAAAGGCCTCCGAGCCGGTCGGGCAGGTGCCTGCCGCGCCGCAGGGCGTGGCCGAGAGCGTGAAGGCCTGACCCGTGGCGCTGGCCGAGTAGTCGACTGTGACGGCGTGGTGGGCCCGCCCCTCGGTGGGCGAGGTTGCCGGCAGCGCCGGGGCCGTGCCCGCCTGGGCACGGCACTCGGCCACGGTGGTGAAGTTGTAGCAGCCGTTGGTCGTGTAGTTGCGCTCGAGCTGCGCGGCGATGGCAAGCAGTTCCGACTTGGCCGCCGCTCGCTTGCCGCGATTGATGTAGGCCGTGTAGTTGGGGATGGCGATGGCGGCCAGGATGCCCAGGATGGTCAGGGCCGCCAGCAGCTCCATCAGCGTGAAGCCCCCTTGCTTGAGTCGCATGTTGATTCTCATGGTGTGTTCGCGCTCAATCAGCGACCGACCTCGCGCCAGGACTCGCGACCCACGCCTTCCACGAAGCGGCGGATGCGCTCGGACTGGATTTCGCCCGTGGTGCCGCTGACCAGCGCCTGGCCGTAGGGGCTGCCTTCCAGGGTCAGTACCTGCTTGGCCAGACCCACGGTGATGCGGATGCCGGAGGCGTTGGGATCGAGCGAGTTGATCTCCTTGTCGCGGTTGATGTCGAACACCGGCGTGGTCTGCTGCTTGCCCGTGGCCGCATCGACCTGCATCAGCCAGCCCGAGCCGCCAAAGCGGCAGGGATCGTCCGACGGTACCTGAGTCGTGAACAGCACGCGCCCGCCGCGGACCACCGGCATGCCGATCACGCGCTCGCCGGGATCGGGCAGATCCATGTACCAGCCGCGCCTGCCGCCCGCCCAGTTGATGGCGTTCTGGCTCACGTTGCGGATCGTCGTGGTGACCGTGGTCTCGACGAGGTCCGCGCCAATGGTGGTGTAGGAGTAGCTGGCGGTGCTGATGGTCTGGGCCTGCAGGGTGCTGCGGTCGGTGGCCGTGACGCGGGTGCCGTTGTCCAGGATGCCGTAGAAGCTCTGACCCGTGGTGTCGCCCTTGTCGGCCGTAGACAGGAAGCGGCCCGTGCCGAAGAGCACCAGCACACCCGACACGCCCGAAGGTGGCCGAGCGAGCTCGAGGCGGCCCTGGATGGGCTCGATCTGGCCCGCGGCATTGCGCGCCTGGAACAGCGGCGAGCCGTTGGGGAAGCCGCTAGAGGCCGAGAACGCGATGCTCCAGCTTGCAGCCGAGGTGCTCGTTAGGTCGAACTTCCACACATTGCCCAGCATGTCGGCCGCGTAGGCGTAGTCGGCCACGTCGTCGCCGTTGGCGTCGTACAGCGTGGGCGTGCCCAAGCCGTTCTTGCTGGTCGAGCTGCCTACACCCGTGTCGATTTTGCGGATCAGCGTGCCATCAGACAGCTTCACCACGTAGAGCACCGCGCGCTCGTTGTTGCTGCGGTAGCCGTTGCCGAAGATCGCCGCCCACTCGCCGTTGTTGAGCTTGAACACCTGGGCCTGGCCCAAGGTGAAGCCCAGGTCCTGGTCATAGCGTGGGTCGGTGACATCGCCCGAGCGGAATGGCGTTGCGCTGTTGATCTCCCAGAGGATCTTGCTCGTGCCGAACGCGTCGGGATCGGTGACGTCGAGCGCGAACATCGACTTGCCGCCCGCTCCGGTGCTGCCTACGAGCACGGTGCGCCAGCTCGAGCCCAGGAAGGCGTCGATCGCGATGGGCGAGCCGTCCACGTAGAAGCGGTGGGAGTAATCGGTCTCCTTGAGTTCCTTCAGGTTCGGGATCACCGCCTGCGGCACGTAGGCAAAGCGCTCTTCCCCGGTGAGGGCGTCGAAGGCGTGCAGCATGCCGTCGTTGGCGCCCACATAGACCATCTTGCGGCGCGAGTTCTTGGTCGACACGTAGCTGTCGTAGGGAGTCGCGCCCGCGACCGCGCCCTCGGGCAGGGTGGTGTAGCCGTAGTTCTCGGCACCGACGAACACCGGGTCGGAGTTGACGATGTCGCCCAGGCGCGAGCCGCGGTTGCGGAAGCTGCCGCCGTTGGCCACTTCGCGGGAAGTGTCGCCGCGCAGATAGGCGAGCAGCTCGTCGTCGCCGATCGGCGACCACAGGCCCGCGCCATCCAGGTCGCTGCGTGTGAAGTTGATGCCCGCGCTGCCGCTCCAGCTGTAGATCGAGCGCGAGCCGTGGGCGGGGATCTTGCCTGGGGCGGTGGCGTCCCAGGCGATCGCGCCCTTGCTCCCGTCGGAGTTCACCCGGAAGGCGGTGAACTCGCCCGACCAGTCGCCGCTATTGAAGCGCGCCTGATAGAGCAGGGTCTCGGTGGCGATCCGGGTCGAGTTGGTGGCGAGCGAGGCGGCAGCGGACTTCTGCGACTCGATCCGCCGCAATGCGCCTTCGAGCGCATCCACCAGTTCGGCGGGGTTCTCGGCGTTGAAGGCCTGGCCGCGGCTGTTGATGGCCGCGTGCCACAGGTCGTA
>DAOTEJ010000141.1:0-3884 GCA_035454085.1 Burkholderiaceae bacterium | reverse complement strand
GTCGCGCACCTGGTGCCCTTCATCGAGGCCGAGAAGGCGGCACTGGGCACCGAGATGCGGGCCAAGGGCAAGGTGGTGATCGCCACCGTCAAGGGCGATGTGCACGACATCGGCAAGAACATCGTCGCGGTCGTGCTCCAGTGCAACAACTTCGAGGTCGTGAACATGGGCGTCATGGTCCCGGCCGAGAAGATCCTGCAGACCGCCCGCGACGAGGGCGCCGACATGATCGGCCTGTCGGGCCTGATCACGCCCTCGCTCGAGGAGATGGCCCACGTTGCCAAGGAGATGCAGCGCCAGGGCTTCTCGATTCCGCTGCTCATCGGCGGGGCCACCACCTCGCGCGTGCACACCGCGGTGAAGATTGCGCCGCACTACCAGGGCCCGGTCATCTACGTCACCGACGCGAGCCGGTCGGTGGGCGTGTGCCAGAACCTGGTGAGCGAGGACAGCGCCACGCGCTTCACCGACGAACTGCGCGCCGAGTACGAGCGCGTGCGCGAGCAGCACGCGGGCAGGAAGGGGCCGGCGCTGGCGAGCCTGGCCGCCGCGCGGGCCAACGCCACGCGGATCGACTGGTCCGGCTACGCGCCGCCGCGACCCAAGTTCATCGGCCGGCGCGAATTCCGCAACCAGGACCTCGCGGGACTCGCGCGCTACATCGACTGGGGCCCCTACTTCCAGACCTGGGACCTGGCCGGCCCCTACCCCGCCATCCTCGACGACAAGCTGGTCGGCGAGCAGGCGCGCGCCGTGCTGGCCGACGGCAAGAGGATGCTCGAGCGCATCGTCGCCGAGCGCTGGCTCGCCGCCAATGCCGTCGTGGCCTTCTACCCGGCGGCGAGCGTGGGCGACGACATCGAGGTCTACGCCGACGAGTCCCGCGGCAAGGTGCTCTTCACCTGGCGTGGCCTGCGCCAGCAGGCCGAGAAGCCGGTGATCGAAGGCGTGCCCGTCCCCAACCGCGCGCTGGCCGACTTCATTGCCCCCAAGGACAGCGGCGTGGCCGACTACATCGGCCTGTTCGCCGTGACCGCCGGCCTGGGGGTCGAGGCGCGGGAGGCGCGGTTCACGCAGGCGCACGACGACTACTCGGCGATCATGCTCAAGGCGCTGGCCGACCGGCTGGCGGAGGCCTACGCCGAAGCGCTGCACGAGCGCGTACGCAAGGACCTATGGGGCTACGCCGCGCAGGAGTCGCTGGGCAACGAGGCGCTGATCGCCGAGCGCTACCGCGGCATCCGCCCCGCGCCGGGCTACCCGGCGTGCCCGGATCACCGCGTCAAGCGCGCGCTGTTCGCCGCGCTCGACGCGCCCGCGATCGGCATGGGGCTGACCGAGAGCTACGCCATGACCCCGGCGGCCTCGGTCGCGGGCTTCTACCTCGCGCACCCCGAGGCGGTGTACTTCAACGTCGGCAGAATCGGCCGCGATCAGTTGACCGACCTGGCCACGCGTGAAGGCGTGCCGCCGGCGGAACTCGAACGCTGGCTGGCGCCCTCGCTGGGCTGAGTGCGGAATCAGGCTGCGCGGGCCGGGCCGAGCTGGTCGGGCGCGGGCAGGCATACCGTGCGATTGCGGCCGGTGCGCTTGGCGCGCAGCAGCGCGCCGTCGGCCCGGGCGATCAGGTCCGCGGGCGGCTCCTCCCCATCCCAGACGGCCACGCCCGCCGAGAAGGTCTGGCCATCCGGCACGAGCGGGCGCAGCCGCTCGATCAGGTGCGCCGCCTCCTCGATCGTGGCCTGGGGCAGCACCAGGGTGAACTCCTCGCCACCGTAGCGCGCGAACACGTCGTTGGTGCGCAGGTGCGGACGCCAGCCCGCGCACAGGCCACGCAGCAGATCGTCGCCCGCCGTGTGCCCTTGCCGGTCGTTGTAGCGCTTGAAGTGATCGAGATCGATCATCACCAGGGCAAGCGGCAGGCCGGAACGGCCGGCGCGCTCGAGTTCCTGCGGCAGGCGTTCATCCAGGCCGCGGCGGTTCGTGATGCCGGTGAGGCCATCCTGCTGCGCCAGTTCCTCGAGCCGGTGCATGAGGTGCTGATGGGTGACTCGTGCGCGCCGCGAGGCCAGCATGCCCATGACAGCCAGGGCCAGGGCCAGGGCAGAAAGGGCGAGCAGCCCGCTGCGCGCGTAGCGGCTCGTGCGCCGGGCGGCCTCGAGGCGGACGCCGGCCTCCGTGGCGACCTCCTGCACCAGGCGCGCCAGGGCCGTATCCAGCGCCTCGAAGCGCGGAGCACTGTCCTCGACCAGCGCGAGGCTCGCGGCGCGGGCATCCTGCGAGCCGCGCGCCAAGGCATCGAGCGTGGCGATGCTCTGCTCGCGCAGCGCCTCGAGCGCGCGCTCCAGCCGGGGCAATTCAGGGTGGCCGGGGGCGAGCGTCTCGACGCGCCCGAGCTCGGCCTTCAGGCCTTCGGTGATCGCCGCCAGGCCGCGGAAGTCCAGGTGGTCGGCCAGGGACTCGCCGGCGCGGTGCGATATCACCTCGAGCGCGAAGCGCGCCTGCCATGTTCGCAGTTCCGTCGCCAGGCGCTGCGTCTCCAGGCTGGCCCGGGTCAAGGCGAGCGCCTGCTCGTAGCGCGCCTGGGCCGCCTGATCGACTTCGAGGGCGCGCCACGCCACCACCACGGCCAGCGCCATCAGGGCCAGCGAAACGAGAGTCGCAGTGAGCCGACGTCGAGGACTCGCCGCCAGGGCGCGCAGAAGCTTCATGACCGGCGGGCTAGATGCCCCAGGTGACCTCTACGCCCTTCTTGCCGGCCGCGCGCAGCATCTCGAGCAGCGGGAAGGCGCGCTGCCCGAGCGTCACGGCGCGCTGCGCCGCGCCGTCGCGGCCCTCGCGCTCGGACTCCTCGCTAGCGGCCTCGGCGGCCTTGAGCTGGGCTTTTTCGGCCTCGACAGCGGCCTCGAGCGCCGCGAGCGCGGCGGGGACCTGCTCGGCGGTGATCACGCCGCGCTCGGCATCCTTGCGGTCGAGGATCTGGAAGATGCGATGCGCGGTCTCGGCGAACATGAAGATCTCGCCGGCCGCTCGCGAGCGAAACACTACCAGTGCCATGGCGGGCCTCCTTCGCCTCATTCTAGCCAGGGCGGACTCGCGGCACCGATACACTCGGTCAAGCCTTTGGCGATCAGCGCACGAGGCGATGGAGACCGATGATGGGTGAACTGGATCGCGCGCAGCCCTTCGCGGCGGGCGCAAGCGCGTCTTGATCGCGACCTCGTCCCGAGGCGCTGTCCGCTGGCTGCCTGCTGGCGTGCTCGTGCTCGTCGCTGTGCTGCTGCTGGCCTGCACCCGCTGGAACTGGCGCGAGGTGCAGTCCGTCGAGGACGGGTGGGCCGCCACCTTCCCCGACAAGGCCCAGTTGTCCGAGCGCGAGGTGCGCCTGCCGGAGCGCAGCCTGCCCATGCGCATGCAGACCACGGGCGTCGGCCCCACGCTCTTCGCGGTCGGGGCGATGAGACTGCCGGCCGAAGTTGCCGACGATGCGCAGGCGCGGGCCGCCTTGCTCGCCTGGTTGGAGGAAGGCCTCGTGCGCCGCTTCGAACTGCGCGAGGTGCGGCGTTCCCGGCCCGCGCTGGTCGTGCCTCCCAGCCGCACGCTGCACGCCGCCAGCGCCATCGACGCCCGGGCGGGCGTGGGGCCCGAGCGGCGGGCGGGCACGATTGCCGCGCGTCTGTTCATCGTCGATGATCGGCTCTACCAAGTGATCGCCCTCGGCGCCGAGGGCGAACTGCCGCCGGAAGTCAGCGAGAACTTCCTCGCTTCGTTCCGGCTTCTGCCTCGATAGGTCCCGCCATGAAGCTCGAGAATCCGCATCTGGCCGTCTCGCTCGACGAATTCTGGATGCCCTTCACCGCCAACCGGCAGTTCAAGGCCGCGCC
>DAOTEJ010000140.1:0-3932 GCA_035454085.1 Burkholderiaceae bacterium | reverse complement strand
CTCGAACCTCCCCGGCCGCAGATCCCAGGGCGTGTAGCGCGGCAACTGGAAGGGGTCGGTTGTGGCGGTGGCAGTACCAAACGAGGTGGACACCGCCGCCGCGTAGCCCGCCTCGCGCACCATGGCCACGTGCTCGGCGGCGTAGTCGCGCCCCGGACCGCCGTTGGGGTAGGCGAAGAGCGCGATGGGGTGGCCTAGCAGGGCTTCGAGCCGCGCCTTGTTGTTGCGGATCTCGGCACGCGCCTCATTGGCACTCACCGAGGTCAGGATGGGGTGGTGCACCGTGTGGCCGCCGATGCTCATGCCCAGGCGCTCGAGCTCGGGCACCTGACTCGAATCCATCATCAGCTTGTCGGGCAGCGGTTCGATGAGCCGCGCGGCGAGCGCCTCGCACACGCGCAGGCGCTCGGGCGGCGGCAGGTACTTGAGGCTCGCCAGCAGGCGGTCGGCGGCGGCACGGCGGCTGGCCGCATTGCTCAACACCACGCGGCCGCCCTCGCCCACCGGCAGTTCGAACTCGCCCGCGGGCAGGCGGCGCAGGGTCTCGTAGACCGTGTCGTTGAACATGCGCCCGCCGTCCAGATACCCGTCGGCGATGAAGAAGGTGGCGGTCAGGCCCAGGCGCGCCAGGATGGGCGCGGCCACTTCCACGTTGTCGCGGTAGCCGTCGTCGAAGGTGATGGCGGCAGCGCGCGCGGGCAGCGTGCCGGCGCGCAGGCGCTGCACGGCCTGGTCCAGTGGCAGCACGTTGAACGCGCCACGCAGCCAGCGCATGCGCTCTTCGAACACCGCCGCGGGCCACACGTCGTGCAGCAGCGCGTCGGGCGCGGGTAGCACGCGGTGGAAGATCAGGATGGTGAGCCGGCCGCGCGTGGCCAGGGGCAGCGCCATGCGCGCCGCCATCTGCATGGCACTGGCCACGAAAGTCATGCCCGGGCCTCCGGCACCCGCGCGTTCACCAGCAGCGAATGCGCCAGCGTGCGCCCCAGGGGCGCGATGCCCTGCACCACACCGCGCACGGGCGCGAGCTCGAGCAAGGGCTGCGCGGCGGCGGTGCGGCCCGGTGCGATGGGCACCCAGGTGAGCGCGGCGTGCTCGAAGCCCGCAGCGCTCACGGCGGCGAGAAGTTCATCGGGCGCGTCGTGGCGCAGGCGAGGTGGCTCGCCCTTGGCGCGCTCGCGCGCCGCCAGGGCACGCGCAGCGGCGGAATCAGCGTTGAGCGCATCGAGCCACAGCGCGCCACCCGGGCGCAGCACGCGGTGCAGTTCGGCCAGCGCACCCCCCGGCGAAGACAGGGCCTGCAGCACGCCAAAGAGCAGCACGCCGTGCGCGCAGCCCGCGGGCAAGGGCAGGCGCGTGGCGTCGGCCACCGCGAAGGCGATGGGCGCGTTGGCCGGGAAGCGCGCCGCCTTGGCCAGGCTGGGCTGCGAGTAGTCCAGCCCGATCACGCGCGCGCCGCGCGCGGCCAGCCAGCGGCTGTAGGTGCCGGCGCCGCAGCCCACGTCGATCCAGGTCTGGCCGTCGAGCCGCGCGGCGCCAAAGGCACGCTCGAAGGCGCGCAGGCGCGTGGCCAGTCCGTTGGCCGACCAGCCGGCGATGCCGGCGTCGTCGTCGGCCTTGGCTCCGAAGGATTCGAAGCGCCGGCGCCAGGTCTCTTCGAACGAGGCCATGCCCTCAGCCGTAGTAGTCGCGCACCCAGCCCACCAGTTGCGGCAGGCCGGACTCGATGCCCGTGCGGGGCGCCCAGCCGGTGTCGCGGCTGATGGCGGTGATGTCGGCGTAGGTGGATTGCACGTCGCCGGGCTGCATGGGCTTCATCACGAGCTGCGGCTCGCGGCCGATGGCGGCGGCCAGCACGGTGATGAAGTGCAGCAGGCGCTCGGGCCGGTGGTTGCCCAGGTTGTAGAGGCGGTGCGGCAACTCGCCCGCGGGCGGGCGGTCCAGCACGCGCAGCACGCCGTCGACGATGTCGTCCACGAAGGTGAAGTCGCGCTGCATGTCGCCGTGGTTGTAGACCTCGATGGGCTCGCCCGCCAGGATGGCGCGGGTGAACTTGAGCGGCGCCATGTCGGGCCGGCCCCAGGGGCCGTACACGGTGAAGAAGCGCAGCCCCGTGAGCGGCAGCTTGAACTGGCGCGCGTAGACCTCGGCCATGAGCTCGTTGGCGCGCTTGGTGGCGGCGTAGAGGCTCACCGGGTGGTCCACCCGGTCGGACTCGGCAAACGGCATCTGGGTGTTGGCGCCGTACACGCTGCTCGAGGACGCGTACACGAAGTGCGCCGTGCCCTGCCCGCGCGCGCCTTCCAGCAGGTTGAGAAAGCCCGTGAGGTTGGCGTCGGCGTAGGCGTGGGGGTTGGTGAACGAGTAGCGCACCCCCGCCTGCGCGGCCAGGTGCACGATGCGCGTGAAGCGCTGCCCGGCAAAGAGCGCCTGCACGGCGGCGCGGTCGGCGATGTCGAGCTGGCGGAAGGTGAAGCCCGGCGTCTGGGCGATGGCGGCCAGGCGGTCGCGCTTGAGCTGCGGGTCGTAGTAGTCGTTGAGGCTGTCGATGCCCAGCACGGCCTCGCCGCGCGCGGTGAGCGCGCGCGCCACGAAGGCGCCGATGAAGCCGGCCGCGCCGGTGAGCAGGATCATCGGCTGCCCCGCCCGATGCCAAAGTAGGCCAGGCCCGCGGCGCGCACGGTGGCCGGGTCGTAGAGGTTGCGGCCGTCGAACACGGCGCGGTCCTTGAGCCGGGCGGCCAGTTGCGTGAAGTCGGGGCTGCGGAACTCCAGCCACTCGGTGACCACGGCCAGCACGTCGGCGCCGGCGAGCGCCTCTTGCGCGCTGGCCACGAGCTCCACGCGCGGGTTGCCGGCCAGCTCGCGGCGGGCGTTGTCGGTGGCCACCGGGTCGTAGGCGCGCACGCGCACGCCCACCGCGGTGAGCGCGGCGATGATGGCCAGGCTCGAGGCCTCGCGCATGTCGTCGGTGTTGGCCTTGAAGGCCAGGCCCCACAGCGCCACGGTCTTGCCGGCGCCGTTGCCCTTGAAGAAGCCGATGATCTTCTCGGCCAGCACGCGGCGCTGGCGCAGGTTGACGGCCACGGCCGACTCCAGCAGCTGGGCCGGGTGGCCGGCCTCGCGCGCGGTGTGGATCATGGCGCGCAGGTCCTTGGGGAAGCAGCTGCCGCCGAAGCCCGCGCCCGCGTACAGGAAGTGCGGGCCGATGCGCGGGTCCGAGCCGATGCCGTGGCGCACGGCCTCGATGTCCACGCCCAGGCGGTCGGAGAGGTTGGCCATCTCGTTCATGAACGAGATGCGCACCGCCAGCATGCAGTTGGCCGCGTACTTGGTGAACTCGGCCGAGCGCACGTCCATCAGCACCAGGCGGTCGCGGTTGCGGTTGAAGGGCGCGTAGAGCGCGCGCATGGTCTGGGCGGAACGCTCGTCGTCGACGCCGGCAACGATGCGGTCGGGCTTCATGAAGTCTTCGACCGCGAAGCCTTCCTTGAGGAACTCGGGGTTCGAGGCGGTGGTCACGTGCAGGGCGGCGAGATTGCGCTTGCCCAGCTCTTCGCGCAGGGCAGCGCGCACCGAGTCGTTGGTGCCCACCGGCACGGTGGACTTGACCACTACCAGGGTGTCGCGCGTGATGCGCTTGCCTAACTCCCTGGCGCAGGCGAGCACGTGGCTGAGGTCGGCCGAGCCGTCCTCGCCCGAGGGCGTGCCCACGGCGATGAAGATGAGGTCGGCGTGCGCCACGGCCTCGTCGGTGCTGGTGGAAAAGGCCAGGCGCTGCGCGGCGATGTTGCGCGCCACCACGGCGTCGAGGCCGGGCTCGTGGATGGGGATCTCGCCCGCGCGCAGGCGCGCGACCTTGCCTTCGTCGATGTCGACGCAGAGCACGTCGTTGCCGACGTCCGCGAGGCAGGCGCCGGTGACGAGGCCGAC
>DAOTEJ010000139.1:0-4077 GCA_035454085.1 Burkholderiaceae bacterium | reverse complement strand
CCGGCGCCAAGTACCGCGGCGAGTTCGAGGAGCGGCTCAAGGCCGTGCTCAAGGACGTGACCGCCGAGGAGGGCCGCATCATCCTGTTCATCGACGAGATCCACACCATGGTCGGCGCGGGCAAGGCCGAGGGCGCGATGGACGCGGGCAACATGCTCAAGCCCGCGCTCAGCCGTGGCGAGCTGCACGTGATCGGCGCCACCACGCTCGACGAGTACCGCAAGTACATCGAGAAGGACGCCGCGCTCGAGCGCCGCTTCCAGAAGGTGCTGATCGACGAGCCCAGCGTCGAGGACACGATCGCCATCCTGCGTGGCCTGCAGGAGAAGTACGAGGTGCACCACGGCGTGGAGATCACCGACCCGGCGATCGTCGCCGCGGCGGAACTGTCGGCACGCTACATCACCGACCGCTTCCTGCCCGACAAGGCGATCGACCTGATCGACGAGGCCGCCGCGCGCATCAAGATGGAGATCGACTCCAAGCCCGAGGCGCTCGACAAGCTCGACCGCAAGCTCATCCAGCTCAAGATCGAGCGCGAGGCGGTCAAGAAGGAGAAGGACGAGGCCTCGATCAAGCGGCTCGAGCTGCTCGAGGGCGAGATCGACAAGCTCTCGCGCGAGGTCGCCGATCTGGAAGAGATCTGGAAGGCCGAGAAGGGCGCGGTGCTGGGCGCGCAATCGGTGCGTGACGAGATCGACAAGCTCAAGACGCGCATCGAGGAGCTCAAGCGTGCCGGCCAGTACGAGAAGCTCGCCGAGCTGCAATACGGCGAACTGCCCAGGCTCGAGAAGAAGCTGCGCGAGGAAGAGAGCGCCGAGGGCAAGAAGGACAAGCCGCAGCTGCTGCGCACCCAGGTGGGGGCGGAAGAGATCGCCGAGGTCGTGTCGCGCGCCACCGGCATACCGGTGTCGAAGATGATGGAAGGCGAACGCCAGAAGCTGCTCGCCATGGGGGCGCACCTCGCCGAGCGCGTGGTGGGTCAGGACGAGGCCGTGCGGCGCGTCACCGACGCCATCCTGCGCTCGCGCGCGGGCCTGGCCGACCCCAACCGGCCCTACGGCTCGTTCCTGTTCCTCGGGCCTACCGGCGTGGGCAAGACCGAACTGACCAAGGCGCTCGCGCAGTTTCTGTTCGACACCGACGAATCCATCATCCGCATCGACATGAGCGAGTTCATGGAAAAGCACTCGGTGGCGCGGCTGATCGGCGCGCCTCCGGGCTACGTGGGCTACGAGGAGGGCGGCTACCTGACCGAGGCGGTGCGGCGCAAGCCCTACAGCGTGATCCTGCTCGACGAGGTCGAGAAGGCGCATCCCGACGTCTTCAACGTGCTGCTGCAGGTGCTCGACGACGGGCGCATGACCGACGGCCAGGGGCGCACGGTGGACTTCAAGAACACCGTGATCATCATGACCAGCAACCTCGGCGCGCACGAGATCCAGCGCCTGGCGGGCGAGCCGCACTCGGTGATCAAGGACGCGGTGATGGGCGAGGTGCGCAAGCACTTCCGGCCCGAGTTCATCAACCGCATCGACGAGATCGTGGTGTTCAACGCGCTCGACGAGAAGAACATCAAGGCGATCGCCCGCATCCAGCTGCGCCGCCTGGAGCAGCGCCTGGCGGCGATGGACATGAAGCTCGAGGTCAGCGAGGCCGCGCTCGACGAGATCGCCAAGGTGGGCTTCGATCCGCTCTACGGCGCGCGGCCGCTCAAGCGCGCGATCCAGGAGAACATCGAGAACCCGATCGCCCGCCTGGTGCTCGAGGGTCGCTACGGCCCCAAGGACGTGATCCCGGTGGACTACACCAAGGGTCACTTCCGCTTCGAGCGCGTGGTGCACTGAGGCGGCGCCGGCGCCCGCCCGCGTCAAAGGAAACGGCCCCGCATCGCGGGGCCGTTTTGCTTCTGGCTGCGAGCCCTACGCCGCGACGTCGATCGGCCCGCGCGTGCCGCTGCGCGTCTGCTCGGCCATCGCCTCGTAGGCGCGCTCGAGCGCGCGGGTCGTGGCCACCGTGTCGAACAGCGGCGCGGTGGGCAGGGCGGCGGCGAGCTGGGCGCGCACGGCGCCCAGCAGGCGCGCATCGGTGGCCAGTTGCACAGCGCGCTTCACGTAGGTGGCGCGGTCGGGCATCACGAGCTGGGGCTGGCCCACCGCGGCGAGCAGGCTGGCGCCCACGCGCCCCGCGAAGCTCGTGCCCGCGATGCCCAGCACCGGGCAGCCCATCCACAGCGCGTCCGAGGCGGTGGTGTGGGCGTTGTAGGGCCAGGTGTCGAGGAAGAGGTCGGCAGCGCGGTACAGCGACAGGTACTCGGCGTTGGGCCGCGCGTTGGCAAAGTGAAGGCGTGCCGGATCCACGCCGCGCTGCTCGAGCTCGGAGGCCAGGTGCAGGCGCGAAGGATCGGCGTCGCCGCGTGCCAGCAGCCACAGCACGGCGCGCGGCGCCTGCGCAAGGATCGCGGCCCAGTCGTCGATCACCTCGGGGCCGAGCTTCCAGGCCGCGTTGAAGCAGCACAGCACCACGGCGTCGGCGGGCAGGCCCAGCGCGGCGCGCGGCGGCGTGTCGGCGGCGTTGCGCTGGCGGTCGTTGACCTGGTAGGAGTGCGGCAGGCGCACCAGGTGCTCGGCGTAGTCGGCGGCGTGCTCGGGCGGGGTCACCACGGCGTCGCCGATCAGATAGTCGGCCAGGCCGTCGCCCAGCGTGCCGGGGAAGCCGAGGTAGTGCGCCTGAACGGGGGCGGCACGCCACGCCAGGATGGCTGCTGTGGGGCTGCCCGCTGTGTGGCCCTTGAGGTCCACCAGGATGTCGATGCCCGCGGCACGGATGCGCTGGGCGACCGCCGCATCGGAGAGATTGGCGCACTCGTGGAAGTGGTCGAAGCCGCGCTTGAGGCGCGCCCGCAAGGGGCCGCCGTCGTCGGGGCCGGTGGAGAACGCGTGCACCTCGAAGCGCTCGCGATCGTGGGCCTCGAACAGGCCGGCGGTGAGCACGGCCGTGGGGTGCTCGTGGAAGTCGGCCGAGAGGTAGCCCAGGCGCAGGCGCGGCCCGGCGCCTAGTGTGGCGCGCGGCAGGGCCGGGCGGGCGAAGGCCTGGTTCCAGTGACTCGCGCAACGGCGCTGCAGGGCGCGGTCGCCGCTGAAGGCCAGCAGGGCAAAGGGCGAGAGCAGCAGCCGGCCACGCGCCACCTCTTGCAGGAAACGCGCCTCGTGCGCGGCCAGGGCCGGACCCCAATCGGCCAGGCGGCGGCGCAGGAAGATCAGTTGCGACAGCGCCGGCCCGTTGGACGGATCGAGCCGCACCGTGATCTCGTAGGCAGCGACCGCGGCCTCGGGCTGGTTCAGGTCCTCGCAGGCGTCGGCGAGCTGGTAGTGCAACTGCGCGATGCCCGGGTGGCGCGCGATGGTGGCGAGCAGGATCTCCTTGGCGCGGGCAGCTTGCCCCAGCCGCGACAAGAGTTGCGCGAGCAGGCCGGCGTAATGCGCGGCGGCCGGATCGAGCGCGGCGGCGCGTTCGGCGGCCTCGAGCGCCGCGCGCGTCTGGCCCAGCGCGTCGAGGCACAGCGCCAGCGTGTACCAGGGCGGCGCGGCCTGGGGGATGGCCGCGGTCGCGGCGCGCGCGGGCGCGAGCGCCTCGTCGTAGCGGCCCGCCATCATGAAGCCGCCGGCCACGTCGCTGAGCAGCACGCCGTCCTGCGGCGCGAGGCGCACCGCGTTGCGCAGGGCCACCAGGGACTCCTCGGTGCGGCCCAGGGTGCGCAGCACGGCGCCCAGATTGGCCCAGGCTTCGGGATCCTGGGGATTGGACTTCAGCGCGGCCGAGATGCGCCCCGCCGCGGACTCGTGCTGGCCGGTCTGGTGCAGCACGACTCCCGAGTGGTGCAGGGCGACGGCGTTGCTCGGGTCGCGGGCGAGCACCGCGTCGTAGGCAGCCAGGGCTTCCGTGAGGCGGCCCAGCTGGTGCATGCCATAGGCATGGGTGAGTTCGAGTTCGTGCTTCATGGGCAGACGGCGAAAAGCGCGCAGTCTAGCCCTGCCCTGCGCTGGGGGCGGGCGCGCGCGGCGCGAAGGCCAGAGC
>DAOTEJ010000138.1:0-4276 GCA_035454085.1 Burkholderiaceae bacterium | reverse complement strand
CGGCACGCCGGCGGCGCGCGCGGCTTCGAGGTCCGAGGCCTTGTCGCCGAACATCGCGCTGGCGGCCAAGTCGAGATTCAGTTCGCGCGCGGCGGCGAGCAGCATGCCGGGCGCCGGCTTGCGGCAATCGCACTCGCGCAGGTAGGCCCCTTGAGCGTCGCGCGGGTGGTGCGGGCAGAAGTAGGTGGCGGCCAGCGGCGCGCCGGCGGCAGCGAACTCGGCGCGCATCCAGGCGTCGAGCGTGCGGTAGTCGTCCTCGGAATACAGGCCACGGCCGATGCCCGACTGGTTGGTGACCACCACCAGCGCCCAGCCCGCTTCGTGCAGGCGACGCGCAGCCGCCAGTGTGCCCGGCACGAACTCGAAGTCCTGCGGCCGGAACACGTAGCCGTGGTCGAGGTTGATCACCCCGTCGCGGTCCAGGAAGGCCGCGCGCTGCGGCGTGGGAAGAGCCGCGCTCACTGCGCCTGGCCGAGCAGCCAGCGCACGTAGGACGCGGTGCCGTGCTCGACGCTCATGAAGGGGATCTCGCAGCCGGCGGCGCGCAGCTGCGTGAGATCGGCCTGCGTGTAGGCCTGGTACTTGCCCTTGAGCGCCTCGGGGAAGGGCACGTATTCGATCAGCCCCTGCGCCACCGCGTGCTCGAGCGTGAGCCGCCCCTGGCCGCCGTGCTCGCGCAGGGTGTTGACCACCGTGAGCGCCACGTCGTTGAAGGCCTGCGCGCGGCCCGTGCCCAGGTTGTAGACGCCCGAGGCCGGCTTGTCCCAGAAGTGCAGGTTGCCGCGCACGATGTCGTCGACGTGGATGAAGTCGCGCCGTTGCTCGCCCGCGGCGTAGCCGTGGCTTGCCTCGAAGAGCTTGACCTTGCCGTGCTCGCGAAACTGGTGGAAGTGGTGGAAGGCCACCGAGGCCATGCGCCCCTTGTGCTGCTCGCGCGGGCCGTACACGTTGAAGTAGCGCAGCCCGATCACCGGCGCCGTGAGGTTTGCCAGCTCGCGCCGCAGCACCTGGTCGAACAGGAACTTGGAGTAGCCGTACACGTTGAGCGGGCGCTCGTGGGCGCGGCCCTCGGTGAACACCGGCCCGAGGCCGTAGACCGCCGCGCTCGAGGCGTAGATGAAGGGCACGCGCTCGGCCTGGCACCAGCGGAACAGCTCCAGCGTGTAGCGGTAGTTGTTCTCCATCATGTAGTGCCCGTCGCTCTGCATGGTGTCGGAGCAGGCGCCCTGATGGAACACCACGCTCGGCCGGGGCAGGCGGCGCGCTCGCACCAGCTCGATGAACTCGCGCTTGTCGAGGTAGTCGGCGATCTCGCAATCGGCCAGGTTGCGAAACTTGTCGGCGCGCTCCAGGTTATCGACGGCGAGGATTGCGGTCTCGCCGCGCTCGTTGAGCGCCTTGACGTTGTTGGCGCCGATGAAGCCGGCCGCCCCGGTGACCACGATGCTCATGACTGGGCTCCGAAGAGTTCCTCGCGCGACACCGTGCTGGTGCCCAGCTTGCCGACCACGATGCCGCCGGCGCGGTTGGCGGTGGCGACCGCCTCGCGCAGATCGGCGCCCGCGGCCAGCATCGCGGCGAGCACGGCGATCACCGTGTCGCCCGCGCCCGAGACGTCGTAGACCTCGCGCGCCTGCGCGGGCACCGACCACTCGCCCTGGTCCGTGTAGAGGGTCATGCCCTCCTCGCTGCGGGTGAGCAGCAGCGCCGGCAGGGCCAGGCTGCGGCGCAGCTTCTGGGCACGCTCGGCGAGGTCGGCTTCGCTCGTCCAGCGGCCCACCACCTCGCGCAACTCGGCGCGGTTGGGCGTCACCAGGTTCGCGCCGGCATAGCGCGAGTAGTCGTCGCCCTTGGGATCGACCAGCACGGTCTTGCCCGCGGCGCGAGCGGCCTCGATCATGGTGGCGATGTGCGCCAGCCCGCCCTTGCCGTAGTCCGACAGCAGCACCGCGTCGTAGCGCGGCAGCAGTTCGCGGAAGTGGTCGAGGTGCGCGGCCAGCACCTCGCGGCCCGGCTGGTTCTCGAAGTCGGCGCGCAGCATCTGCTGGCGCCGGCCCAGGATGCGCAGCTTGACCGTGGTCGAGAGCTGCGCATCGGCGTGGATGTGCGCCTCGACGTGCGCCTCGGCCAGCAGGGCCCCCAGCGCGCGGCCGGCCTCGTCGGCACCGATCACCGCCAGCAGGCCCGCGCCCGCGCCCAGGGCCGTGATGTTGCGCGCCACGTTGGCCGCGCCGCCCAGGCGCTCTTCGGTGCGCTCGACGCGCACGATCGGCACCGGCGCCTCGGGCGAGATGCGCTCCACCTCGCCGAACCAGTAGCGGTCGAGCATCACGTCGCCGACGACGAGGACCTTGCAGCGGGCGAGGGCAGCGGGATAGCGACTCATGCAGGCGGGGCGGTTGAACCGGAGCGCGGATTATCGCAGCCGGCGAGGCAAGCCTGCAGAGCTTCTTGCCAGGGCACAGGCTGCATGCCCCAGAGCTTGTGCAGGCGGTCGAGTGCCAGCGTGCTGTCGGCAGGGCGCTGCACCGGTTCTGCCAATGCGGCGGTCGTGGTGGGCGCGACCGCTGGCGCGGTGCAGCCGTGGCGTGCGGCCCAGGTCGCGGCGACGGCGCAGGCCAAGTCGTGCCGGCTGGCGCGCCCGGCGCACGCCGCGTGCAGCAGCGAGCCGCGCGCCCGCACCGCGCTGGCCAGGCCCGCCGCACTGGCTCCTGAGCTCTCGATCAGCGTGGCCGTCAGGCGCGCCAGCGCCTCGGCCGAGGTCGGTCCGCCGAACTGGTCGATGGGGGCGCGCAGCAGCATGCCGCGATCAAGCTGATCGAGCACTGCCCGCACGAAGTTGCGGCCCCGCAGGCTGTAGATCCAGCCGCTGCGCACGATGAGGTGCGCGCAGCCGCTGGCGCGGATTGCCTGCTCGCCGGCCAGCTTGCCGCGGCCGTAGGCGTTGAGCGGCGCCGGCGCGGCGTCCTCGGAGTAGGGCGCGGCGCGGCCGTCGAAGACGTAGTCGGTCGAGTAATGCAGCAGGAAACCACCGCTGTTCGCCACGCCGCGGGCGAGCGCCGCGGGCGCCTGGGCATTGATCCGCCACGCGGCCTCGGGCTGCGCCTCGGCACCCGGCACATCGGTCCAGGCGGCGGCGTTGACCACTAGGTCGTAGTCCTGCGCCGCGCGCTCTGTTGCTGCCAGTTCGCTCAGATCGAGTTCGGCGCGCAGCGGCGCGCTGATTGCACCCAGGTGAGCAAGCTGCAGCCGCAGCGCATGGCCCAGCTGGCCCCCGGCGCCCAGCAGCAGGATGCGCATCAGGGATAGACCGCGGCCGCGGCGAGCCGTGGCGCTGCGCGGTCGGTAGGCGAGAGCACGGGCGCCTCACCCTGGGCGAGCGGCCAGTCGATGCCAAGCTGCGGGTCGTCCCAGGCGATGGCACGCTCGGCGGCCGGCTCGCGCAGGGCGCTGAGCTTGTAGAGCACCTCGGCCTCGGCGCTGAGCGCAAGGAACCCGTGGCCGAAGCCGGGGGGGATCCACAGCGCGCGCGGGCTGGCGGCGTCGAGCGTGATCCCTTCCCACTGGCCAAAGTGCGGCGAGCTGCGGCGCAAGTCGACGGCCACGTCGAAGATGCGACCGCGCAGCACGCGCACCAGCTTGCCCTGGGCCGGCGCAAGCTGGTAGTGAATGCCCCGCAGTGCGCCGCGCACGCTGCGGCTGAGGTTGTCCTGGGGGAAGTCGAGGTCGAGCCCCGTGGCGGCGGCAAAGTCGCGGCGGTTCCAGCTCTCGAAGAGCGCGCCGCGCGCATCGGCATGCACTCGCGGCTCGATGATCAGCACCTCGGGCAGGCGCGTGGCCCGCACCTTCACGACCGGCCCTCCGCGAGCAGCTGCTGCAAGTAGAGCGCGTAGGCGCCCTCGCCCAGGTCGCTTGCAAGTGCGGCGAGCTGGGCGTCACCGATCCAGCCGGCGCGCCAGGCGTGTTCTTCGGGGCAGGCGATCTTGAGGCCCTGGCGCCGTTCGATCGTCTGCACGAACTGCGCGGCCTCGAGCAGGGCGTCGTGCGTGCCGGCATCCAGCCAGGCAATGCCGCGCTCCAGATATTCGACGTCCAGCGCACCGCGCGCGAGGTAGGCGCGGTTGAGATCGGTGATCTCCAACTCGCCCCGCGCCGAGGGGCGCAGACTGTGCGCCAGAGCGGCCGCCTGGGCGTCGTAGAAGTAGAGTCCCGTGACCGCCCAGGGCGAGGGCGGCTGGGCGGGCTTCTCGACGATGTCCGTCACGCGGCCCTGAGC
>DAOTEJ010000137.1:0-4287 GCA_035454085.1 Burkholderiaceae bacterium | reverse complement strand
TGATCAGCGCCTCCATGCGGCCCTGGGAGATCTCGGCCTGGTAGGGCGTGTAGGCCGTGTACCAGGCGGGGTTCTCGAGGATGTTGCGCAGGATGACCTTGGGCGTGAAGGTGCCCGCATAGCCCTGGCCGATGAAGCTGCGGAAGACCTCGTTGCGCGCCGCGATGTCCGCGAGCTTGGCGAGCGCCTCTTCCTCGGACACCGCAGCGGGCAGGGCCAGGGGCGCGGTCAGCCGGATCGACTCGGGCACGATGGCGGCGGTCAGGGCCTCGAGCGAGGGCTGGCCGATCACCGCCAGCATCACGGCCATCTCGGCCTCGTTGGGGCCGATGTGGCGGCCGAGGAACTCGTCGTGCGCCTCGAGGGCGGCGAGCGAGGCGGGAGCAAAGGCAGGGCGGGCGGTCATGCGGACACTCCGGATCGGGCCGCGCAGGGGCGCGGCGGGCGTGAAGCGGGATTACTTGGCGACGTTGGCCTCGTAGGCCGCGGCGTCGAGCAGGCCGGCAAGCTGGCCGGCATTGCTGGGGCGGATGCGGAACAGCCACGCCGAGAACGCGTCGGCGTTGATGCTCTCGGGCGCGTCGACCACCGCGCTGTTGGCGGCCACGATCTCGCCGTCGATCGGCGCGTACACGTCCGAGGCAGCCTTGACCGACTCGACCACGGCGCAGGCCTCGCCCTGGGCCACCTTGCGCCCGGCCTCGGGCAATTCGACGAACACGAGGTCACCCAGCGCGTCCTGCGCGAAGGTGGTGATGCCCACGGTGATGCTGCCGTCGGCTTCCTGGCGCAGCCATTCGTGGGACTCGGTGTACTTGAGGTCGGCGGGGATGCTCATGCGCGGCTCCGTGATGGGGTGAAGTCGAGGCGGGACGGGAATGCGCGCGCGTCAGACCAGGGCCTGGCCGTTGCGCGCGAAGGGAATCTTGACGACCAGGGCGTTGACGAGCTTGCCGCGCAGGTCCACCTGCACGGTGTCGCCCACCGCCACGCCGGCGGGCACGCGCGCCAGCGCGATCGAGGCGGCCAGCGTGGGCGAGTAGGTGCCGCTGGTGGTCTCGCCCTCGCCCTGGGCGCAGACCACCTTCTGGTGCGCGCGCAGCACGCCCTTGTCCAGCAGCTTGAGCCCCACCAGCTGACGCAGTTGGCCGCGCGACTGCAGGGCCTCGAGCGCGTCGCGGCCAATGAAGCGGCGCGCGCCGTCCTTGAGGTCCACGGTCCAGGCGAGCCCCGACTCCAGCGGGCCGACGGTCTCGTCCATGTCCTGGCCGTAGAGGTTCATGCCCGCCTCGAGGCGCAGCGTGTCGCGCGCGCCCAGGCCGGCCTCGGCCACGCCGGCGGCCTTGAGCCGCGCCCAGAAGCCCGCGGCGGCCGCGCCAGGCAGCACGATCTCGCAGCCGTCCTCGCCGGTGTAGCCGGTGCGCGCGATGAACCACTCCGCGCCCTCGACCTCGGCAAAGGCCCCCGAGAAGATCTTGAGCCCGGCGATCAGCGCAGCCTGCGCGGGCAGCACCTGCGCCAGGATCGCCCGCGCCTGCGGCCCCTGCACGGCAATCATCGCGAGCTCGGGCCGCGGCGTGAGCGTGACGGCGAACTTCTGCGCCACCAGGCCCATCCAGGCGATGTCCTTCTCGGCGGTGCCGGCGTTGACCACCATGCGGTAGGCATCGCCCTCGATCCAGTAGACGATCAGGTCGTCGATCACGCCGCCCTGGGCATTGAGCATGCACGAGTAGAGCGCCTTGCCCGGCACGAGCTTGGCCACGTCGTTGGCCAGCAGGTGGCGCAGGAAGTCGCGGCTGCCCGCGCCATCGATGTCGACCACGCGCATGTGCGAGACGTCGAACATGCCCGCGACGCGGCGCACCGCGTGGTGCTCCTCGATCTGCGAGCCGTAGTTGACGGGCATGTCCCAGCCGCCGAAGTCCACGGTGCGGGCACCCGAGGCGATGTGGGTGTCGAAGAGCGGCGTGCGCTTGAGCATGGGGCCTCGCAAACGAAAAAGGGGCGCGCACCGAAGCCTCGGTACGCACCCCTCTGTCCTTTTGCCTGAGAGTTTCGGCCGGCGTTGCCGCCAGCCCTGCCCCTTCGGCGCCGGCCACGCGCCAGGCGCGGCCGATCTCTCCAGAGTCGCCGGATCCGGGACGGTTCGTGTACCTGAGCGATTACGGGTGAGTTGCGCCTTCGGCGGCACCGCGCAGTGCGCTGTGCTCTCTCCCGTTCCGGATCGTCACGGCGAAGGCGGCATCATAGCCGAGGCCGGCTTGGCGCCACCCTCCGTGGCGACCCGCAGCAGGCGCCCGGACGGACGGCGGGCGAGGCTCGCCCGGCCCCTTGCCTCAGGCGCGCACGCAGTCGAGGAAGTACTCCATCTGCCCGTCGATGCGCTGCTTGACCAGGCCGTGCACATCGGTCTCGAAGCCCGGGAACTTGGCGCTGAACTCGCGGGCGAAGCGCAGGTAGCGCACGATGGTCGAGTTGACCACCTCGCCCGGGATGAGCAGGGGGATGCCCGGCGGGTAGGGGGTGAGCAGCACCGCGGAGGTGCGGCCCTCGAGCTCGTCGATCGGCACGCGATCGATCTCGCCGTGCGCCATGCGGGCGTAGGCGTCGGTGGGGCGCATCGCGGGCACCATCTCGGACAGGTACATCTCGGTGGTCAGGCGGGCCACGTCGTTGCCGCCGTAGACCGTGTGGATGCCGTCGCACAGGTCGCGCAGGCCCATGTTCTCGTAGCTCGGGTTGGCGCGCAGAAACTCGGGCATCACGCGCCACAGCGGCTGGTTCTTGTCGTAGTCGTCCTTGAACTGCTGCAGCTCGGTGACCATCGTGTTCCAGCGGCCCTTGGTGATGCCGATGGTGAACATGATGAAGAACGAGTAGAGCCCGGTCTTCTCGACGATGATCCCGTGCTCGGAGAGATACTTGGTGACGATCGCCGCCGGGATGCCGACCTCGGCGAAGTTCCCGTCCACGTCCAGCCCCGGCGTGATGACCGTGGCCTTGACCGGGTCGAGCATGTTGAACCCCGGCGCGATGTCGCCGAAGCCGTGCCAGCGCTCGCCGGAGTTGAGCATCCAGTCCTCGCGCGAGCCCGTGCCCTCGGGCGCGAGGCGGTCCGGGCCCCAGACCCTGAACCACCAGTCCGCGCCGTACTCGGCGTCGACCTTGCGCATCGCGCGGCGAAAGTCGATGGCTTCCGAAATCGACTCCTGCACCAGGGCCGTGCCGCCGGGCGCCTCCATCATGGCCGCGGCCACGTCGCAGCTGGCGATGATCGCGTACTGCGGGCTGGTCGAGGTGTGCATCAGGAAGGCCTCGTTGAAGCTCGACCGATCGAGGCGCTCCCTGACCGAATCCTGGATCAGGATCTGCGAGGCCTGCGACAGGCCGGCCAGCAGCTTGTGGGTCGACTGCGTCGAGAACACCATCGACTCCTTGGTGCGCGGCCGGCGCGGGTCGATGGCGTGCATGTCGTCGTAGAAGGGGTGGAAGGCGGCGTGCGGCAGCCAGGCCTCGTCGAAGTGCAGGATGTCGACCTTGCCGTCGAGCAGGCCCTTGATGGTCTCGTCGTTGTAGACGATGCCGTCGTAGGTGCTCTGGGTGATGGTGAGGATGCGCGGCTTGCTCTTGACGCCCTTGAGCAGCGGATGCTTGGCGATCTTCTTCTCGATCGACTCCCACTTGAACTCGTCCAGCGGAATGGGGCCGATGATCCCGTAGTGGTTGCGCGTGGGCATCAGGAACACGGGGATCGCGCCCGTGAGGGTGATCGCGTGCAGGATGCTCTTGTGGCAGTTGCGGTCGACGATCACCACGTCGCCGGGCGCCACGGTGTAGTTCCAGACGATCTTGTTCGAGGTGCTCGTGCCGTTGGTCACGAAGAACAGGTTGTCGCAGCCGAAGATGCGCGCGGCGTTGCGCTCGCTCGCCGCCACCGGGCCGGTGTGGTCGAGCAGCTGGCCCAGTTCGTCGACCGAGTTGCACACGTCGGCGCGCAGCAGGTTCTCGCCGAAGAACTGGTGGAACATCTGGCCCACCGGGCTCTTGAGGAAGGCCACCCCGCCCGAGTGGCCGGGGCAGTGCCAGGAGTACGAGCTGTCGGCCGCGTAGTGCACCAGCGCGCGGAAGAAGGGCGGCGCCAGGGTGTCGAGGTAGTTGCGCGCCTCGCGCACGATGTAGCGCGCCACGAACTCCGGCGTGTCCTCGAACATGTGGATGAAGCCGTGCAGCTCGCGCAGCACGTCGTTGGGAATGTGGCTCGAGGTCCTGGTCTCGCCGTACAGG
>DAOTEJ010000136.1:0-4349 GCA_035454085.1 Burkholderiaceae bacterium | reverse complement strand
CTGGTGCACTCGCTGGCGGTCACCGAAAAGCGCGGCAGCTTCAAGACCTGGACCGTGCTGCTGGCGATCATCACCTTCTCGATGTCGCTGCTCGGCACCTTCCTCGTGCGTTCGGGCGTGCTGACCTCGGTGCACGCCTTCGCCACCGATCCCGAGCGCGGCGTGTTCATCCTCGGCTTCCTGATCTTCGTGATCGGCTCCTCGCTGCTGCTCTTTGCCTGGCGCGCGCCCAAGGTCGGGCTCGGCGGCAAGTTCGCCAATGTCTCGCGCGAATCCATGCTGCTCATGAACAACGTGCTGCTGGTGGTGGCGATGGGTGCCGTATTCCTGGGCACGATGTACCCGCTGTTCCTGGACGCGATCGCCGGGACCAAGATCTCGGTCGGCCCCCCGTACTTCGACGCAGTGTTCGCGCCGCTCATGGCGCCGCTGGTGTTCCTGATGGGCGTGGGTCCTCTGTCGCGCTGGAAGGAGGCGAAGATCCCCGACCTGGCCACGCGCCTGCGCTGGGCCGCGGCCGTGGCGGTGGTCACCGCCGTGCTCGTGCCGGTCGTGCTGGGCCGCTGGAGCTGGATCGTCAGCGGCGGCCTGCTGCTGGCTTTCTGGATCGTGGCCAGCGCGGTCGTGAACGTGCGCGAGCACATCCGCAACGTGCGCGGCTCGCTCCTGACCCGGCTGGCATCGCAGCCCCGCGCCTTCTGGGGCATGAACCTCGCCCACCTGGGCGTGGCCATATTCATCATCGGCGTGACGCTGGTAAAGGGCTACGAGACCGAGCGCGACGTTCGCATGGCGGTGGGCGACGTGGTCAGCGTCGGCGGCTTCACCTTCAAGTTCGAGGGCGTCCAGGAAGTGCAGGGCCCGAACTACGTGGCCGCGCGCGGCACCTTCGACGTGAGCAAGAACGGCCGCTTCATCGAGAAGCTCTACCCCGAGAAGCGCAGCTACCTCTCGAACCGCGCCATGCCCATGACCGAGGCGGCGATCGACTCGAGCATCATCGGCGACATCTACGTCTCGCTGGGCGAGCCGGTGGGTGGCGACGCCTGGACCGTGCGCGCCTACTACAAGCCCTTCGTCACCTGGATCTGGTGGGGCTGCGTGGCGATGGCGCTGGGCGGACTGGTGGCCCTGTCCGACCGTCGCTACCGCTTTGCGCGGCGGCGCGAGGCGTCCGCGGCCAAGGCTGCGGTCACCGCCTGAGCGAGGACTGCCGAACATGTGGCGCTATCTCGCACCCCTGGCGGTCTTCCTCGTGCTCGCCGGCTTCCTGTACGTGGGCCTGGGCCTCAATCCGCGCGAAGTGCCGTCGCCGCTCGTGGACAAGCCCGCGCCCGCCTTCGAGCTTGCCAAGCTCGCGCAGCCCGACCAGACCTTCTCGCGCGACGACATGAAGGGCAAGGTCTGGATGCTCAACGTCTGGGCCTCGTGGTGCACCGCGTGCCGCGAGGAGCACCCCTTGCTGGTCGACATCGCCAAGCAAGGCACGGTGCCCATCGTCGGGCTCAACTACAAGGACAAGCCCGACGCGGCCAAGCAGTGGCTGGCGCAGTGGGGCGATCCCTACAAGCTGTCGGTGCAGGACCCGGTGGGCCGCACCGGCATCGAGTACGGCGTCTACGGCGTGCCCGAGACCTTCGTCATCGACAAGAACGGCGTGATCCGCTTCAAGCAGATCGGTCCCATCACTCCCAAGGTCTGGCAGGAGAAGATGCTTCCCCTGATCCGCCAGCTCGAACAGGCATGAAGCGCTTCCTACTCGTACTGATGCTGGCCGCCGGGCCGGCCCTGGTCGCGGCCAACCAGGCCGCACCCACCGATCTTGATCCGGTCGCCAACAAGCGCGCGGTCGAGCTGTCGCAGCAACTGCGCTGCCTGGTCTGCCAGAACCAGACCATCGCCGACTCGCATGCCGAACTCGCGGTGGACCTCAAGAACCAGATCAACGAGCAGATCCGCGCCGGGCGCAGCGACCGCGAGATCATCGACTTCATGGTGCAGCGCTACGGCGACTTCGTGCTCTACAAGCCGCCCTTCAAGGCCGAGACCGTGCTGCTGTGGGTTGGCCCCGTCGCGCTCCTGGTGCTGGGCATGGGGGCGTATTTCCTGCAGCTGCGCCGGCGGCGGACGCGCATCGACGAGCGGCCCCTGAGCGAGGCGGAGCGGCTCGAGGCCGACCGCCTGCTGGGTCTGGGCAAAACCGAGGACTCTTCCAAGTGACCACCTTCATCGTGATTGCCGCCCTGATGGTGGCAGTCGTGCTCGTTTGGCTGGGCGTGCCGCTGCTGCGTGGCCGTGCTTCGGGCGCGGACGTCAATCAGCCGGCCATCAACCTGGCGATCTACCGCGACCAGTTCGCCGAACTCGAAGCCGATCGCGCCCGCGGCGCGGTGAGCGAAGCGCAGTACGCCGAGACCCGGGCCGAACTCGAGCGCCGTGTGATCGAGGAAGGCTCAGGCGGACTTGCCGCTCCTGCGCCAGGGGCGGGCAAGGCGGGTCTGTGGACCGCGATCCTGCTGGCTGGCGCGGTGCCCGTGCTCGCCGCCTTGATGTATCTGCAGTGGGGCGAGCCGGACGCGTTCTCGCCACTTGGGCGCGCCACGACCGCGCAGGGCGAGGACGCGCACGGCGGCCTCTCTCAGGCCGAGATGGTCGAGGCCGTGGATCGCCTCGCCGAGCGTCTGAAGAAGGAGCCCGACAACCTCGACGGCTGGCTGACGCTCGCGCGCTCCTACTATTCGATGGGCCGCTTCCAGGATGCCTCCGCGGCGTTCGACCATGTGATCAGCAAGGCGCCGAACGAGGCCGACATTCTGGCCGACTACGCCGACACGCTCGCCATGGCGCAGGGACGCAATCTGTCGGGCAAGCCCATGGAACTCGTGCAGCGCGCGCTCAAGGCCGATCCGACGCAGTGGAAGGCTCTGGCGATGGCCGGTACCGATGCCTTCAACCGCAAGGACTATCGCCAGGCGATCGATTACTGGGAACGCCTCAAGACCACGCTGCCGCCGGACGCGCCGATCGCCCAGCAGATTCAGGGCAGCATCAACGAGGCGCGCTCGCTGGGCGGCTTCGCGGTTCCGCCGCCGGCCCTGGCGGCCGCCCCCAAGCCTGCTCCCAGTCCCGTCGCGCCCGCCGCGCCTGCGCCGGCCACCGCCGGCACGGCCAAGGCCACGGTGTCCGGCACAGTGGATCTTTCACCCGCGCTCAAGGCCAAGGCGAGCCCGGACGATGCGGTCTTTGTCTTCGCCCGCCCCGCCGAGGGTTCGCGCATGCCTGTGGCGCTCACCCGGGCGAAGGTGCGGGACTTGCCGCTGCGCTTCACGCTCGACGACAGCATGGCCATGTCGCCCGACATGGTGCTGTCGCAGCAGTCCAAGGTGATCGTCGGCGCGCGCATCTCCAAGGCCGGCGTGCCCATGCCGCAGCCGGGTGACCTCGAGGGCTTCAGCACCGCGGTCGCGGTGGGCGCGCGCGACGTCAAGGTCGCGATCGACAAGGCAGTACCCTGAGCGCTTGAGCGCCTCGGCGCCACAGGACAAGACAAGGGGGCGACCACGGTCGCCCCCTTTCGTTTTGACTTTGATCAGGCAAGGACCGCGCGTGTTGGCCGCGCGCGATATTGCTTAGGAGGTAGCGCCACCTCCCCCCTAAGGCTAGGAACAGGTCTGCAACTTGATGGCCATCAAGGGTGTGCCGCATTGCAATGTGAGGGACGATACGCATCGGGAATCCTCGGGCACGATCGCGCCGTAGCCCACTACTTACGATTCCTTAAGCGAGGTCCTCATGCTTGGCCTGACCCGGCACTCACTGCTCAAGTGGCTGTCCGCGGCGTGCATCGCCGCCGCCCCCGCGCTGGCACTAGCCCAGGCGCCCGCCAAGGCCGCCCCGGCCAAGGCGCCGGCAGTCAACACCAGCACCTGCACCACCTGCCACGCCAACATCGGCGAGTTCACCACCTCGGGCAAGCACAAGAGCGTGTCGTGCGCGGCCTGCCACGAGGGGCTCGACAAGCACCTCAACGATCCCAAGTCGCGTCCCGCGACCGACATGAATCCGGCCAAGTGCGGCAGCTGCCACGAGCCCCAGTTCAAGACCATGTACAAGGCCGACACCGACCACAAGGTCGCGCGCTTCGAGAAGAAGCTCGCCACCGGCCCCGCGCCCAATCCGTTCTTCGACTGGGCATTGGGCCCGCATGGCTTTACGCGCGAGCACAACCTGCCGCGCGCGCACTCGTTCGCGGCGCTCGACCAGTTCGTGGTCGACCGCGCCTTCGGCGGCCGCTTCCAGCCCAAGGAAGGCTGGCTCTACACGGGCAGCCAGGGCGGTCACTTCAAGGT
>DAOTEJ010000135.1:0-4434 GCA_035454085.1 Burkholderiaceae bacterium | reverse complement strand
CGAGGTCGGCCGGCTTGACGGTCTCGAGCGGCTTCTTCTTCGCCTTCATGATGTTCGGCAAGGTCACGTAGCGCGGCTCGTTGAGGCGCAGATCGGCGGTGACGATGGCCGGCAGCTTGAGCTCGACGGTCTCGATGCCGCCGTCGACCTCGCGCACCGCCACGAGCTTGCCGCCCTCGAGCTTGATCTTCGAGGCGAAGGTTGCCTGGCCCACGCCCATCAGCGCGGCGAGCATCTGGCCCACCTGGTTGGCGTCGTCGTCGATCGCCTGCTTGCCCAGGATGACGAGATCGGGCTTTTCCTTGTCGGCCACGGCCTTGAGGATCTTGGCCACGGCAAGCGGCTGGACCTCGTCGGCGCTCTCGACCAGGATGCCGCGGTCGGCACCGATGGCCATGGCGGTGCGCAGGGTCTCCTGCGCCTGGGTGGGACCGACCGACACCGCCACGATCTCGGTGGCCACGCCCGCTTCCTTCAGCCGGGTGGCTTCCTCGACGGCAATCTCATCGAAGGGGTTCATCGACATCTTCACGTTGGCAATGTCGACACCACTCTGGTCCGACTTCACGCGCACCTTCACGTTGTAGTCGACCACGCGCTTGACGGGGACGAGGACCTTCATCGGCTTCTCTGTGCAAGTCGCGCCGCAAGGGCACGAAGGTTGGGAAAACGGCTCGCGACGATTATACGGACGGCCCCCAGACGCTCTCGCGCGAACCTAGAGCGAGACCCCTAGCGCAGCAGGGTGGCTTCGATCCAGGCCCATCCGCCGGCCACCAGCACGTAGCGGAACAGCTTGCCCACGGCGAACAGCGCGATCGAGATGACCGGGTTGAAGCGCAGCCAGCCCGCCGCCACGCACAGCGCGTCGCCCACCAGAGGCAGCCAAGAAAAGAGCAGCGCCCAATAGCCGTACTTGTGCAGGGTGATGATGTAGCGGCCATGCGCCTTGTTGGGGATGACGCGCCCGATCACGAAGGAAGTGATCCCCCCCAGGGTGTTGCCCAGGGTGGCCACGCCGACCGCCTGCCACCACAGTTCGGGATGCTTGTGCAGCACCCCGATGAGTACGACTTCGGATCCCCCCGGCAGCACCGTGGCCGAGACGAACGCAGCAAAGAACAGAGCGGTGAGGCCGGACTCGGCCGAGAAGTCGAACATCGAGGGGCGCGCGGGCGGGCGGGACGGTCGCAGGCAGGGGCGGCGGATTGTATCGGTGCACGTCGCTCGCAGCCGCCCACCGCGAGCCGCACGCCATGCGCGGGGGCCGGCGGGTGTAGATTTCCCGGCCATTCCAGCCCTTACTCCCGGAGTCTCCATGACCACCCCGGTCGCCGCGCTTGATGCGCTGCCCGATCTTGGCGATCCCGCGCCGCCCGAGGAGAAGTCCGTCGCCGCCCTGCTGGCGCGCGGCGCGCCCGCGCCCGAGGTCACGGCCGCCGCCCGCTCGCGCGCTCTGCGCTACATCGAGACGGTGCGCAGCGCGGCGCCGGGCATGCTCTCGGCGCAGAACCTGCTCAATACCTTTCCGCTCGCCAGCCCCGAGGGCGTGGCCCTGCTGCGGCTGGCCGAGGCCTTGCTGCGCGCGCCCGACCCCGAAACCCAGACTTGGTTGATCGCAGAGAAGCTCGCCGCCTTCCGCGACCGCGCCGTGGGCGGCGAAGGCTTCATCGCCAGCGTGTTGGGCAAGGCGCTCGCGCTGGCCGGGCACACCGCGGCAGACGCCGCCCTGCGTGAGTTGCGCGGCGAGGCGCAGGACGCCGGCTCGCTGCGCGCGTGGCTGGCGCGCAGCACGCTGCGGCCCCTGGTGATCGACGGCATCCGCCGCTTCGGGGACCAGTTCGTGTTCGCCACCTCGCTCGCCACCGCCACGGCGCGCAGCCGGCGCCAGGCCGATGGGCGCATCACGCACTCCTTCGACATGCTGGGCGAAGGCGCGCGCACCGCTGCCGACGCCGAGCGCTCCTACGCGGCCTACGAGGCAGCAATCGGCGCGGTCGGGGCAGAACGCCAGGGCGCGGACTGGACGGCGCGCGATGGCGTGTCGGTCAAGCTCTCGGCCATCCACCCGCGCTTCGAGGTAGCGCAACTCGGCCGGGTCGACAGTGAGCTCTATGTGCGCCTGCTCGAACTGGCTCGGCAGGCCGCGGCGGCGGGCATCAACTTCACGATCGACGCCGAGGAGTCCGAGCGCCTCGTGCTGCACATCGAGCTGCTCGAGCGCCTGATGCGCGAGCCCGCGCTGGCGGGCTGGCCGGGCCTGGGCCTGGCACTGCAAGCCTATGCGCCGCGTGCGCTGGCCACGCTCGACCGCCTGGCCCGGCACGCGCGCGAGTGGAAGCGCCCGATCGCCATCCGTCTCGTGAAGGGCGCCTACTGGGACGGCGAGATCAAGCGCGCGCAGGAGCTCGGGCTCACCGGCTTCCCGGTGTACACGCGCAAGTGGGCCACCGACCTGTCCTACCTCGCCGCGGCGCGCACCCTGCTGGCCGCCGACGCGCCCATCTATCCGCAGTTCGCCACCCACAACGCCATGACCGTGGCGGCGATCGTCGAGTACGCGCGCGAACTCGCGCCTGGCCGCCCCTACGAGTTCCAGCGCCTGCACGGCATGGGCGAGCCGCTCTACGCCGCCCTGCTCGCCGACGAGCGCGCGGCGCGCATGCGCATCTATGCGCCGGTGGGCGAGTTCCGCGACCTGCTGGCCTACCTCGTGAGGCGTCTGCTCGAGAACGGGGCGAACTCGTCCTTCGTCCACCAGCTCACCGACCGCGCGGTCGCTCCTGAAGCATTGGTGCAGGACGCCTGGGCGCAGGCGGCCACCGCCCTCAAGCAGGGGCGCGCGGCCAGCGCACTGCCCTCGGGCCGGCACCTGTTTGGCGATCGGCGCAACTCGCTTGGCCTGGACCTGGCCCGGCCCGACGAGCTCGCAGCCCTCACCGACGCGGTGGCGGCCCCGCTCGAGCCCGTCGATCTGGGCGTGCCCACCGCCGGCGCACCTGCCGAGCTGGTGCGCAACCCGGCAGCGCCCGACGAGCTCATAGCGCGAGTGCACGAGCCCGACGCCGCGGCGCTCGACGCCCTGATCCGGTCGGCCGCGGGCGCCCAGCCTGCCTGGGACGCCGCCGGCGTCACGCACCGCGCGGCGCGGCTCGACGCCCTGGCCGAGGCGCTCGAGGACGAACAATCCGAACTGATTCGGCTGCTGGTGCGCGAGGCCGGACGCACCATGATCGATGCGCACTTCGAGGTGCGCGAGGCCGTCGACTTCTGCCGCTACTACGCGGCGCAGGCGCGCGGCCTGATGGCGCCGCAGGCCCTGCCCGGGCCGGCCGGGGAGTCGAACCGCCTGCTCATCCACGGGCGCGGTGTCTTCGTGGCGATCAGTCCGTGGAACTTCCCGCTGGCGATCTTCCTGGGCCAGGTCGCTGCCGCCCTCGTGACCGGCAACACCGTGCTCGCCAAGCCGGCCGAACAGACCCCGCGCGTCGCGGCACGCGTCGTGCAACTTGCCCATGCGGCCGGCATCCCGAGCGAGGTCCTGCAACTCGTGCCGGGCCGCGGCGAGACGGTCGGGCGCGCGCTCACCAGCGACCCACGCATCGCCGGAGTGGTGTTCACCGGCTCCACGCCAACGGCGCGATCGATCAACCGCGCACTGGCTGCACGCGAGGCTCCGATCGGCGTGCTGATCGCCGAGACCGGAGGCCAAAACGCGATGATCGTCGACTCGACCGCCCTGCCCGAGCAGGTGTGCGACGCAGTCATCGCCAGCGCCTTCCGCTCCTGCGGCCAGCGCTGTTCGGCCCTGCGCGTGCTCTACGTGCAGGAAGAGATCGCCGACGGCCTGCTCGCCATGATCGCCGGCGCGATGCGCGAACTGGTGGTGGGCGACCCGCGCGACCCCGCCACCGACGTGGGCCCGGTGATCGACCCCGAGCAGCTTGCACAGCTGCAGGCGCACCGTGACTGGCTGCGTGCCCACGCGCGCCGCATCCACGAATGCGAGTCCCCTGCCCTGCCCGGCCACTTCTTCGGGCCGATCGCCTACGAGATCGACTCGATGGCGCAGCTCACGCGAGAGAATTTCGGCCCGGTCCTGCACGTGGTGCGCTTCGACAAGCACCGGCTCGACGCCGTGATCGCCGAGATCCACGCCAGCGGCTACGGGCTGACCATGGGCCTGCACACCCGGCTCGACGCGCGGGTCGACGCGGTGGCCGGCGCGGCGCGGGTCGGCAACCTCTATGTGAACCGCAACATCATCGGCGCGGTGGTGGGCAGCCAACCCTTCGGGGGCGAGGGCTTGTCAGGAACCGGCCCCAAGGCCGGCGGCCCGCACTACCTCGCGCGCTTCGTGGCCGAGCGCACCCTGACCATCAACACCGCGGCGGCCGGCGGCAACGTGGAGCTGGCCGCGGGCACCGCTGACGA
>DAOTEJ010000134.1:0-4504 GCA_035454085.1 Burkholderiaceae bacterium | reverse complement strand
TTGGCCGAATGGCCGCCGAAGGGACGCTGGTAGATCGTGCCGTCGGCGTTGCGGTCGAAGGGCATGCCGAAGTGCTCGAGCTCGTACACGACCTTGGGCGCCTCGCGGCACATGAACTCGATCGCGTCCTGATCGCCCAGGTAGTCCGAGCCCTTGACGGTGTCGAACATGTGCCAGAGCCAGTTGTCCTCGTTCATGTTGCCGAGGCTCGCACCGATGCCGCCCTGGGCGGCCACCGTGTGGCTGCGAGTTGGGAAGACCTTGGACAGCACCGCAACATTGAGGCCGGCCTGCGCAAGCTGCAGCGAGGCACGCATGCCGGAGCCGCCGGCGCCGACGATCACCGCATCGAAGCGGCGGCTGGGAAGCTTGGATGAAGCCATGAAGTCAGACTCTCCAGAGGATCTGCACGGACCAGATGGCGCAGCCGACCAACCACAGGATGGTCAGCACCTCCAGACCGAGGCGCACCCCGGTCGGCTTGACGTAGTCCATCCAGAGGTCGCGTATGCCGATCCAGGCGTGAAAGAACAGCGAGAAGAGCGCAAGCAGCGTCGCGACCTTCATCCAGGTAGGCGCGAACGCGCCGGCCCAGCCCTCGTAGCCCAAGGGGCCAGAGAACAGCGCCCAGGCACCGAGCAGCACCATGTACACCGCGAGGACGATGGCAGTGACGCGCTGGGCAAGCCAATCGCGCAGGCCGTAATGCGCGCCCACCACGAGGCGCTTGGGACCCACCTTGCTCGTCATTTCAGAACACTCCGAAGATCTTGAGGGCCACCGCAGCGGCGAGCAGCACGCTCACGACCAGCACCGCGCGCGCGCTGTTGGCCGAAGCCTGCTTGTCGACGCCAAGGTGAAGGTCGAGCACCAGGAAGCGGATGCCGGCCACGAGGTGATGCAGGAACGCCCAGGCGAGCGCCACGAGGACGAGCTTGACCAGGACCGAGCCTGCCAAGCCGCGCAGGCGCTCGTAACTGAGTTCGGAGGTGAGGCTGAGTTCGAACATCCACAGCAGCAGGGGCAGCGCCAGAAACAGCAGGACGCCGCTCACGCGATGCAGGATCGACACGATTCCGGCTAGCGGCAGGCGGTAGCCGAGGATCTGCGTGATGTGGATGTTGCGAAACTCCGGGCGCGGTTTCTTGGCGGAAGCCGTGGGTGTGCTCATGTGGGAAGCTGCCCTGAGGAAGGTGGTGACGACTTGCAGGTAGAACGGTCGCTATTCTGGCTGAAATTGCTGCGCCGAAACAAATCCCTTAGCCCAACTCGTTGTGGTAGTGATGGCGATCGGTCAGGCACAGCCCGCGGCGCACCTCGACCGGCCGATCGCCATAGGTGTAGGACACGCGTTCCACCAGCAGCAGCGGCGTGCCCACCGCAACGCCCAAGGTGGCCGCCGCCGGAGCGCTGGCCGCCACCGCGCGCAGGCGCTCGTCGGCGCGCACCATGCTGATCCCGAACTCCGACTCGAAAAGACCGTACAGCGGTCCCTTGTACTGCGCGAGCCGCTCCGCGCTCAGCCCGCGGAAGATCGCCGCGGGCAGCCAGATCTCGTCGAGCACCACGGGCTCGCCGTCGAAGCGCAGCAGTCGCCGGAGGTAGATCACCGACTCGCCCGCGCGCAGGCCGATCAGGCGCGCCACATCGGCCGGTGCGCGCAGGTTGCTGCACTCGAGAAATTCGCTGCGGGTCGGAGCGGCCTCACCGGAGTCGGGCGCAATGCGCAGGAAGCGAAACTGCGCGCGCGGCTCGTGATGGGTGGCGACGAAGGTTCCCTTGCCCTGGCGTCGAACCAGGAGATTCTCCGAGGCAAGTTCGTCCACCGCCTTGCGCACCGTGCCCTGGCTGACCTGAAAGCGCGCCGCCAGTTCCAATTCGCTGGGCACGAGTTCGCCCGGCTTCCACTCGCCGCGCTGCAGGCTGGCGAGCAGCAATTGCTTGATTTGCCGGTACAGGGGCGAGAAGACAGCGGGCTTGCCGCCCTCTGCCTCGCCGCGCATCGCCTTCGTCGCCATCTTGCTCCCTGGCCGCTGTGCCGACTGTGCCCCGGCGCGGACCTCAAGCATTGCGCCAGAACAAATCTTATGTCTTATATAAGTTATGATAGCGCACCGCTCTGAGGCCGCCCAAGCGCGCCACGCAACGCTGGCGGGCACCTGCGCGGAACCCGAACACCCCCTGCCGGGCTACACTTCATGCACTGCAGCGCAAGAGCCGAAGTCCGCGCCCGCGCCTCTCGCGGCGACACAGTCGACCCCTCGCGCCGGCCGACTCGCGTCACCCGTCTGTTTCATCCTCACGCACGGAGAATCCCATGACCAAGACCCCCGTTCGCGTCGCCGTTACCGGCGCCGCTGGCCAGATTGGCTACGCGCTGCTGTTCCGTATTGCCTCCGGCGAAATGCTGGGCAAGGACCAGCCCGTGGTGCTGAGCCTGCTCGAGATTCCCGACGAGAAGGCGCAAAAGGCGCTCAAGGGCGTCATGATGGAACTCGATGACTGCGCCTTCCCGCTGCTGGCCGGCATGGAAGCGCACAGCGACCCGATGGGCGCCTTCAAGGACGTCGACTACGCGCTCCTCGTCGGCGCCCGCCCTCGCGGCCCCGGCATGGAGCGCGCCGACCTGCTCGCCGCCAATGCGCAGATCTTCACCGCGCAAGGCAAGGCGCTCGACAAGGTCGCGAGCCGCAAGGTGAAGGTGCTGGTGGTGGGCAACCCCGCCAACACCAACGCCTACATCGCGATGAAGTCGGCGCCCTCGCTGCCCGCGGGCAACTTCACGGCCATGATGCGCCTGGACCACAATCGCGCGCTCAGCCAGCTCGCCGCCAAGACCGGCAAGCCCGTCGCGTCGATCAAGCAGATGGCCGTGTGGGGCAACCACAGCCCCACCATGTACCCCGATGTTCGCTTCGCGACCGTCGACGGCAAGGCTGCCGAGTCGCTCATCGACCCGGCCTGGTATCGCGACACCTTCATCCCCACCGTCGGCAAGCGCGGCGCGGCGATCATCGAGGCGCGTGGCCTCTCGTCGGCGGCGTCTGCGGCCAACGCGGCGATCGACCACATGCGCGATTGGGCGCTGGGCACCAACGGCGCCTGGGTCACGATGGGCGTTCCTTCCGACGGCAGCTACGGCATCCCCAAGGAAGTCCTCTACGGCTTCCCGGTCACCTGCAAGAACGGTCAGTACGAGATCGTCCAGGGCCTGGCGATCGACGAGTTCTCGCGCGGCAAGATGAACGCCACGCTCAAGGAGCTGACCGACGAGCGCGACGCCGTGGCGCACCTGCTGGGCTGAGCGCGAGCCCGCATGCCGCTGGTGGCCCCGACTTCCGGCACCGCGCCCGCCGCGGCGCGCGCGGTGCTGCACCCGCGCGCCGCGCTCTATGGCGCTGCGGCGAGGCCACGCGTGCTGCCCGTCTGTGATCACTACGCCGGCTCCGAACGCTTCCTGCGCAAGGCGCTCGATCTGCAGGCGGCCACCGCCGTCAATGGCCGCGCACGCTTCGACGTCACCGCCGATTGCGAAGATGGTGCTCCCCTCGGCGGCGAGGCCGATCACGCGAGCCTGATCGGCGCGATCGCCGCCTCGGCCGACAATCGCTGCGCTCGCCTGGGCGTGCGCATCCACGACCCGGCCAGTCCCCATTGGCGCGCCGACCTGGAGCGCATCGTCCCCGCCGCCGGCGCCGCACTGGCCTACGTGGTCGTGCCCAAGCTGCGCTCGGCCGTCGAACTCGACGAGGTTGCCGCTCTCATCGATGCGCTGGCCCCGGGCACCGAGCTGCCCTTGCACGCACTGATCGAGACGCACGCCGCCTTGCGCGAGGTCGAGGCGATCGCCGCGCATCCCCGCGTGGAGTGCTTGTCGTTCGGCCTGATGGACTTCGTCTCTGCCCACGGCGGTGCCATCGGACCCGAGGCGCTCGCGAGCCCGGGCCAGTTCGATCACCCCCTCGTGCGCCGTGCCAAGCTCGAGATCGCCGCCGCCGCGCATGGCTGGGGCAAGGTACCGTCGCACAACGTCAGCACCGCCTTGCACGATGCGGTCCGCGTGCGCGATGACGCGCGCCGCGCGGCCCAAGAGTTCGGCTACCTGCGCATGTGGAGCGTGCACCCCGACCAGATCGAAGCCATCGTCGCAGCCCTCACGCCCTCGCACGCTGCGCTCGAGCGCGCCGCCGCGGTGATCGCCGCCGCGCAGGCGGCCGACTGGGGCCCGACCCGAGAGGACGGCCAGTTGCACGACCGCGCGAGCTACCGCTTGTTCTGGCAGCTGCTGGAACGCGCCCACGCTGCCGGCGCCCCCCTGCCGGCGAGCGCGCGTGGCTACTTCTCGCCGGGGCGGTCATGAACGCCCGGCACCCAAGCTCCGCCGCTTCTGCGACCGGCAGTTTCTGCGCGGTCTCGACGGGAAACACCCATGAGCCAAGCTGAAGCCAGCCCAGCCCCCAAGCCCAAGAAGTCCGTGGCCCTGAGCGGCGTGGTGGCCGGCAGC
>DAOTEJ010000133.1:0-4519 GCA_035454085.1 Burkholderiaceae bacterium | reverse complement strand
GCGCTATGCGCCGAGCGCGGCGTGCGCCACGGGCAGCTCAACCTGGTGACCGTGAGCGAACCCGGCGAACACACCCACCCGCACTCCCACGACCACCTGCATCTGACCCCGCACCTGTGAGCGCAGTCCCCGGCAGCGGCCTGCGCGCCGGGCAGCCGGGCGCCTTTCTTCAGGCCAGCGTCGCCAGGTGCCGCCCGTAGGCGGCCACGTCGTCCCAGTCGGTGTAGTCGATCACCGCGCTCGGGTCGGTGGGGCCGTCGGTCATCTTCATGATCAGGCGGATCGCCTGGCGGTCGAGCCAGGGCCAGGACGGGTAGTCGACCTTGCCGGCAATCACCCGCAGGTCGCGCGGCCGCCAGGGCGAGCGCTGCAGGAACTTCTGCATGTAGCGGTTGCCCTCGACCGTGGCCTTGACGGGCGTGCGCGCCACCACCGACACGTTGAAGAAGCTGTTGGGGCGGGCGTCGAGCTCGGCGCGGTGAGTGCGCACGAAGTCCCACACGCTCGCGTCGTAGTTGCCATAGAGCACCGGCGCGCCGAGCACGCGCACGTCGTAGCGCGCCCAGTCGACGCCTTCGCCGCGCGCCTCGCGCAGATCCATCATCTCGGCGCGCGCGCCGGCGGCGGCCGCCGCCTCGCAGATGCGCCGCGCCACGCGGGCGGTGTGGCCGCCGCGGCTCATGTACAGAATCAGGATCGAGGGCATGGGTCTTTCGTCGCACCGCGCGGGGGAAGCACCGAAGTGGTGGGCCTGGTCCGCGCGCGACGCGATGCTAGCCGCTTGAGCGGGCCACGGCAGCGCCCGCCACCCAGCCGCGCCCACGCAAGGCGCGCCTTCAGGAGGCGGCGAGATCCAGCCAGAGGTGCAGGCTGCCGGCTTCGTGGCGCTTGCGCAGGGGCAGGCCGGATCGGGCAAAGACCTTGAGCATCGATGGGTTCTCGGCCAGTACGTCGGCCTCGAGGCAGTCGATCCCGCGGTCGCGCGCCACCTCCACCAGATGCCGCAGCAGGGCGCTGGCCAACCCCTGGCCGTGGTAGTCCTCCTCGACCACGAAGGCCACATCGGCGCTGTGCAGGGGAGCAGGAGCGGCGGCCGCCACGTAGCGACCGGCGCCGATGATCACTTCCCCCTCGGGGCCGGGCAGGGTGGCCACCAGCACCACCTCGCGCACCGGATCGGTGTGCATAACGCGGTCGAGGCCGGCCTCGGTCAAGCCCTTGCGGTGGCTGAAGAGCCGCGTGTAGATCGACTGCGCATCCAGCCCGCGAATGGCCTGGGCCATGCGCTCGCGGTCGCCCGGGCCAAGCGGGCGGATGCGCGCCACCGCGCCGGACTTGAGGCGGGCCTCCCACGAGAACTGCTCAAGCGGCGTCATGCAAGTTCCTCGTGGCGCTCCGCGTCCGGCGCACGGCGGCCGCGGCGCGTGGGCAAGTCAGAACCGCTCGGGCACATAGCGCAGCGGATGGTCGCTCGGCTGATAGTCGCCCTTCTTCTGGCGCTTGGGCAGCTTGATCTTCTCGTGCCGCAGTTCCTCGTAGGGGATGCGACTCAGCAGGTGGCTGATCACGTTGAGGCGCAGCCGCTTCTTGTCGTCGGAGCGGGCCACGAACCACGGCGCGATGTCGGTATCGGTGGCCGAGAACATCTCGTCGCGGGCGCGCGAGTAGTCGTACCAGCGGCTGTAGGACTTGAGGTCCATGGGCGTGAGCTTCCACAGCTTGCGGCCGTCATGGATGCGGTCGGCCAGGCGCCGGGTCTGCTCCTCGGGGCTGACTTCCAGCCAGTACTTGATGAGGATGATTCCCGACTCGACCATGGCCTGCTCGACCAGGGGCACCCCGCGCAGGAAGCGGCGCGCCTGCTCGTCGCTGCAAAAGCCCATCACCCGCTCGACCCCGGCGCGGTTGTACCAACTGCGATCGAAGATCACGACCTCGCCCGCCGCCGGGAAGTGCTGGATGTAGCGCTGCACGTACATCTGCGTCTTCTCGCGCTCGGTGGGCGCGGGCAGCGCCACCACGCGGAACACGCGCGGGCTGACGCGCTCGGTCAGGGCCTTGATCGTGCCGCCCTTGCCGGCCCCGTCGCGCCCCTCGAACACCACGCACACCTTGAGTCCGTGCTTCAGAACCCACTGCTGCAGCTTGACGAGCTCCACATGGAGCTTCTTGAGCTGGCGCTCGTAGGCCTTGCTGCCGAGCGGTCCGGACTCGGGCCCCTCTGGCGCATCGCCCTTGCCGGAGGCGGGCGCGGCCGCCGGCTCGCCTTGCGGCGCGGGCGACTCGGGCGTCTTGCGACGCGCGTTCTTGCTGGTGCTCATGATTCTCTCCGGTGAAAGCCAGCTGGCATTGGGTGCGCTACGCGGCGGCGGGACGACACCGCAGTTCGTCGAGCAGCACGGGCGCCGCCAGCGCCATGGACTGCAGGCCCTGCAGGGCGGTCACCTGCAGCACGGCGACGATCTCCTCGCGGCTCGCCCCGCGATCGAGCGCGCGCCTGACATGACGCCGCACGCCTGGCTCGTTGAGTTGCGCGATCGAGGCACAGAGCGCGATCTGCACAAGCTCGATCGTCTTGGCGTCGAGCGCACCCGAGACGGCGGGCGCCAGCGAGGCCGACACCATGCGCTCGGTCCAGTCCGGATCGAGCCGGGCGAAGGATTCCCAGTCGGCGTTCCAGTTGCCGCTCGCGGCGTGGACATCCGACGGCGCGACGAATGCGGGGGCAGGGTCCCTGGGGCTCATGGTGGTGGTGGCGGCGGACGGGCAAGGCAGTGTGGGAGTGATCAGTGTCCTGCGCGCGTGGGCGTCGTGCGCATCGGTAGGTGACTTAGACTTATCCAATCGGGACTTCTCTGTCGCCATGCCCATCCTCATCCGCAGCGCCAGCCTGCGCCACTACGACCAGGTCGCACGCGAACTCGGGCTCGATCACCGGGCCATGTTGCGCGAGTTCGGCCTGCCGCCCTCGTGCCTGGGCGAACTGGAGTTGCGCATCCCGATCGCTGCGGTGCGCGCCCTGCTCGAGGCCACGGCCGAGCGCACGGGCTGCGAGAGCGTGGGCATACGCATGGCGCAGCTTCGCCACCTGTCGGACGTGGGTCCGATGGGCCTGCTGGTGCGGCAGCAGCCGAGCTTGCGGGCCGCTCTCGACGCCCTGATCCGCTACAACCGGCAGATCAACGAAGCCATCGTGCTCGTGCTCGAGGATTGCGGGCCGTGGGTCGTGCTGCGCGAGGAGTTGGTCACCGGCGCAGCGGGGCCGGTGCGCCAGGCCACGGAACTGCTGGTCGCGGTGGTGTTTCGGCTGCTGCGCTCCTTCCTCGGGCCGGCGTGGGTGCCGGCGCGCGTGTGCTTTGCCCACGAGGCGCCGCACGATCGCCGGCTGCACGACAAGTTCTTTGGCTGCCGCGTCGAGTTCGGGCACAGCTTCAACGGCCTGGTCATCGCGCGGGCCGAACTCGACACGCCCAACCCCGATCCCGACCCGGGCCTGGCCCTGTTGGCCGCGACCATGCTCGGCTCGGCACCCCCATTGAACGCGCCCTTTGCGCGCACGGTGCGCGAGATCATCGTGCTGCTGCTCGCTCAGGGCGCGTGCACCGTGGAGCGCGCGGCCGCGCACCTCGGCGTCGATCGGCGCACCATCCACCGCCGGCTGGAGCGCGAGCGGCAGACCTTCTCAGGTCTGGTCGACGAGACACGCCTCGAACTGGCCGAGCGTTATCTCGCGAGTTCCGCGCACAGCCTGAGCGAAATCTCCGGCCTGCTCGGGTTTGCCGCGCCGAGCGGCTTTTCTCGCTGGTACCGGCAACGCACCGGCCGGGCACCCAGCCAGAGCCGCGGCGCGGCCCGCGGCCGGAGCCCGGCATGACGGACCACTGCGCGCCGGCACCGAACCAGGAACATCGATGAAGGCACTTGCCGTCCTCAACGCCGGCTCCTCGAGCCTGAAGTTTTCGCTCTACACCTTCGCTGGCCAGACGCTGAGGCTGGTCGCGCACGGTCAGGCCGAAGGGCTTGGCACACACCCCCGGTTCTACGCCGCACACTCGGACGGCCGCGCTCTCGCCGCCCACGACTGGGGTGCCGGCCAGCGCCTGAGCCACGCCGATGCGCTCGACCACCTCGCGCAGGTGCTGCGCGCGGAGTTCGCCGATCTCGAGCTCGCCGCCGTGGGCCACCGCGTGGTGCACGGTGGCCTGCACTACACCGCGCCGACGCGCGTCGATGCCCGGGTGCTCGCCGACCTCGAGCGCTACGTGCCGCTCGCGCCCCTGCACCAGCCGCACAACCTGGCGCTCATCCGAGTGCTGCTCGAGCGCGAACCGGCGCTGCCCCAGGTGGCCTGCTTCGATACCGCCTTTCACCGCAGCCAGCCCGAGGTGGCGCAGGCCTTCGCCCTGCCGCGCGCCCTGAGCGCGCAGGGCGTGCGCCGCTACGGTTTTCACGGCCTGTCGTACGAGTACATCGCCAGCGCGCTGCCCTCGGTCGATGAGCGCGCGGCCACCGGCCGCAC
>DAOTEJ010000132.1:0-4765 GCA_035454085.1 Burkholderiaceae bacterium | reverse complement strand
ACATCGACAGCGATCCCTCGCGAAAGTCGGTGCGGTCGAGCCACACGTTGACCAGCACCGGCCGGCCCGCGCGCGCCAACGCGCGCGCCTGCGCGAGCGCGGGGCGCACCTCGTCGGGCGTGCGCACCAGCAGGCCGGCGGCGCCGAAGCCTTCGGCCACGCGGTGGTAGTCGGTGCGCGCCAGCACGGTGGCCACGTCGTCGTGCAGCAGCTTGACCTGCTCGCGCGCGATCTGGGTCCAGCAGGCGTCGTTGCCCACCACCGCGATCACCGGGATGCCCTGGCGCACGAAGCTGTCGAACTCGGCCAGGCTCCAGCCGCTGGCGCCGTCGCCGAACACGATCCACACCTCGCGCCCGGGGCGCGCCGCCGCCGCGCCGAGCGCGAAGCCCGCGCCCACGCCCAGGGTGCCGAAGGCGCCGGGGTCGAGCCAGGCGAGCGGGCCGCGCGGGCGCAGCACGTAGCTCGCGGTGGCCACGAAGTCGCCGCCGTCGGCCACGAAGATCGCGTCGTCGCCGGCCTCGGCGTCCATCGCGCGGAAGAAGGCGAGCGGATTGACGAACTCGCCGCGCGCCGCGGCCTGGGCGTCGATCTCGGCCTCGCGCACGGCGTCGCGCGCGCGCAGCGACTCGGCCCACGCGCCCCACTCGGTGCGCGGCGCGGGCAGCGCGGCGGCCAGCGCCTGCAGGCTCAGGCCGGCGTCGCCCAGCAGGGTGACGGTGGGCGCGCGGTTGAGGCGCGCGTCGCGCGCGCTGCGGTTGGCGGCGATCAGCGTGGCGTTGCGGCGCACGTGCTTGCCGTAGTCGAGGCGGAAGTCGCAGGGCACGCCGGCGAGCAGCACGCAGTCGGACTCGCGCAGCGCCTGGCGGCGCGTGTGGCGCATCTGCAGCGGCGCGTCGCGCCCGAGCAGGCCGCGCGCCATGCCCGACAGATACACCGGGATGCCCAGGCGCTGCACCGCGCCGGCCAGCTCGTCGGCCTGCCCGGCCTGCACCACGGCCTGGCTGCCGATCACGATCAGCGGCTTGCTGGCCGCGGCGAGCTTGGCGGCGGCGGCCTTGAGCGCGGCGTCGGAGGCGCGCGGCGCGACCACCGGGCGCGGCTGGGGCACGGCCTCGCTCACGCCGGCGAACATGCGCGCGGCGTGGCGGTTGAGATACCAGCGCAGCGCGCGGTCGGGCAGGGCCGTGCCCTTGCCCGCGGCGTCGGCGTACCACTGGCGGATCGAGGCCTCGTCGTAGAGCAGGTCCACG
This sequence comes from Burkholderiaceae bacterium, assembly GCA_035454085.1. Lineage (GTDB taxonomy): Bacteria > Pseudomonadota > Gammaproteobacteria > Burkholderiales > Burkholderiaceae_F > DAOTEJ01. Next base: position 3,512 of record DAOTEJ010000132.1, on the reverse strand, counting down.
GGGCATTCGAGGAACACCGGCCCGGGCACGCCGTCCTGAGCGAGCTGGAAGGCCTCGGCCACGGCCGGAGCGAGCTCGCGCACCCGGGTGAGCTTGAAGAAGTGCTTGACGTGCGGCTCGACCAGCGGGCGCTGGTCGATGTCCTGCAGCGCGCCGCGCCCTTGCAGGGCGGTGGGCGCGGCGCCGCCGATCAGCACCACGGGCGACTGCGCGAGCTGCGCGTTCTTGAGCGCGGTGATGGTGTTGGTGATGCCCGGCCCGGCGGTGACCGCGGCCACGCCGGGCCGGCCGGTGAGGCGCGCCTCGGCGTCGGCCGCGAACACGGCGGTGACCTCGTCGCGCGTATCGAGGATGCGGATGCCGCGCGCCTTGGCGCCGCTGAGGATGGGCGAGATGTGCCCGCCGCAGAGCGTGAAGATCGTGCGCACGCCCTGGGCGACGAGCGCCGCGGCGACGCGGTCGCCGCCGTGGCGGATGGGCACGGGCGCGCCGGCGGCGGCCGGCGCGGTGTCGGCAGGATTCAAGCGCGCGTCCCGGCCGCGCTCAGTGCCAGTGCACGCGCCGGCCGGTGGTGTACCACCGCTCGACGTGCGGCTCCACGGCCTTCTCGATGCGCGCGCGGCGCACCTTCATGGTGGGCGTGAGCAGGCCGTTCTCGATCGACCAGGGATCGTTCGCGACCACGATCATGTGCAGCGACTCGTAGTCCGCGATCTCGCCGTTGACGCGCTTGAGCAGCGCCTCGAGCTCGGTCTCGACGCGGCTGCGCTCGGCCGCGTCGTGCATGCGCGGCCGCAGGTCCTCGGCGAGGATCACCATCGCGTAGGCCGCAGGCTGGCCCACGCCCGAAACCAGCGAGAGCTCGACCATGGGGTGCGCGTTGAGGCGGTTCTCGATGGGCGCGGGGGCGACGTACTTGCCCTTGGCGGTCTTGAACAGTTCCTTGGCGCGGCCGGTGATCTTGAGCAGGCCGTCGGGGCGGCGCTCGCCGAGGTCGCCGGTGCGGAAGAAGCCGTCCTCGGTGAAGCACTCGGCGGTGAGCTCGGGCTGCTTGTAGTAGCCCTGGAACTGGCCGGGCGACTTGATCAGCACCTCGCCTTCGGGGCTGAGCTTCACCTCGACGCCGGGCAGGGGCACGCCCACGTAGCCGGGCTCGCCGTGCGCCTCGTCGGAGAAGTGCGAGTACGAGTTGTCCTCGGTCATGCCGTAGCCCTCGTAGAGCTTGAGGCCGAGGCGGCGGTACCAGCGGATCAGGTCGGCGGGCAGGGGCGCGGAGCCGCTGCCGGCCATCTTCACCGCGTCGAGGCCCAGGCCCTTGAGCACCTTCTTGGCCACGATGCGGCCAAGGATGGGGATGCCGAGCAGGCGGTCGAGCTTCTCGGGGGGCATCTTGGAGAACACGCCCTGCTGGAACTTGGTCCACAGGCGCGGCACCGAGGCAAAGATGGTGGGACGCGCGCGCTGCAGGTCCTGCACGAAGGTGTCGAGCGCCTCGGCGAAGTAGACGTGGACGTTGCCGTCGGCGAACGCGGCGCCCTCGCTCCAGGTGCGGTCCATGCTGTGCGCCAGCGGCAGGTAAGAGAGCACGCGGCACTCGTCGTTGTTGCCCAGGCGATGACGCAGATACTTGCCCACCCCCACCGCGGCGCGCGTGAAAGAGGCGAAGCTGACCATCACGCCCTTGGGCGTGCCGGTCGAGCCCGAGGTGTAGATGAGCATGGCGAGCTCGTCGGCCCCGCGGCGGGGCGGCGTGGCCAGCGGCGAGGTGCGCGCGGTGATGTCGTCCCAGGTGGGAAACTCCTTGAGCGCGCTGGCCGGGGCGAGCGGGAAGGCGATGCACGGCAGGCCGGCCGGCACGCCGGGCTGCTGCTGCGCCCAGGTGTCGAGCTTGCCGACGAACAGCGCGCCGGCCTCGGAGTGGTCGAGCACGTAGCGGATGGTCTCGGCCGACTCGGTGGGGAAGATCGCCACCGTGGTGTAGCCGCCCAGCCAGATGGCCAGTTCGGCCATGAAGAAGTGCGCGCAGTTCTTGGACAGGATGGCCACGCGCGCGCCGGGTGGCAGGCCCAGGCTTTGCAGGTGCGCAGCCATGCGCCGCGACTGGTCGGCCACCTGGCCCCAGGTGTAGGCGGCGACCGGGCCTCCGCCCAGGGGCTGAGTGAGGAAGGTGCGGTCGGGGTGCGCGGCGGCGTGCTCGAGGGCGAGCTCGAGCAGGGTCTTGTCGGTGGACATGCTGTCTCCTGGTGCGGTCCGGGTGCCGGCCACGGCCCCGGGCTCTGTGTCGATCGCGGCGCGCGGGTTTGCGCGCCGGACCCGAAGTGTGCGCATCGCGGGCGCGCTCGTCCACTGTCAGAAGCGGTCGGGCGGCGATCCTGGCCGCGCGCGGCGCCGGATCCGCCGGTGGGCCCGCAACACTGAGCCGCCCGCACCCCGGCCGCGCGTTACACACTCACACACTCCCTTGCATCTGCGCGGCAGACGGGCGGGGCGCGACGCGGGCAGACTGCGGCCAGTCGAACCGCAGGGGAATCCGATGCGAGCAATGGCCTGGATGGGAACGGCGCTGGCGGGCCTGCTGGCCGGCTGCGGCGGCGGCAGCGTCGTGTCGATCCAGGGCGCGGCCCCGGCGGGATCGCCGGTGGGCAATCCGTCCCTGGTGGTGGTGACGCCACCCACCCCCGCGGCGCCCGCCATGGTCGAGCGCGAGATCGCCCCCGCGGCCACCGACCCGGCGATCCGCACGGCGCTCGAGCCTCACCTCGCGATCAACCCCTCGCCCACGGCCACGGCGCGCGGCCGGCTGCTCGTGTTCCTGCCCGGCACCGGCGCGACGCCGGCGGTGTACCGGCTGATCGTGCGCAGCGGCGCGGCACAGGGCCTGCATGCGATCGGCCTGAACTACCCCAACGCCGAGGCGGTGGGCGAGCTGTGCAGCGGCAGCGCCGACCCCGACTGCCACGGCCGGGTGCGCGGCGAGATCCTCACGGGCGAGGACCTCAGCCCGCTGGTGAGCGTGAGCACGCCCGAGAGCATCGCCAGCCGGCTGGCGCGGCTGCTGTCGGCCCTGCACGCCCAGTTCCCGGCAGAGGGCTGGGGCCAGTACCTGGCGGGCGGACAGCCGGACTGGTCGCGCATCCGGGTCGCCGGGCACTCGCAAGGCGGGGGGCACGCGGGCTACATCGCCAAGCGCCACGGCGTGGACCGGGCGATCTACTTTTCGTCGCCGGGCGACTGGGACCGCACCCGTCGCGAGCCCGCGCGCTGGGTGCTGGAGCCGGGCATCACGCCCGCGGCGCGGCAGTTCGGCTTCACGCACCTGCAGGACCCGCTGGTGACCTACGCCACGGCCAGCACGATCTGGCAGGCGCTGGGCCTGGGCGCCTTTGGCAGCCCCGCCACGGTGGACGGCGCCTCAGCACCTTATGGCGGCTCGCACCAGCTGGTGACCGACGCCGCGCCCAACCCGACGGCCATCACGGCCTCGCCCTTCCACGGCGCGCCGGTGGTCGACG
>DAOTEJ010000131.1:0-4782 GCA_035454085.1 Burkholderiaceae bacterium | reverse complement strand
GCCGACTTCCTGGCGACCCACGAGCAGGCGCGCGCCCTCATCGCGGCAGGCTGACACGCCCCGGGCGATCGTGGCCCGGGCTTGCCGGCAGCTTGCCGCCGCTCCGTCCCACGCCCACGGGTCGTGCGCCCCAGGCGGCTGACCCGGCTCACACCAGGGCCTTTCGCGAAGCCAGGGGACCATCCGCGCAGGCCCGGCACGCGTGACGCCAGCCACGTGAGCCACTGACCCGAATTGGCAATCACCGGTTTGCCGCGCGGGGTCCAGGGCCTCAGCATCAGTTTGCTTCCTCACAGTCCGCCTATGCGAGCGCTGCGACTTCGTACGTCTCGGCGCTCGCCCCTCGCCCCCTCCTCGGGCGCAGTCCTCACACAGGAACTTCTGTCATGAGCACATCGAATCCCTCGCCACTCGACTCCCGCTTCGGCTCCGAGGCCATGTCCCGGGTGGCTGAATCCAAGGTCTTCCCCGCGCAGGAAATGCGTGCCGACGTGGCCTACCAGATCATCAGCGACGAGCTCTTCCTCGACGGCAATGCGCGCCAGAACCTGGCCACCTTCTGCCAGACCTGGGACGACGAGAACGTCCACAAGCTGATGGACCAGGCGATCAACAAGAACTGGATCGACAAGGAGGAGTATCCGCAGTCGGCCGCGATCGACATGCGCTGCGTGAACATGGTGGCCGACCTGTGGAACGCGCCCAAGCCGGCCAGCGGGCAGGCGACCGGCACCAACACCATCGGCTCCTCCGAGGCCTGCATGCTGGGCGGCATGGCCATGAAGTGGCGCTGGCGCGCCAAGCGCAAGGCGCAGGGCAAGTCCACCGACAAGCCCAACTTCGTGTGCGGGCCGGTGCAGGTGTGCTGGCACAAGTTCGCGCGTTACTGGGACGTCGAGATCCGCGAGATCCCGATGGAGCCCGGCAAGCTCTCGATGGACCCGGAGCGCATGCTCGCCGCCTGCGACGAGAACACCATCGGCGTGGTGCCGACCTTCGGCGTGACTTACACCGGCCACTACGAGCTGCCGCTGCCGCTGCACGACGCGCTCGACCAGTTGCACAAGTCCAAGGGTCTGGACATCGACATGCACATCGACGCGGCGAGCGGCGGCTTCCTCGCGCCCTTCACGGCGCCCGAGATCGTGTGGGATTTCCGCCTGCCGCGCGTCAAGTCGATCAGCAGCTCGGGCCACAAGTACGGTCTCGCACCTCTGGGCTGCGGCTGGGTGATCTGGCGCGACGCCGCTGCCTTGCCCGACGATCTGGTGTTCAAGGTCGACTACCTGGGCGGCTCGGTGGGCACCTTCGCGATCAACTTCTCGCGCCCGGCCGGGCAGGTCATCGCGCAGTACTACGAATTCCTGCGACTGGGCCGCGAGGGCTACACCAAGGTGCAGAGCGCCGCCTACCAGGTGGCGGGCTACTTGGCCAAGGAGGTCGCGCCGCTCGGGCCCTACGAGTTCATCTGCACCGGCGACCCCAAGACCGGCATTCCCGCGATCTGCTTCCGCATCAAGTCCGGCGCCAACCCGGGCTACACGCTGTACGACCTCTCGGAGCGCTTGCGGCTGCGCGGCTGGCAGGTGCCGGCATTCGCCCTCAACGGTGGCGCTGCGGACGTGGTGGTGATGCGCATCATGTGCCGCCGCGGCTTCGAGATGGACTTCGCGCACCTGTTCATGCAGGACTTCAAGGCGGCGCTCGCCTACCTCAAGGCCCATCCCACCATCGCTGGCGCGGCCTCCGCGGCGGGCTTCCACCACACCTGATCCGATGAGCGCGGGGCCGCGCGCGACGCGGCCCCGCCCGAACCCTGGGAGTCGTCATGTCCACCCCTGCTTCAAGCAAGCCCGCCGGCGCGGCCAATGCCGCCAAGCTCGGCATCATCACGCTGGCGATCATGAACGTGGTCGCGGTGGTCAGCCTGCGCGGCCTGCCGGCCGAGGCCGAGTACGGCCTGTCGTCGATCTTCTATTACCTGTTTGCCGCGGTCTTCTTCCTGATCCCGGTGTCACTGGTGGCCGCGGAGCTCGCCACCGGCTGGCCCGAGAAGGGCGGCGTGTTCCGCTGGGTGGGCGAGGCCTTCGGGCCGCGCTGGGCCTTTCTGGCGATGTTCATGCTGTGGATCGAGGTCACCGTGTGGTTCCCCACGGCACTGACCTTCGCCGCCGTGTCGCTGGCCTTCATCGGCCCTGACCAGAGATGGGATCAGGCGTTGTCGAGCAACAATATGTTCGTGCTGGCCATCGTGCTGGCCGTGTACTGGCTCGCCACCTTCATCGCCTTCCGCGGCGTACAGGCCTTTGCAAAGGTCTCCAAGTGGGGCGGCATCGTCGGCACCATCATTCCGGCGGCCATCCTCATCGTGCTGGGCTTCGCCTACCTGATGGGCGGCGGCAAGCCGCAGATCGATCTTGAGTGGAGCAAGGTGATCCCCGACTTCACGAACTTCAACAACGTCGTGCTGGCGGCCAGCATCTTCCTCTTCTACGCCGGCATGGAGATGAACGCGATCCACGTGAAGGAGGTCGACAACCCCTCGCGCAACTATCCGATCGCCATCTTGGTCGCCGCAGTGATGACCGTGGCGATCTTCGTGCTGGGCACCTTGGCCATCGCCTTCATCATCCCGCAGGCCGACATCAACCTGACGCAAAGCCTGCTGGTGGCCTACGGCGACATGTTCAAGTGGGCCGGGCTGGGCTGGCTGGCGCCGGTCGTCGCCATCGCGCTCGCGGTGGGCGTGCTGGCCGGTGTCGTGACCTGGGTCGCGGGGCCGTCCACGGGCCTGCTGGTGGTGGCCAAGGCCGGCTACATGCCGCTGTGGTGGCAGAAGACCAACAAGAACGGCATGGCCACCAACATCCTGCTGCTGCAGGCCGGCATCGTCACGGTGCTGGCGATCCTGTTCGTGGTGTTGCCGTCGGTGCAGGCGGCCTATCAGATCCTGAGCCAGCTCACCGTGATCCTCTACCTGATCATGTACCTGCTGATGTTCGCCGCCGCCATCTACCTGCGCTACAGCCAGCCGAACCGACCGCGCCCCTACCGCATCCCCGGCGGCGACGCCGGCATGTGGCTGATCGGCGGTGCGGGCTTTGTCGGCTCGCTGCTGGCCTTTGTGCTGTCCTTCGTGCCACCAGGCCAGATCTCGGTGGGCAGCCCCTGGACCTTCGTCGGCATCCTGATCGGCCTGACAGTGGTCTTCGTGGTCCTGCCGCTGGTGATCTACGCGGTACGCAAGCCGCACTGGCGCGACCCACAGAGCGACTTCGCGCCCTTCACCTGGGAGGCCGAAGGCGGCCATCCTGGCATCCCGACGACTTCGAGCACGCACACGGCCGCGGTGACGGCCCAGGCGGCAAAGGCAGCCGCCACGAAGCCCTGAGTCGCTCTTGACGCGGGGCCGCCTGCCGGCGGCCCCGTCGCATTCGAATCCATCGGAGGCTTCATGACCGTCGACCTGCAGGCGCTCGGACGCGCCGTGAACGACGCGCACGCCAAGTACGCCACCATCGCCGGCGGCGCCAACGCGAACTACATCCCCTATCTGGCCGGCGTTCCGTCGGCGCTTGCCGGGCTCGCCGCCGTGACGGTGGATGGCACCGTGGTCAAGGCGGGCGATGCCGACTACGCCTTCGCCATCGAGTCGATCTCCAAGGTCTTCACCCTTGCGCTGGCACTCGAGGACGCCGGCCCGGACGAGGTGCGCGCGAAGATCGGCGCCGATCCCACCGGCCTGCCCTTCAACTCGGTGATGGCGCTCGAACTGCACGGCGGCCGGCCGCTGTCGCCGCTGGTCAACGCCGGCGCGATGTCGACCGTGAGCCTGATCAAGGCGGCCAGCCGCGAGGACCGCTGGGCCCGCATCCTCGAGATGCAAGGCAAGCTCGCAGGGCGCGCGGTGCAGCTTTCGGACGAGGTCAACCGGTCTGAGCAGACCACCAACTTCCACAACCGTGCGATCGCCTGGCTGCTCTATTCCGCGGGAACCATGTACTGCGATCCGATGGAAGCCTGCGACGTCTACACCCGGCAGTGCTCCACCCTGATCAGCACGGTGGACCTCGCCACCATGGGCGCCACGCTGGCAGCGGGCGGCGTCAATCCGGTGAGCGGCAAGCGCGTGCTGACGGCGACGAACGTCCCGCACATCCTGGCCGAGATGACCATGGAGGGCCTGTACACCAGCTCGGGCGACTGGGCCTACACGGTGGGGCTGCCGGGCAAGAGCGGAGTGGGCGGCGGCATCCTCGCCGTGGTGCCCGGGGTGATGGCGATCGCGGGCTTCTCGCCGCCGCTCGACGCGGTGGGCAATAGCGTGCGCGGCCAGAAGATGGTCGCCGCGGTGGCACAGGCGCTGGGCGTCAGCCTGTATCGCGTGCCGGGCGCCTAGCGGGCAAGGTCATGAGCAACTCCGCCGGTCCTCAGGATTGCCCCGCGCCCGGTGTGCCCGGCGCCAAGGCCATGAACGTCTGGAGCGTGGCGGCCCTGGGCATCGGCTCGATGATCGGCGCGGGAGTGTTCGCCCTGCTGGGGCAGGTGGCCCTGCTGGTGCGCGGCGAGACCTGGGTCGCCTTCGCAATCGGCGGGGTGGTGGCGATCTTCTCGGGCTACTCGTACGCACGCCTGGGAGCGCGCTACTCCGGCCCCGGCGGAATCATCGACTACTTCCGCCTCGGGCTGGCCTCGCCGCTCATAGCCCGCGCCCTGTCGATGCTCTACCTCGTGACCTTGGTACTCACCGTGGCGATGGTGGCGCGCGCCTTGTAGCGCAGC
>DAOTEJ010000130.1:0-4803 GCA_035454085.1 Burkholderiaceae bacterium | reverse complement strand
GGAAGCCGTCGGCCGCGGCGGCGGCGAAGCGGTCCAGGAAGTCGAACTCCCCGTAGAGGAAGCTCAGGTTGGCGGCAAAGCGGGGCATGGTCGGGGCGGAGTGGGAGACGGCGCGCGCATCAGGGGTAGCACGGCGGCGCGGCGCTTCTTTGGCGATGTGCGGCCGGGCGTGGAAGTGACGCCATGCTAGAGCGATTGGCCGTGAGGCAGTAGCCGGCTTACGGACCAACTACCGGGGCAGCTTGGGCCGCAGCTCCAGCACGCTGAAGTCGAGCGCGGCCGCCTTGCGCCGGGGCCGGTCCAGCCCCGCCTGGTTGGCCAGTCTGGCGAACTCCTCCACGGTCCGCTCGCGGCCACCCAGGCTCACCAGCATGTTCAGGTCGCTGCGCAGGATGGCTCGGCCGCGGCGCTGGCGCGCGGGCTGCTCGGGCATGACCCGCTCGATCAGCAGCAGACGCGACTTCGGGTTCATGGCCGCGCGACAGCGCTGCAGGATGCGCAGGGCGTCGCCGTCGTCCCAGTTGTGCAGGATGCTCTTGAGCAGATAGGTGTCCGCCTCGGGCGGCAGCTCGTCGAAGAAGCTGCCCGCGACGACCGCGCAGCGAGTGTCCAGGCCCCGGCTTGCGAGGCGCTCGGCGGCGTGCGTCGTGGCGTGGGCCAGGTCGAGGATCAGGCCCTGCAGGTGGGGGTGGGCGATCAGGATCTCTGCCACCAACTCGCCGTAGCCGCCGCCTATGTCCACCACCCGGGCGCTGCGGCTCCAGTCGACGGCGCCGGCGATGGCTCGTCCAATGCGGCCGCTCAGGCCGGCCATGGCGCCGTGAAATACCCGGGCCGCGGCGGCGTCGTCCTCGAGGTGTGCGTAGCCCGGCGCCATCCCGGTACGCGCCCGGGCGCTGCGTCCGGTGCGCACGCTCGTCGCCAGGTCGCCCCACAGAGCCCACTGCGGCCCGCTGCACCACAGGGCCCAGTCGCGCACGCTGCCGGGTACATCCGCTTGCAGCAGCTCGCCCATGGGGGTGAGGGCCCAGCGGCCGTCGGGGTGGCGCTCCACGATGTCGATGCCGGCCAAGGCGCGCAGCAGGCGCAGCACGGACCCGGGGTCGCAGTCGGCGCGCAGCGCCAGCGTGCTGGTTGCGCACGCTTGTCGGGCCAGTTCATCGACCAGCCCGAGCGACACGGCAGCGCCTATCGCCTGCGTGGTCCAGTTGGCGCCGACCAGCTCCAGCAGCCGGGCGGCGCGCGAGGCTTGTTCGCTGGCCGGCTTCACTCGGCCTCGATACCGCTCTGGCGCACGAAGCGCTCCCATTGCGGTGCCTCCTGGCGGATGCGTGCGCCGAGCGCGGCCGGCCCGGCCCAGTCCGGCTGCACGCCCAGGCGCTCGAGCTGCGCCAGGGTCTCGGGGTCCTTCAGCGCGGCCTGGACCTCGCTGGCCATGCGCTCGATCACCTCGGGCGAGGTACGCGGCGGCGCGAGCAACGCCTGCCAGGTGGGCACGACCAGCTCGGGCATGCCGGCCTCCGCCGCCGTCGGCACCTCGGGCAACAGGGCAGAACGGGTGGGCAGCAGCGTGGCGAGCACGCGCAACTTGCCCGCCTTCACGAACGCCATCCCGGTCGAGCAGGGGCCGATGTTGACCTGCACGCGCCCCTCGGCAAGGTCGGGCATCAGCTGCGCGCCGCCCTTGTAGGGCACATGCTGCATCTGCGCGCCGCTCGCAGCGTTGAGTCGTGTGGCCGCGATGTGCTCGCTCAGCGAGCCGGTGGCGAAGTTGAGCTTGCCCGGGCTCTGGCGCGCCTGCGCGGTGAACTGTGCGAGGCTCGAGGCGTTCACCGAGGAGTGCACGAACAGGCAGAACGGCAAGCGGCCCACGGCGGCCACGGGCGCCAGGTCGGTCATCGAGGCGTAAGGAGGCTTCTTGAGCACATAGGGCAGGGCCACCATCGAGGCCGAGCCCCACAGCAGCGTGTAGCCGTCGGCCGGCGCGCTCATCACCGCCTGGGCCGCCACGCCGCCGCTGGCGCCGGGGCGGTTCTCGATCAGCACGGGCTGCCCGAGCTGCCTGGACAGGGTCTGGCCGACCGCGCGCGCCGTGAGGTCCGAGGCGCCGCCCGCCGGAAAGGGCACGACGATCTTCACGGGCCGCTCGGGCCAGGCTGCGTGCGCCGCAGTGAGCGTGGCCGCGAGCGCCGCGGCGATGCCCAGCAGAAAGGACTTGTTCAACGTGTTCATCTTGATTCGCTCCCGTGCTTGTCGATGGCGCGCAATCTAGACGGCAGGGCGCCGCGGGCGGAAGATTCCAGCCGATCAAACGAGCGTTAACCAACGGTTCACGCTCCAGCCTAGCGGAGAGTGGACATGGACAAGCTGCGCGCCTTGCAATGCTTCGTCGCCGCGGCGGAGGAGCGCAGTCTTTCGGCCGCGGCGCGCCGGCTGGAGGTGAGCGTCCCGGCGGTGGGCAAGATGGTGACGGCGCTCGAGCGCGCGCTCGGCACCACGCTCGTGGAGCGCAGCTCGCGCGGGCTGGTGCTCACCGCGGACGGGCGCGCCTACCTGGACGCGTGCCGGCCGCTGCTCGACCAGCTGGCCAACGCCGACGCCGTCCTGGCGCGCGGTGGGGGGCGTCCGCGCGGAACCCTCGTTGTGGGGGCGCCGGGCTTTCTGATCCAGAGCTGGCTGCTGCCCGCCCTGCCGGCGTTCCTGACGGCGTATCCGGACATCGAAGTGGACTTCCGGGTGATGACGCGCCTGGCGGACGCGGAGGCCCGCGGCGTGGACCTGTGCATCGTGCTGGGCTGGCCGCTGGCCACGGGTCTGGTGCACCGCTGCCTGGCGCGCACTCGCACCTTTGTGACGGCGTCTCCGGCGTACTGGGCGGCGCACGGCATGCCGCGTCACCCGCGCGAGCTGCAGCGCCACAACTGCCTGCTGATGCGCAACCCCGAAGGCACGGTGCTCGACCTGTGGCAGCTCTCGAAAGGAGCGCAGACCGAGACGGTGACGGTCAAGGGCAACCTGATCAGCGACGACCGCAATGTGATCGTCGATGCGGCGCTCGCCGGTCTGGGCGTGGCGCGGCTGATGAGCCTCACCTTGCGCGACCCTAGCCGCGACGGTCGCCTGGTGGCCGCGCTCACCGAGTGGGAGATGGGCGATCCGCCGCCCATCAGCCTGTTCTACCGGCCGAGCTTCCGACGTAATCCGCGCGTGCGGCCCTTCGTGGACTTCGTGACCGACCGCTTTCGCACGCTGGCCGGCGGCGACGGCAACGCCGAAGCCACCCTGCCCGCCGAGCCGGGCTGGTATCGCACGGGCACGGGGCGCGTATCGGCCGCGGTGCGGCTGTCTGTGCCGGCGCTGCGCGGCTCGTCGCGCGCGCGGGTGACCTAGCGCTTGCGCTTGGCCGCCGGCTTGTGCGCCGCGGCCTTGGCCTTGCGGGGGGACTGGGCCTCGGCGATCTCTTGCCCGCTGCGGCCCTCGAGCTTGGGCGCGAGGTTGTCGTCGATCCACTTCTGGTCCCACCACTCGACCGGCAGCACGGGTACGCCAGCCAGGTAGACGCCGTAGTGCAGGTGGTCGCCGGCGGCCAGGCCAGTCTCGCCCGACTTGGCGATGATCTGGCGCTTGGTGACGGCCTGGCCGTCCTTCACGTCGATCGAGCTCAAGTGACTGTAGAGCGTGAACAGGCCCAGGCCGTGATCGAGGATCACGGTGTTTCCGTAGATGCCCAGGTCGCCGGTGAACACCACCGTGCCGGCGTTGGCCGCCTCGATGGGGATCTGCTTGGTCACCGAGAGGTCGTAGCCCACGTGGTAGGCGGTGTTGATCGGTGCGCCGTTGTAGGTGTAGGTGCGCTCGTCGGCGAAGTTGGCTTCGACCTTGGAGTTGGACAGCTGGGCGAACGCGCCGTCCCACTGGCGCGTGGCGGTGCCCTTGGAGGTCACGGCCGTGATGCGCGCTTCGTTGTCCTTGCGCAGGTCCTTGTTCACGGCGGTGAACACCTCCTGGGGCGAGCCCTGGCGCTTGGCGGGGTCGGCGAGCAGCGGTGCCACCTTGTTCTGCAGGAAGGCGTCCGACAGCGCGATGGTGCTCTTGCGGTAACGCACGTCCTTCAGTTCGTAGGCCACGCGCATCTCGCGCGTGTTGCCCGCAGCGTCGGTGGCGAACAGGGTGGGGCGCGCGTTGGCGGGCACGTTGTAGGGGTGGGCGAAGAGCGCGATGTAGTAGTCGGGATGGCCCTTGACCTGGCCCGCGTAGCCGGGGAAGACCTGGTCGCCGAACTTCACGCCGCTGGCCACGGTGTCGGGCGAGGCCTTGTAGACCAGGGCACCCGCGCCGCCAAAGTTGACGTAGCGGTCGTCGGCGACGAGTTCCAGCACGGGGGGCGTCAGGTCGATGGCCAGTTGCCGCTCGAGCACGGCCTCGTTGCCCTTGAAGAAGCCGGCGAGCGAAGCGTCGCGTGCGCTGATGCGCAGGGTGGCCGGCCCTTCCTTGAGGCCCTGCACCTTGCCGGGCGCGATGGTGATCGACTTCTCGGCCACGGGCTTGGCCAGTTGCTCCGCGGCGAGCGCGTGCTCCGTGCCGCCTTGGGTGAGCGTGAGCTTGTACGACTTGAGGCCGGCGCCCGCGTCGGCCAGCCGCACCTCGATGGGCGCGAGGCCGATGGCCTTGGCCTCGGGGGTCAGCGTGATCTGCGGCGGCGCCGACTCGAAGCGCGGCGCGAGGAAGTAGGCGGTGCCGGCCAGGATGGCGACGACCACGAGGGCAAGGACGATCAGGACCGGCAGGGCGCGGCCGTGGCGG
>DAOTEJ010000129.1:0-4861 GCA_035454085.1 Burkholderiaceae bacterium | reverse complement strand
ATTCGCGCTTGGGGCGGCCCGGCGCGCTCATGCCGCGGCCTCCACGGAACGCAGCCCGCCCTGCGGCGGGGCCGCGGGCAGGAACACGCGCAGCGTCGTGCCCACGCCCGGGGTGCTCTCCACCCCGATGCGCCCGCCCAGCGAGCTCACGTACTGGTGGCTCTCGTAGGCGCCGATGCCCATGCCCTTCGTCTTGGTCGTGTTGAAGGGCTTGAAGAGCTGCGTCTGGATGAATTCCTGGGTCATGCCCATGCCGTTGTCCGCTATCTCGATCACCGCGTAGCTGCCGTCCCGGTAGGTACGCACCACCACCTTGGGCGCCGTGCTCGCCGCGTCGATGCCGTTCTGCACCAGGTGGCCGATCACACGCTCGAGGCGATCCTCGTGCCCCAGCGCCCACACCGATACGCCGGCGCCCACCTGCACCGCCTCGGGCTGCGCCGTGCGGGTCTGCTGCACCTGGCGCACCAGGGCCAGAAGGTCCACCGGGCGCGGGCTGTCGATCGGTCGGTCGCCCGAGCGCAGCTGCATCATCAGCAGGTTCATGCGTCCCACCACGTGCTCCACGGTGCGCAGCATGTCGCGCTGGAAGTCCGGGTTGGCCGCATGGCGCTCGGCGTTGCGCAGCATCAGCTGCATCTGCGCGATCAGGTTCTTGAGGTCGTGCACCACGAAGGCCGACATGCGGTTGAACGCGTCGAACTTGCGCGCCTCGAGCAGCGCATCGGTGGCCTGGTAGAGCGCGAGGTAGCTCGCCGCCTGGCTGCCTGCGGTCTTGAGCAGGTCCCACACTTCCCAGTTGGGATCGATGTTCACCCGCGGCCGCTGCAGCACCACGAAGCCCACCAGATCCTCGCTGGTGAGCAAGGGCACCACGAGCCAGGGGTGTTGGATCTCGTCGAGCCAGGCCGGCAGGGTGAGCCCCGGATACTTCGCCGGCTCGGCGCGCGCGTCGGCGATGTCGAGCACCCAGCCGCTGGAGGCCAGGAAGTGCACGAAGCCCGAGTCCGCCGACTCGGTCTGCTCGATCGGCGCCCCCACGGTGCGCGCCACATCGCAGTAGGTGCCGTCCTCGCGACGCACGAAGAGCGTTCCACCCGTGCTCTCCACCAGCCCGCCCAGCGCCCGGATCACCCGCAATTGCACCGACTCGTCCTGCCCTGTCCCGGCCAGGGTGCGCGTGAAGCGCAGCCACTCCTCGCGGTAGTCGTAGCGGTAGGCAAAGAAGTTCTTGGCCACCACCACGCGCAGCTTGGCGCGGAAGGTCTCCGAGATCGCCACGAAGGCGAGGAAGAGCGCCGCGCCGAACACCAGCACCACGGCCAGCGTCTTGCCCCACTCGCCGCCGAAAACGCGCACGTAGTAGCCCGCGCCGGCAATCAGCAGCAGGTACAGGCCGACGCCGAGCAGAGCGCTCGAGCTCGTGAGCACGCCGCGCGACACCGTTACCTCGAGGTCCCACTGGCGGTTGCGCGAGGCGGCGATTCCCAGGAAGGGGATCACGAGCGCGTGCGCGATGCCGCGCGCCGACCAGAACGACGGGTCGATCACCCGGAACAGCACCGCGTCGGCATACAGCACGAGGTCGTAGGCGAACACGCCCGCCAGGCCCACGCACAGCGGGCGCACGTTCCAGCGCCGTGAATCGGGCGTGCCGCGGTAGATCTGCTCTACCAGCAGCAGGCCGAGCACGCACTGCGCCAGCATCAGGCTGAAGGCCACCACCCCGTAGGAGCCCTGTGTCGCCAGACCGGGAGGCGGCTCGGGGATCACCATCGAGCTCACGCCCAGCACCAGGACCACCGCCAGCACCGACCATGCGGGCCGCGCGCTGCGCTGGCCCGGCGCAGGCGCGGGGCGCAGCAGCAGGGTCATGAACACCAGCAGGGCGACGATGCGCAGCTCGTCGAAGATGCGCGCCGACAGCCACATGGGCACGCTGGGCGCGTAAGCGAAGGCGGTCGAGGCGCCCGCCCAGAAGGCCGCGAGCAGGATGGCCGCCAGCAGGAAGAACGCCGCGCCACCGCCGCGCCAGCCCACCGACAACTGCACCGCGAAGATCGCGAACGCCGCGGTGGCCAGGCCGTAAGACCAGATTGCCGGATTGAGAAACCAGTCGCCCGTCACTGAGGGGTCCATGCAGTGTCAAGGATTCCGACAAGCATTGTAGGCAGAGGCGCCAGGGGCGCACGCGTCAAAGCGTCTCAATCGCGTCACGCGGCTTCGGGACAGGCGCGCCGCAGGGCGCGCCCGCACCGCGCCCGAGCCGGCGTCAGTGGGCGCCTTCGCGGAACAGAACCACGCGTACCGTCTCGAGCAGGATCAGGATATCGAGCAGCAGCGAGTTGTTCTTGACGTAGTAGAGGTCGAACTGCAGCTTGCGGCACGCGTCCTCGACGGTCGCGCCGTACGAGTAGCGCACCTGGGCCCAGCCGGTGAGGCCCGGCTTCACGCTGTGGCGCACTTCGTAGAAGGGCACCTTCTCGCGCAGCTGCTCCACGAACACGGGCCGCTCCGGGCGCGGACCCACGAAGCTCATCTCGCCGCGCAGCACGTTGATGAGCTGCGGCAGCTCGTCGATACGCGTCTTGCGCATGAACTGGCCCACGCGGGTGATGCGCGCATCGCCCTTGGTGGCCCAGCGCGCCACGCCGTCGGCCTCGGCGTCGGCACGCATCGAGCGGAACTTCAGGCACTCGAAGCTGCGCCCGCCACGGCCCACGCGCTCCTGGCGGAAGATCACCGGGCCCGGGCTTTCCAGGCGCACCGCGATCGCGGCCACGGCCATGATCGGCAGGGTGAGCACGAACAGGCCCGCCGCCGCCACGAAGTCGAAGGCGCGCTTGACCACGCGCCGGCCCATGTCCTGCGCAAAGCCGTCGCCGTAGACCAGATGGCTCGCCTTGAGCGAGGCGATCGGCACCTCGCCGCGGGTGCGCTCGTAGAACACCGCCAGGTCGGTCACCGGCACGCCGCGCACGCGGCACTCGAGCAGATCGTCCATCGGCAGCTTGCCGCCGCGCTGGTCCCACAGGGCCACGATCACCTCGCGCACCTGCAGGCGCTCGACGATGTCGGTGATGCGGCTGGCGGCCGGCAGCTGCCGGTCGCGCGCCACGGATTCGAAGTCGGCCTTGCCCGCCGGATAGAAGCCCACCACCTCGAAGTGCGGGAAGCACGAGCTCGTCAGCGCCTGCTCCACCTCGCGCGCCTCGGTGCCCACGCCCACGATCAGCACCTTGCGCGCGCCCATGCGCGTGGCGCGGGCCGAATAGGTGGCCTGGCGGATCAGGATCAGCCCGGCCAGTGCGTACAGCAGCATGTAGCCGATCGCCGCCTGCGCCTGCAGCCCGTTGGGCATCACCGCGAAGATCAGGTAGGCCAGGGGCACGCCGATGGCCATCGAGAGCATCGAGCGGCCGATCATCCCGGCAAAGTTGGTCTGCTCGCGCCGGCTGTACAGCCCGAAGGCGGTGTTGATCAGCACCATCACGATGGCAAAGCTCACCGCCGGCAGCAGCACGCCCAGACGCGTTTCCTGGTCGCTGCGCTCCTGCACGAAGACCGCCAGCAGCACCGCCAGGAAGAACAGAACTGCGTCCGCCATCAACTGCATCAGCGAACCAACCGCGATGTGGTGCCTGAACAGCCTGACCACGCTCTGCCTCCACTCCTCGTTGATCGAATGCCGCTCACTGTGCCCAGGGTGCTTGACGCCCCGATGTCAGAACCTCGGGTTCGTTCGCCTGGATCAGCCGGCCGGTGCCCCGCAAAGGCGGGAGAGGGACGGTAGCCCCGACCTCGTCGGGGCTTGTCTGCATTTCGTAACGGGGAGGCGACTGTAGCCGCAGAACGGGCCAGAGGTGCGGCGTGCCTCGCGGCATGACGTGGATTCACGCCTGCGCTTGCCCAAACTGAGCGCGCCTCAGCGGCCTCGCGGCGCTGACTGCGGCGCGGCTTCTCGGCCCCGCGCGCCCAGTCCGCCGGCCGCGCTCCACGCGGCCAGGGCCATCAAACCGCAGTAAACGAGCGCAAATCGCAGCATCAGCGCCGCCGGGCCGGGCGGATGCGCGCGGTCGGTCCCCAGCAGGAACTGCAGGGCCGAGAACGCCCGCTCGTACTTGACGAGCACCGGCTCCGTGCCCGCCTGCGCCAGCCCGTAGCCCACGGCCACGCCCACCACCACGAGCCCGGCCATGCCCGCCACGGCCGCGGGCCACCCGGCTGCAAGGCCGGCCGAACCCGCCGCGCCTGAAGCGAGTCGCGCGCGCCGGGCCAGCCACACCAGCGCCGCGCCCACGAAACCCGCCCACCACAGCGCGCCGGCCAGTGCCGTCGCCGCCAGCGGGCTCGCGTCGTCGGCGATCAACTCCGTGAGGTTGTCGGTAGCCGCCTGGCTCACCACGACCCAGTAGGCCAGCGGCAAGACCACGCCACTGAGCAAGGCCCAGGCCGCGAGCCGCGCCCCACGGCCACCGCGCGGCCGCCACGGCAATTGGCCGCCGAAGATCAGCCACGCCACCAGGCCCGTCAGCACCGCCAGCCGCAGGGCGTGCTCCAGGCGCAGCGGCCAGCCCAGCACGGGCGAGCCCACCACGTCGTCCACCGCCTCGGCGGGCACTGCCGCCATCACCAGCGCGGCACTGGCCAGCGCCCACGCCACGAGCAGCAGCGGCCAGCGCCACAGCGCCTCGCCCGGCGGCCTGCCCGCCATCGCGCGCTCGGCCGCCGCCCCGAAGCCCGCGATCATCGTCAGCGCCGCAGCGAGCAGCAGCACGCTCACGAGGCCCCAGCCGGGGCGCAGCAGCTCGCGCACGTTGTAGGGCGCGCCGGGCGCGTGCGTCACGCCCCACAGCAGCGC
>DAOTEJ010000128.1:0-4901 GCA_035454085.1 Burkholderiaceae bacterium | reverse complement strand
GCAAGGACGCCGCCGGCGCCATCCTCTACGCCGCCGAGAAGGCCACCTGGATGGCGGGCGAGGCGATCCAGGCCCTGGGCGGCAACGGCTACATCAACGACTACTCCACCGGCCGCCTGTGGCGCGACGCCAAGCTCTACGAGATCGGCGCCGGCACCAGCGAAGTGCGCCGCATGCTGATCGGCCGCGAATTGTTTGCCGAGACGATGTAGGCGCGATCGAACCCCTGCCCGCTAGAGCCACGCCCGCCATGAACGACGCGCCCCTGCCCGACAACTCCGTGCCCAAGAGCGGCGCGGTGGCGACCATGTGGGCGCAGTTCTGCCGCGCCGCCAGCCTGCCGCCCGACACGCCCTACCAGGCCTGGTACTTCGGTGATTCGGCCGAGCTCGCGCACGAGCTGGCCGAGCTGGTGCTGCACGGCCCCAAGCGCGCCACGGCGGGCTTGTCGGAATTCAACAGCCAGATGCCCGACGTCAAGCCGGTGGCCGACGGCTATTCGGTGATCACCGAGGCCGACGGCACGCCGCGCGGCGTGATCCGCACCACGCGCCTGGAGCAGCGGCCGTTTGCCGAGGTCGACGCCGACTTTGCCTGGGACGAGGGCGAGGGCGACCGCACGCTGGCCGACTGGAAGGCCGGGCACCGGCGCTTCTTCACGCGCGAGCTGGCCGGGCTCGGCCGCGAGTTCGATGAATCCATGCTCGTGGACCTGGAGCGCTTCGAGCTGGTGTGGCCGCGCGAGCGGGCGCTGGCGCCGGCCGAGCCGCGCATCCTGCCGGTGCTGCTGGCCGGCGGCATGGCGGCCAGCGCCGCGCTGCAGTGCATGCACTACGCGCACCTGCTGGGCTTCGACGCGCGCTTCGAGGCGCAGCGCATGAGCGACATCGCGGGCTTTCTGGGCCGCTACGACCCGGCGCTCGACGGCGCCTGGCTGCTGGTGCACGGCGGCGCGGTGCAGGGCAGCATCGTGGTGGATCACGACGCGGGCGAGGGCGTGCCCGAGCTGCGCTGGTTCATCGTGAGCGACGCGCTGCGCGGCCAGGGCTGGGGCCGCAAGCTGATGCAGGTGGCGATGGACTTCTGCCGCGCGCGGCACGATCGCGTGGTGCTGCACACCCTGCCCGAGCTCGACGCCGCCTGCCGGCTCTACGACGCCTTCGGGTGGCGGCGCGTGGCGAGCGGCACGGCGCACCACTGCGGCGTCGACCTGGAAGAGTGGGGCTACGAGTGGACGCGGTGACCATCTTCGGGCTGGGGCTGGACCGGCTGGGCCTGTTCCTGGTGGCGGCCCTGCTGCTCGCGCTCACGCCGGGGCCGGTGTGGCTGTATCTGATCTCGCGCACGCTCACGCAGGGGCGGCGCGCGGGCTACTTCTCGCTGGTGGGCGTGGCGGCGGGCCAGGCCTTGCACGCCACGCTGGCCGCCCTGGGCATCACCGTGGTGCTGATGGCGGTGCCCCTGGCCTTCGAGGCGATCAAGCTCGTCGGCGCGGCCTACCTGCTGTACCTGGCGGTCAACACGCTGCGCGGCGGCGGCTTGAGCTTCACCCCCCAGCCGCTCGCCCCGGTGCCCGACGGCGTGCTGCTGCGCCAGGCCTTCGTGGCGGCGGTGGTGAACCCCAAGGTGGCGCTGTTCTATCTGTCGCTGTTCCCGCAGTTCGTGCTGCCCGACGCGGGGCCCGTGCTGGCGCAAAGCCTGGTGCTGGGTCTGATCCAGATCGTCTCGGCGGTGGTGGTTGACGGCACACTGGTGACGGTGGCCGGGGCGCTGGCCAGCTTCTTTGCCACCCGGCCGCTGTGGCTGCGTCTGCAGCGCTGGGTGCTGGGCAGCGCCTTCGGGGCGCTGGCCGTGTGGCTGGCGCTCACGCCCCGCCATCAGAACCCCTAGCCGAGATGAGCGCCGAACCCTCTGCCGTGGTCTTCGACCACTCGATGCCCCAGCCCGACAAGATCGCCACGGCGATCCTGGCGGGCTTCGATCGCCACTACCGGCTGTTCCGCTACGTGGCGCAGCAGGCCAAGGGCCGCTTCGAGAACGGCGACTGGCACGCGATGCGCGAGTCGGCCAAGCGGCGCATCGACTTCTACGACCAGCGCGTGCTCGAGGCCGTGGGCCGGCTGGAGCGCGACTTCGACCTCGCCTCGCTCACCGAGGCCGAGCACGACGCGCTGTGGCAGGAGGTCAAGGCGCGCTACGTGGCGCTGCTGGCCGATCACCGCCAGCCCGAGTGCGCCGAGACCTTCTTCAACTCGGTGTGCACCAAGCTGCTGCACCGCGACTACTACAGCAACACCTTCATCTTCGTGCGGCCGGGCGTGGCCACCGACTACATGGACTCCGACCCGCCCAGCTACCGCAGCTACTACCCGGCCACGGCCGGGCTCAAGCGCACGCTGCGGCAGGTGATCATCGACTTCGGGCTGGCCTGCCCCTTCGTGGACATCGAGCGCGACCTGCGCCTGGTGCTGCGCACGGTGTGCGCCACGCGCGGCGCCTTCGCGCAGCCCTTCGACGTGGAGCCCGACTGCCAGATCCAGGTGCTCTCGAGCCTCTTCTTCCGCAACAAGGGCGCCTACATCATCGGCCGCTTCATCAACGGCACGCGCATGACGCCGTTTGCGGTGCCGATCCTGCGCAACGCGCGCGGCCAGCTCTTCCTGGACGCGCTGCTGCTCGCGCCCGAGCACATCAGCACCCTGTTCAGCTTCACGCGGGCCTACTTCCTGGTGGACATGGAGGCGCCCAGCGCCTACGTGAGCTTCCTGCGCACGCTCATGCCCGCCAAGCCGGCGAGCGAGCTCTACACCATGGTGGGCCTGGCCAAGCAGGGCAAGACGCTGTTCTACCGCGACTTCCTGCACCAGTTGAAGCACAGCACCGACCCCTTCATCGTGGCGCCGGGCATCAAGGGCCTGGTGATGGTGGTGTTCACGCTGGCGTCCTACCCCTACGTGTTCAAGATGATCAAGGACGTCATCCCCTACCCCAAGGAGACGGACCGCAAGCAGATCATGGGCAAGTACCAGCTCGTGAAGCTGCACGACCGCGTGGGCCGCATGGCCGACACCTGGGAGTACTCGCACGTGACGCTGCCGCGCGCGCGGTTCTCGGCCGAGCTGATCCGCGAGCTGCTGGCCATGTGCCCCAGCCAGGTGGAGATCACCGCGGAGTCGGTGATCATCCGCCACGTGTACATCGAGCGGCGCATGACGCCGCTGAACATCTACCTGCAGCACGCCACCGACGCCGAGCTCGAGCACGCCGTGGCCGAGTACGGCAACGCGATCAAGGAGCTCGCCGCGGCCAACATCTTCCCCGGCGACATGCTCTACAAGAACTTCGGCGTGACTCGCGCCCGGCGCGTGGTCTTCTACGACTACGACGAAATCGAGTACATGACCGACTGCAACTTCCGCAAGATCCCGCCGCCGCGCAACGAGGAAGACGAGATGTCGGGCGAGCCCTGGTACTCGGTGGGCAAGAACGACGTGTTCCCCGAGCAGTTCGGGCCCTTCCTGCTGGGCGACGCGCGCATCCGCGCCGCCTTCATGAAGCACCACGCCGACCTGCTGACCCGGGAGTTCTGGCAGCACCGCAAGGAGCGCATCGCCGCCGGCCACCTGGAGAACGTGTACCCGTACCCGCAGGCGGTGCGCTTTTTGCGCCGCTACGGGGCCGATCCACTCAAGACCGCAGCCTGAAGGAGAAACCTCATGAACGATCCCATCGTCATCGTCGGCGCCGCGCGCACCCCCATGGGCGGAATGCTGGGCGACTTTGCCAACGTGTCCGCGCCGCAGCTGGGCGCGGTGGCCATCAAGGCGGCCGTGGAGCGCGCGGGAGTGAAGGGCGAGCTGGTCGACGAGGTGCTGATGGGCGAGTGCCTGATGGCCGCCCAGGGCCAGGCACCCGCGCGCCAGGCCGCGCTGGGCGCCGGCCTGCCCAAGAGCGCGGGCGCGGTGACGCTGTCGAAGATGTGCGGCAGCGGCATGCGCGCCATGATGTTCGCGCACGACATGCTGACCGCCGGCAGCGCGAAGGTGGTCGTGGCCGGCGGCATGGAGAACATGAGCAATGCGCCCTACCTGATCCCCAAGGGCCGCCAGGGCTACCGCTACGGCCACGCCACGATGTACGACCACATGGCGCTCGACGGGCTGGAAGACGCCTACGAGCGCGGCAAGGCGATGGGCGTGTTCGCGGAGGATTGCGCCGCCAAGTACGCCTTCACGCGCGAGGCGCAGGACGCCTACGCGATCGAGTCGCTGCGGCGCGCGGCCACGGCCAACACCGACGGCAGCTTCGCGTGGGAGATCGCGGCGGTGAAGGTGCCGGGCAAGGGCGGCGAGGTCGAGATCAACAAGGACGAGCAGCCCGCCAAGGCGCGGCCCGACAAGATCCCCGGACTCAAGCCGGCGTTCAAGAAGGACGGCACGATCACCGCGGCCAACGCCTCGTCGATCAGCGACGGCGCCGCCGCGCTGGTGCTGATGCGCGCTTCGACCGCCAAGGAGCTGGGCGCCACGCCGATCGCGCGCATCGTGGCGCACGCCGTGCACGCGCAGGAGCCCAGCTGGTTCACCACCGCGCCGGTGGGCGCGATCCAGAAAGTGCTGGACAAGGCGGGCTGGAAGGCCGCCGACGTGGACCTGTGGGAGATCAACGAGGCCTTCGCCGTGGTGACCATGGCGGCGATGACGGAGTTCAAGCTGCCGCACGACAAGGTCAACATCCACGGCGGCGCCTGCGCCTTGGGCCACCCCATCGGCGCATCCGGCGCGCGCATCGTGGTCACCCTGCTGGGCGCGCTCAAGAAGACCGGCGGCAAGAAGGGCGTGGCGGCGCTGTGCATCGGCGGCGGCGAGGCCACGGCGCTGGCGGTGGAGATGCTCTAGTCC
>DAOTEJ010000127.1:0-4962 GCA_035454085.1 Burkholderiaceae bacterium | reverse complement strand
CGCAGAGCACGTCGTTGCCGACGTCCGCGAGGCAGGCGCCGGTGACGAGGCCGACGTAGCCGGTGCCGATGACGGTGATCTTCATGATGGATTCAGTGTGGAGTGGGAATTCTGGGGTTCGCTCGCGGCCAGGGCGGGGCCGGCGGCCACGCGGCTCTGAACATAGCGGTACTTGCCGGAGCGCTCGCGGGCGATGGCTTCGACGGGCTCGATGCGCACCTCCACGCCCGCACCCAGGCGGCGGCGGAAGGCGGCAACGACGGCCGCGTCGCGCGCGGCGTCTTGTGCCGGCGTGGCAACGAGCTCGATGCGGGTGAGCGCGAGCGATTCCTGCACGATACGGAAGTGCTGCACGCCCGGCAGGTCGCGCAGCACGTAGACCAGGGCGAGACCGTGCATGACGGTGCCGTCGGCGGCAACCACGAAGTCGGTGGTGCGGCCCTGCACCTCGGCCAGTACGGGCAGGCCGCGGCCGCAGGCGCAGGCGGCGTCGGAGAGCACGCCCACGTCGCCGGTGCGGTAGCGGATGAAGGGGAACTCGCCGGTGGCCAGGTGAGTGACGACGATCTCGCCGGGCTGGCCCGCGGGCACGGCGCGGCCTTCGGCGTCGACGGTCTCGAGCACGATGTCCTCGGCCGTGATGTGCAGGCTGCCCGCCGGGCACTGGTGGGCGATGAAGCCGGCATCGCGCCCGCCGTAGCCGTTGGCCACCGGGCAGGCAAAGGCGCGCTCGATGGCGGCGCGCTGCTCGGGGTAGAGGCGTTCGCTGGTGACGAAGGCCACCTTGACGCCCAGGTCGTCGAGCCGCACGCCGCGCGCGGCCGCGTGCGCCGCGATCATCGAGAGCGACGAGGGGTAGCCGAAGAGCATGGCCGGCCTGCGCGCGCGGATGCGTGCGACGAAGTGGTCGAGCCGCTCGGGCGACATCTCGAAGGCCGAGAGCAGCTCGGTGCGCATCAGCGCGTCGCGCAGGCCGCGCATGCGGTCCTGGGCCTTGAGCTCGATGGGCGAGCCCCAGACCACGACCTCGGGGTCGCCGATGTCCACGCCCCACCAGCGGGTGGCGCGCCACTTGGCGGCCACGTCGCGGCTGACGCGCTCGCGACCGATGTAGAAGATGAGCGGCTCGCCGCTCGAGCCGCCGGTGTTGAAGCGCGCCAGACCCACCGCGCCCTCGGCCTTGAGGGCATCGGTGTGAGCGCGGATGGTGGGCTTGTCGAGCAGCGGCAGGCGGGCGAGGTCGGCCACCGAGCGGACGGCGGCGGGGTCGAAGCCGCACCGGGCGAAGAGTTCGCGGTAGTAGGGCACGCGCGCACCGGCGTGCACGAGCAGCGCGCGCAGGCGCTGCAGTTGCAGATCGAGGATGCGGCTGCGCTCCCACCACTGCGAAGCTTCGAGCGCGGCCAGGTCGGCCACCGTGCTGTGGTGCTTGAGCCGCTCCTGCAGCGGGAAGACCACGCCGGCGACGAAGCGCGTGTAGAGGCCGCTCATGCCGCGCTCTCCCGCCCCGCCACCGGCTGAGGGGAACCTGGCTCCGAGGCCACGCGCCTAAATTCCGCCACGAGAACCGCCACGCGGCTGTCCCAGGAGTTGGCCTCGGCGTAGCGGCGGATGGCGCCACGGTCCCAGGACTGCGTCAGCGCGCGGCCCAGGGCGTCGCGCAGCGCCGGGTGATCGTCGAAGGGCACGACGATGCCCAGTTCGTCGCGGCACACCACCTCGGCGTTGCCGCCCACGCGGGTGGTGACCACCGGCAGGCCGCAGGCCATGGCCTCGAGCAGCACATTGGCCCAGCCCTCGTTGCGGGTGGCGAGCACGAAGACATCGGCGGCGCTGAGCGCCCAGCGCACTTCGGACGGCGGCAGCGGACCGAGGAAGCGCACCGCGTCGTCAAGGCCGAGTTCGCGTACCTGCGCCGCCAGGCGCGCGGACCAGTCGCCCTCGGGGCTGGGGCCGCCGACGATCAGCAGGCGCAGTTCGGGGTGCTGGCGGCGCAGCTCGGGAAGGCAGGCGATCACGCGATGAAAGCCCTTGCGCTCGACCAGCCCGCCAACGCTGACGAGCACGGGCGCGGCGGGCGGCAGGCCGAGCCGGCGGCGCGCCTCGGCGCGGTCGGCCGGCGCGAAAACGCGCGCGTCCACGCCGTTGCCGACCACCAGGCTGCGCTCGGGTGCCGCGCCGCACGCCAGGCCTATACGCCGCAAGGAGTCCGACACCGAGAACACGCGACTGGCCGACTGCAGGGCCTGCTGCACTCGCGGCCGTAGCGCGGCGTCGGCGGCGTGCCTGGACTCGGTGCCGCGCAGCGTGACGGTGTAGGGCACGCGCAGCCACTGAGCCAGCTTGCTCGCGGCCAGGCCGTCGGGATAGGCGAAGTGCGCATCGATGAGATCGGCCTGGCCGCGCGCGCGCAGGCCGCGCAGCGTGGAGAGGCTGCCCAGCGCCATGAACCAGCCGTCGAGCGACTTGAACACGCCCGGCACACTGAAGTAGCGGGGGCGCAGGACCTCGATGCCCTGCATCAGCTCGGCGCGGGGACGCTCGGGCCGCCAGCCGGGCTTGAAGCGACGCAACAGCGACTGCAGCGGAAACCAGGGCTGGGGCGCGACCACGGTGATGGGCAGCTCCTGCCCGACGCGGAACATGCGCTCGCGGATGAAGATCCCCGCGAGCGGCTCGGCCGGCGAAGGAAACAGCGAACTGAACACGACCAGCGCAGGACGATTCATGCACCCGCCGGAGCCAGCCGGTCGAACACCGGCACGTAATTGCCGACGCTGCGCGTCCAGCTGCGCTCCTGCTCCACGAAGCGGCGGCCGGCGGCGCGGATGGCGGGCCACTGGGCGCGCGACTCGAGCATGCGCACGATGGCGTCGGCCAGCGCCGGGGCGGACCCGGCGGTGAAGAGCAGGCCGGTCTCGCCGTCGCGGATGAGCTCGCGGTGGCCGCCGACGTTCGAGGCCACCAGCAGCTTGCCCTGGGCCATGGCCTCGAGCGGCTTGAGCGGGGTGACGAGCTCGGTCAGGCGCATGGGGTGGCGCGGATAGGCCAGCACGTCGACCAGGCTGTAGTAGCGCTGCACCTCGGCGTGCGGCACGCGGCCCACGAAGAGCACCTTGTCGGCCAGGCCCGCGGCCTGCGCCTGGGCCTTGAGCGCGGCCTCCTGCGGGCCGCCGCCCACCAGCAGCACGCGCGCCTCGGGCCGGCGGGCGATGACGGCGGGCAGCGCGGCGATGAGCAGGTCCAGGCCTTCGTAGGCGTAGTACGAGCCCAGGAAGCCGATCACGGTGGCGCCCTGCAGGCCGAGCTGCTGGCGCAGCGCCTCGTCGGGCGTGTTATCGACCTTGAACTCGCCGATATCCACGGCGTTGGGGATGACGGTGATCTTGCTGGCCGGGATGCCGCGCGCGGCGATGTCGGCGCGCAGGCCTTCGCAGATGCAGGTGACGTGATCGACGCGGCGCAGGGCAGCGGTCTCGAGCGCGCGGGTGGCGCGGTAGCGCAGGCTGCCCTCGGTGGTGGTGCCGTGATCGACGGCGGCGTCTTCCCAGAAGGCGCGCACCTCGTAGACCACGGGGATGCCGCGCGCGCGCGCCACCCAGATGGCGGGCCAGGCGTTGAGCACGGGCGAGTGGGCGTGGATGAGGTCGGGCTTCACTTCATCGGCGACCTGGGCCAGGCGGCGCGCGGTGGCGCGCATCTGCGCCCATTCGTGAGCGATGGGCAGCTTGGCGAGGCCGCTAGGCGCGAAGCGGGTGCGGAAGAACTCGAGGCCGTCGACCAGCTCGCGATCCGGCCCCGGCGCGGTGTGCTTGGGGCTGGTGAGGTGGAAGGTCTCCCACCCCAGCCGGCGCTGCTCGCGCAGGATACCGCGCGTGCGGAAGGTGTAGCCGGAGTGCAGCGGGATGGAGTGGTCGAGGACGTGGAGGACGCGCATGTTCAGGCGGCGGGGCGGCAGACAAGCCAGAAGCCCATCCAAGCCAGGTCAGGGTCGGAGACACCAGAAAACATCGAAGGCAGCCGGCTGCGCACCGCACGCACGTCTTCGTCCTTGTACAAGCCGGTGGGAGCGAGTCGATCCACTCTAAGGCCCGTGCGGGCCAGTTCATCGCGGTAGCGGTTGATGCGCCATCGATTCGGGACGCCCTTCTTCGAATACATCAGTGCCCAGAGGGAGGCCGGCCACGTCAAGAAATCGAGAGGCGTCACCTGATGCAGCCCGTGGCTCTTGAGGTCGACCTGATGGATGCTCACTCCATCCGGCGCAAGTGCGGCCGCGATGTCATCGAACGTGGCAGCAATGTCGTCAACGTGCTCGAGCACAGCACGGGAATAGACGAGGTCGGCATCATGCTTGCGGCCAGACAGACCGGATGAGGTGACAAGGTATTCAAGCTTGTCCTCGCGAAATCCGAGTTCGAGGCTTGCAGGGTCCTTGAATGCAGCGAGGGCTGCATCACGCGTTTGCCCTTCGAGACCGGAAAGCAGTGATCGCAGCACGGCGACCGCGAATGGAGAGAGGCTCACCAGCCGAAAGCGATCCACGCAGGTCACCTTCTGCGCGCCACGCGACAGCATCAGAAGTGCCACGCCGGGAATGTCGCCGGGGCCGTATTCGATCAGACGACGCCCCGCCAGCCATGCGTCGATGGCCTCCGGGGCAACATCGAGCACGGCGAAGTACTCGTCGAAGCAGCGCTTGAAGTAGGCCGCCACACCGTCGGCCGTTTCGCCGGTTCTGTCGCCCCGCCCTGTCTCGCCCGTGGCGCGCGTGTAAAGCGTCGGCGCAACGCGTGCGAGCTGGTTTGTCGCAAAGGCGCGGAAGAAACGCTTGGCGTCCGCGAGAGGCTGATCACCATACATGCGGTCAGCCTGCCTTCCTGCTCTGCCTCTGAGGCGCGGCCCCGGCCACGTTGCGCAGGAAGGCGTCGAACATGAGGATGGTCCACAGCGGCGCGGAGT
>DAOTEJ010000126.1:0-4982 GCA_035454085.1 Burkholderiaceae bacterium | reverse complement strand
GGCTTGAGCACGTAGTCGACCGCGCCCTGGTCGAAGGCCGCCACCGCGTGCTGGTCGTAGGCGGTCACGAACACCACGTGGCAGCGGCCGCTGGCCTGGCGCGCCACTTCCAGCCCCGTCGCGCCGGGCATCTCGATGTCGAGAAACAGCACGTCGGGTGCGAGTTCGCCCAGCATGCGCAGCGCCTGCACGCCGTCGGCGGCCTCGCCCACGATCGTGAGCTCGGGCCAGAGCGCGCCGAGCTGCTCGACGAGCTGCTCGCGCAGGATGGACTCGTCTTCGGCGACGAGGGCGGTGGCGTGGGTCATGCGTCGCTATCCACGGTGATGGTCAGGCGGGTGCGCTCGGCGTCCTCGGTGCAGTCGAGCCGGGCACGCGCTCCGTACAGGCCGGCCAGGCGCTCGCGCACGCGGGCCAGGGCCTCGTCGGCGCGGCACAGGCCTGGCTGCGCGAAGTCGAGCTCGACGATCAGCCGATCGCCGTCGGCGCGGGCGGCCAGCCCCAGCGCGGCAGGCACCGCCTCGCGGGCAGCGCGCTGCAGCAGCGGCAACAGCAGCATGGGCGCGAAGCGCCGCGTGGCCAGGGTCTGCGGCAGGGCCAGGGTGACGCGCGGCGCGCCCCCGTGCAGGCTGGCCAGCACCCGCGCGTAGGCCTGCACCAGAGCGAACTCGTCGGCCAGGCTGGAGCCGCTCTCGCGCAGGCGCGGCAGAGCCACGCGCAGGAAGGCGATCAGGTCGTCGAGCGTCTCGGCGGCGAGCCGCGAGTCGCGCTCGTACAGCGCCTCGATCGCCACCAGGCTCTCGAACAGGAACTGCGGCTCGACCTGGGCCTGCATCGCCGCCAGGCGCGACTCGAGCATGCGGCGCGACAGGGCCGTGCTCTCGGCGGCGGCGGCCTCGAGTGCTGCGCGCGTGAGCCGGCGCCGGCGCGAGACCTCGAGCGTGGCGATGATCAGGGTCGACATCACCAGGATCTCGAAGGCAACGCCGAGCACCTCGAACCCGAGCGAGGGCGGCGCGATGCCCTTGGCCCGCATTCCGGCCTCCATCGTGGCGCCCACGCCGCTGATTGCGCCGATGGCGATGGCGCCGAAAGCGGCGACGAAGGCGCTGGCCACCAGGGCGAGGCCGACGCGCCAGCGGCGCGGAGCGCGGGCATCGCTGCCCGCATCGGCCAGCAGCCATCCGATCAGCACCACGAAGGTCACCCAGGCCTGGATGCTGATGCGCACCGCGGCCGCGCGGGCGTAGCCCACCTCGGCCCCGGTCTCGAGCAGCCACTGCGTGTTGAGCGCGACCAGGATCAGGGTGATCGCCAGCCCCAGTCCCCACACCCAGCGTGGCGCGGCGCGCAGCGTGCGCGCGACGTAGGCCAGCGGCCCGAGCCCGTCACGCGCCGCCGGCAGCGTCGAGGCGCTCACGCGGCCTCCGACCACGGCAGGCGCACCTCGGCACGCACGCCGCGCGGGGTGGCCGCGCGCAGCGCCAGGCTGGCGCGTGGCCCGTACAGGGCGGCCAGGCGGGCGCGGGTGTTGGCCAGGCCCACCCCGGCGCCGCCGCTGCCGCTGAAGCCGGCCCCGTTGTCCTGCACCCACAGCAGCAGCGTGTCGCCCTCGCGCTCGGCACCGATCTCGACCTGGCCGCCGGCCGGCAGCGGCGACAGGCCGTGCTTGACGGCGTTCTCGACCAGGGTCGGCAGCACCAGCGGCGGCACGCGCGCGGCGTGCAGCGCGGGGGCGGCGCGGATGTGGAAATCGAGCCGCTCGCCCATCCTCATCTTGAGGATGCTGAGGAAGGCGCCGACCAGCTCGAGCTCGCGCCCCAGAGTCGAGCCGCCCGAGCGCATCAGCGGCAAGGCGGCACGCAGGTACTCGATCAGGCTGGCCATCATCTCGCGCCCGCGGGCGGGCGAGATCTCGTAGAGCCGCTTGACGTTGGCCAGGGTGTTGAACAGGAAGTGCGGCTCGATCTGCGCGTTGAGCGCGGCCAGCTGCGCCTCGCAGCGCTGGGCCTCGAGCTGGTCGTGGCTGCGGCGCAGCTGGGCCAGCGCGGCGCGCTCGGCCGACTCCTGGCGCCGCTGCCAGAAGGCCACGCAGGCCAGTCCGCCGATGAACACCCACAGTCCCAGCACCGCGAGCCAATACGGCGCACGCGCCTCGGAGAGCGAGGCGCCGGCCAGCCACACGCGCACGAACATCGACACCAGCGCCCCCAGGACGATCAGCGTCAGGCTGACGATCAGGGTGCGCGCGATCGACCAGCGCCCGGCGGCTGCCAGGGCCTGCCCGACGCCCAGGGCGATCAGCACGAGATAGGCGGTGACCAGGCTCTGGCGCAGGTAGCGCACCAGTTGCAGCGTTGCGTCGAGCGCGCCCGCATTGCTGTAGATGAAGTGCCAGGGGGCGTAGCTGGCCACCACCAGCAGCACCACGAAGAAAGTGGCGGCGATCACCCGCAGATTGATCACGCCCAGCAAGGCCTCCCGGGCCCGCGCCCGCGCGCCCGCGTCCGCGGGGGCGGGGGCGTCGTCCGGGAGCGCGAAGGCGGTGTGAGAAGCCATGGGGCAATTGTCGGGCGCCACCGCCACCCTGGGCAACGCCTGCGACGAAGCTGTGAGACCTTGCCGCGAACACGCCAGGCGCGCGACGAATCGGCCGCGAGCCCCCACCTATAATCAGCGCCATGCCTCAAAGCTCTCAGGAATCGGCGCTCGGCGCCCCCCCCGGCGGTGCCTGGGTGCGGGGCCGCGGCAAGAAGACGCTCCCCCCCGCACCCGCGCCCGTCCGGGGCCGGCTTGCTCGCCTGCTGGGCGAGGCGGGCTGGATTCTGGCCGCGGTGGCGGCGCTGGCCCTGCTGTTCGTGCTTGCCAGCTACAGCAAGGCCGATCCCGCCTTTTCGCACGCCACCGGCGCGACGCGCTTCGAGAATCTCGGCGGTCGCGCGGGCGCCTGGGTGGCCGACGTGTTGCTGCTGCTCTTCGGGCTGTCGGCCTGGTGGTGGGTGGCGGCGGCCCTGGTGCTGGTGGTGGCCGGTTGGCGGCGCCTGCACGAACGCGTCGGCGTGGCCGCCGAAGGGCTGCCGGGCTGGGCACGTGGCCTGGGCTTCGGGCTGCTGCTGGGCGCCAGCAGCGGGCTCGAAGCACTGCGCCTGCACAGCCTGAAGATCGCTCTGCCCGACGCCCCCGGCGGCGTGGTGGGCGACGCCGTGGCGCAAGCCCTGTCCTCGGGCCTGGGCTTCACGGGCGGGACGGTGGCGCTGCTGGTGGGCATCGCGGTGGGCTTGTCGCTGTTCTTCGGTTTCTCGTGGCTGGGCGTGGCCGAGCGCCTGGGCATGCTGATCGAAGGGCGCTTCCGGCGCGTCAGCGAGCGGCGCGAAGAGGCCGAGGACCGCGCCATCGGCGCCCAGGTGGCGCAGGCGCGCGAAGAGCGCCTCGAGCAGGAGCGGGTGCGCGAGGACGACACGCCCCCGGTGCATATCGAGCGCCCGCCGGCGCGCGTGGCGCCCTCCGAGCGGGTGCAGAAGGAAAAGCAGGTGCCGCTCTTCGCCGAACTCAGCGACGCGCGTCTGCCCACGCTCGATCTGCTCGACGAGCCGCCGGCGCAGACCGAGACGGTGAGCACCGAGACCCTGGAATACACCTCGCGCCTGATCGAAAAGAAGCTGCGCGACTTCGGCGTGGAGGTCACGGTGACTGCGGCCTACCCGGGCCCGGTGATCACGCGCTACGAGATCGAACCGGCCACGGGCGTGAAGGGCAGCCAGGTGGTGAACCTGGCGCGTGACCTGGCGCGTGCCCTGTCGCTGGTGTCGATCCGCGTCGTGGAGACCATTCCCGGCAAGAGCGTGATGGGCCTGGAACTGCCCAACGCCAAGCGCCAGATGGTCAAGCTCAAGGAGATCCTGGGCTCGCAGGTCTACAACGACAGCCACTCGCTGCTCACGCTCGCGCTGGGCAAGGACATCGGCGGCAAGCCGATCACGGTGGACCTGGCGCGCATGCCCCACCTGCTGGTGGCCGGCACCACGGGCTCGGGCAAGTCGGTGGGGATCAACGCGATGATCCTGTCGATGCTCTACAAGGCCGAGCCCGCGCAGATCCGCCTGATCCTGATCGACCCCAAGATGCTCGAGCTCTCGGTCTACGAGGGCATCCCGCACCTGCTCGCCCCGGTGGTCACCGACATGAGCAAGGCGGGTAACGCGCTCAACTGGTGCGTGGGCGAGATGGATCGGCGCTACAAGCTGATGAGCAAGCTGGGCGTGCGCAGTCTGGCGAGCTACAACGCGAAGATCCTCGAGGCGCGGGCCAAGGGTGAGTTCGTGCCCAATCCTTTCAGCCTCACGCCCGATGCGCCCGAGCCGCTCGACACCCTGCCGCTGATCGTGGTGGTGATCGACGAACTGGCCGACCTGATGATGGTCACCGGCAAGAAGGTCGAGGAGCTGATCGCGCGCATCGCCCAGAAGGCCCGTGCCGCCGGCATGCACCTGATCGTGGCCACCCAGCGGCCCTCGGTGGACGTGATCACCGGCCTGATCAAGGCCAACATCCCGGCGCGCATCGGCTTCCAGGTGTCGAGCAAGGTCGACTCGCGCACCATCCTCGACCAGATGGGCTCCGAGGCCCTGCTGGGCCAGGGCGACATGCTGTATCTGGCGCCCGGCACCGGCCTGCCCAACCGCGTGCACGGCGCCTTCGTGTCGGACGGCGAAGTGCACCGCGTGGTCGAGGTACTCAAGGCCAAGGGCCCGCCCAACTACATCGAGGGCCTGCTCGACGCGCCCGAGGACAACCTCGAGGCCGCCGCCGCGGGTGGCGCAGGCGGTGGCGAGGCCGACCCGCTCTACGACCAGGCCGTGGAGGTGGTGATCAAGCATCGCCGCGCGTCGATCTCTCTGGTGCAGCGTCACCTGCGCATCGGCTACAACCGCGCCGCGCGCCTGCTCGAGGACATGGAAAAGGCCGGCCTGGTGAGCGCCATG
>DAOTEJ010000125.1:1676-5027 GCA_035454085.1 Burkholderiaceae bacterium | reverse complement strand
CGGCGGATCAGCTCGTCGGTCAGGCTGCTCTTGCCCGCGCCCCCGGTGCCGGTCACGCCCAGCACCGGCACCGTGCGCGTCGCCGCGAGGCGCTCGACCTCGGCGCGCAGCGCGCCGCCGGCGGTCTGGCTCTCGAGCACGGTGATCACGCGCGCCAGCGCGCGCCAGCGGCGCCCGAGGTCGGGTTCGGCGAGCGCGGCGGCGTCGGGCGCCTGCGCGGCCAGATCCTCGTCGGCCTCGGCCACGATGCTGCCGATCATGCCCTGCAGGCCCAGGCGCTGGCCGTCCTCGGGCGAGAAGATGCGCGTCACGCCATAGGCGTGCAGTTCGGCGATCTCGGCCGGCACGATCACGCCGCCGCCACCGCCGAAGAGCTTGATGTTCGCGCCGCCGCGCGCACGCAGCAGGTCGATCATGTACTTGAAGAACTCGACGTGGCCGCCCTGGTAGCTGCTCACCGCGATGCCCTGCACGTCCTCCTGCAGGGCGGCGGTGACGATCTCTTCCACCGAGCGGTTGTGGCCCAGGTGGATCACCTCGACGCCCATGCCCTGGAGGATGCGCCGCATGATGTTGATGCTCGCGTCGTGGCCGTCGAACAGGCTGGCGGCGGTCACGAAGCGCACCTTGTGGCGCGGACGGTAGTCGGCGAGCGACTTGGCAACGGACAGATCGGTCATGGCGTGCTCCGAGGCGGCGCCGCGCGGCGGGCCGGGGGAGGTCGAAGCTAGCTGCCGTTTACGTTAACGTCAAGCAATCCCGGCGCCGTGCGCCTCCCCATGATGCGTCGGCGGGCCGGCGGCGCGCGCCGGGGGCGACGCGCGGCTCGCTATCCTTGCGCCTACCTTGTCCTCGCGCGGCCCATGAACCTGCAGGCGTTCGTCGAACACTACGGTCTGGCCGCGATCTTCGTGGCCGCGATCTTCGAGGGCGAGACCATCTTCCTGATCGGCGCCTTCCTGGCGCGCGTGGGCTACCTCGAGCTGCCGGCGGTGATGGCCGCGGCGGGCGTCGGTGCCTTCGTGGGCGACAACTTCTGGTTCTGGGTGGGGCGGCATCACGGCCCCGCGCTGATGCGGCGCTTCCCGCGGGTGGCCCAGGCCGTGCCGCGGGTGAACGCGCTGATCGCCCGCTGGCGCTTTCTGGCGGTGGTGATGCTGCGCTTCGCCGTGGGCCTGCGCACGCCCGGGCCGGCGGTGATCGGCATGGGCCCGATGCCCGGCTGGCAGTTCGTGCTCGCCAATGCCCTGGGGGCGGTGCTCTGGGCGCTGGTGATCGGCGGGCTGGGCTGGACCTTCGGCGCGCTGGCCGAGCGCTGGCTGGGCGAGGCGCGCAAGGTCGAAGAGATCGCGCTTGGCCTGGTGGCGCTGCTGCTGGTGGCGGTGCCGGTGGCGCGGGTGATCCTGCGCCGGCTGCACGAGCGCGCCACCGGCACGGGAGGCGCGGCATGAGGCTGCTGCTCGTCGAAGACGACGCCATGATCGGCGAGAGCGTGGTCGAGGGGCTGCGCGCCGAGGGCTACACGATGGACTGGGTGCGCGACGGCGCCGCCGTGCGCGCCGCGCTCGACACCACGCCCTACGATCTGGTGCTGCTCGACCTCGGCCTGCCCCAGGCGGATGGCGTCGAGGTGCTGGCGGACATGCGCGCGCGCGGCCGCGATGTTCCGGTGCTCGTGATCACCGCGCGCGACACCGTGGCCGACCGCGTGCGCGGCCTCGATGCCGGCGCCGACGACTATCTGATCAAGCCCTTCGACCTCGACGAGCTGGCCGCGCGCGTGCGCGCCCTGCTGCGCCGGGCGACGGGACGCGCCGAGCCCAGCATCGAGGTCGGCCGCCTGCGCGTCCTGCCCGCGACGCGCGAGGTGCACTTCGACGGTGTGCAAGTTCCGCTGTCGGCGCGGGAATACGCGCTGCTGTGCGCGCTGGCCGAGCGGCCGGGCGTGGTGCTGTCGCGCACGCAGCTCGAAGAGAAGCTCTACGGCTGGGACGACGCGGTGGGCAGCAACGCGATCGAGGTGCACATCCACCACTTGCGCCGCAAGCTCGCCGACGACGCCATCCGCACGGTACGCGGCCTGGGCTACGCGCTGCGCGGATAGAGGCACATGGGCTCGATCCGCCGCCGCCTGCTGCTTGCCCTGATCGGGGCGATGATCGCCACCGGGCTCGGTTCGGCGGCCGGGACCTTCTACGCTGCGGGCAAGGAGATCGACACCCTGCTCGACGCCGAACTGCAGCAGGTGGCGCTGAGCCTGCGCGACCACGCGGTGATCGACATCGACCTGCTGCAGCGCACGGCCGACTCGCCCGAGCACCGCGTGCTGGTGCAGATCATCGACCCGATCGACAACCGCATCTACCTCTCGCGCCCCGCGCCCGCCCTGCCGCTGCCCACCGCGGCGGGATTCTCGACCATCGAGCACGCCGGCGGACGCTGGCGCATGTTCGCCGTGGCCGCGGGCGATCAGTACATCCAGGTCGCGCAGCCCACGGCGCTGCGCACCGAGCTCGCGGCCGCGGCGGCGATCCGCATCCTGCTGCCGCTGCTCGCGCTGCTGCCTTTCCTGGGCGTGGCGGTGTGGTTCATCGTCGGCCGCGGCCTGGCGCCGCTGGAGCGACTCACCCGCGCGCTGGGCCGGCGTCAACCCGGCGCGCTGGACGCGCTGCCGGCGCGCGGGCTGCCCACCGAGCTGCAGCCGCTGGTGAGCGCGCTCAACGAACTGCTGGCGCGCCTGGGCGGCAGCTTCGACGCTCAGCGCCGCTTCGCGGCCGATGCCGCGCACGAATTGCGCACGCCGCTGACCGCGCTCACCCTGCAGATCCAGCTGGCCGAGCGCGCCGCCGCCGGACCCGATCGCGAGCGCGCCTTCGCGCGCCTGCGCGAGGGCGTCAAGCGCGCCACCCACCTGGTGCAGCAGCTGCTGCTCATGGCGCGGCTCGACCCCGAGGCCGCCGACAAGCCGGCGGTGCCGGTGGACCTGGCCGCCGTGGCGGCCGCGGCCGTCGAGCTGGTGCGCCCCCTGGCCGAAGAGAAGTCGCTGCGCGTCGAGTCGCGCCTCGATCCTGCCGCGCGCGTCGTCGGCAACGAGGCCGCGCTCGGCGTGCTCGCCAACAACCTGCTCGACAACGCGGTGCGCTACGTGCCCGCGGGCGGACGCATCGAGGTGAGCGTGCGCCACGAGGGCGGCGAGGTGGTGCTCGAGGTGGCCGACGACGGCCCGGGCATCGCGCCTGCCGAGCGCAGCCGCGTGTTCGACCGCTTCTACCGCGCACCGGGCACACCCGGCTCGGGCAGTGGGCTGGGACTGGCGATCGCGCGCCAGGCCGCGAGCCTGCACGGCGGCAG
>DAOTEJ010000125.1:0-1576 GCA_035454085.1 Burkholderiaceae bacterium | reverse complement strand
TGCGCGCGATCCCTTAGGGGAAATTCCGCGCGACTCGAGCGCGCCGATTTAAGCGCGTCTTAAGCGCGCCTGCCCACACTGACGCCCAGCGTGACCACCGGTTGCGCACTTCGAGCGTCAAGAGGACACAGCATGCAGATCACCCGTTTTGCCAAGCCGGCCCTGATCGCCGCCGCGGTCAGCGCCGCGTTCGCCTTCGGCTACCAGGCCCGCATGCCGGGCGTGACCGAGGCCGTGGCCGCCGCGCCCGTCACCAGCCCCAGCGCCGCCGCGCGCACCCAGTTGCCCGACTTCGCCGAGCTCGTCGAGGCCAATGGCAAGTCGGTGGTCAACATCGCCATCGTGCGCAGCGCCGCACAGGTGCCCGCGCAGCTGCAGGGCATCCCGCCCGAGATGCTGCGCCGCTTTGGCATCCCCGGCATGCCCGGCCAGGGCCAACCCGGGCCGCAAGCCCGCGGCGTGGGCTCGGGCTTCATCATCAGCAACGACGGCCTGATCCTGACCAACGCGCACGTGGTGGAAGACGCCGCGGAGCTCGTGGTGCGCCTGGCCGACAAGCGCGAGTTCAAGGGCAAGGTGCTCGGTGCCGACAAGCTCACCGACGTGGCCGTGGTGAAGATCGACGCCAAGGACCTGCCGGCCCTGCGCCTGGGCAGCTCCGACAAGCTGCGCGTGGGCGAGTGGGTGGCCGCGATCGGTTCGCCCTTCGGGCTCGAGAGCAGCGTCACCGCGGGCATCGTCTCGGCCAAGAGCCGCAACCTGCCCGACGACCGGCTCGTGCCCTTCATCCAGACCGACGTGGCGGTGAACCCCGGCAACTCGGGCGGTCCGCTGTTCAACATGGCCGGCGAGGTGGTGGGCATCAACTCGCAGATCTTCTCGACCAGCGGCGGCTACATGGGCCTGTCGTTCGCCATCCCCATCGACCTCGCGGTGAAGATCAAGGACCAGCTCGTCAAGGACGGCAAGGTCAGCCGCGGCCGCCTAGGCGTGGGCATCCAGGGCATGGATCAGGCGCTGGCCGAGACCTTCGGCCTCAAGTCGCCCCAGGGCGCACTGGTGAGCAAGGTCGAGCCTGGCCTGGCCGCGGCGAAGGCGGGCCTCAAGGAAGGCGACGTGATCCTCGAGTTCGACGGCAAGCCGCTCAAGGATTCGGCCGAGCTGCCCGCGCTGGTGGCCGAGTCGCGCCCCGGCGCCGAGGTCAAGCTCAAGATCTGGCGCGATCGTGCCGAGAAGACGCTCGAGCTCAAGGTCGGCGCGGCAGAAGCCGAAGCGCCGACCCAGGTGGCGGCGGGTGAAGCGCCCGCGCCGCAGGGCAAGCTCGGCGTGGCGGTACGTCCCCTGCAGCCGCAGGAGGCGCAGCGCCTCGGCATCGAGGGCGGCATGGTGGTGCAGGAGTCCGGCGGCGCCGCCGCCAAGGCCGGCATCCGCCAGGGCGACGTGATCGTGAGCGTCAACGGCAAGCCGGTGAAGTCGATCGAGGACCTGCGCAAGCAGGTCGCGGAAGCCAAGGGCACGGCCGCCGTGCTGGTCGAGCGTCAGGGCGGCCGGCTCTTCGTGCCGGTGCCGCTGGGCT
>DAOTEJ010000124.1:0-5100 GCA_035454085.1 Burkholderiaceae bacterium | reverse complement strand
GGCACCGACGGCTCGCTCTTCTCCACCTTCAGCCTGATCACCGGCGCCGGCGGCCAGGCCATCGGCGCCATCGGCTCGAGCTACACCTACGACGCCCTCTTCACGGCCGACGCGCCCGACCTGGTGATCGCCGGCTTCGAGGCGCTGTTCGGCGCCGGCGGCGGCTCCTCGGCGCTCGCCGGGCTGATCGCCGGCGACCTGTCGGTGGGCTCCTTCGTGACCTCGCTGGTGCCGGGCCCGTGGACGCTCGCGATGCTCGCGATCCAGCTCTCGGGACTGCTGTCCTGCGAGGATGCCGAGCAGGTCCTCGCGATGAAGCGCGACAACCGCCTCTGCCACGGCGTCGGCAGCTACTGCTCGATGCGACTGCCGATCATCCGCACCTGCATCGAGACCACCGAGACCTACTGCTGCTTCAACTCGCGCCTGTCGCGCATCATCAACGAGCAGGGCCGCGCGCAACTCGGCCGTGGCTGGGGCGGCGCCCAGGGCCCCGACTGCAGCGGCTTCGCGCTCACGCAGCTCCAGGCACTCGACTTCTCGCGCATGGACCTCTCGGAGTTCTATGCCGAGATCGCGCCCACGCTCCCGAACCTCGGCGACCTGCAGCAGCGTGCCCAGCAGAAGGTCAACAGCTACTTCGGCCCATGACCTACGTTGTCGCCATCTCGCCCATCCCGACGAGCCGACACGCGCTCGCCGCGGTCCTGCTCGGCGCGCTGCTCGCCCTGCCCGGCCAGGCGCAGACGACGCAGCGCACTCCGGTCTCGGAGATCAAGCCGCTGCTGGCGCTCGCCGCCGAGCGCGGGGCAGCGCACGGGGTGCTCACGGGTCCCGGCGCCGACTACATGCGTCGCCGCTTCGATGCCACCGCGCCCATCGAGATCGACGTGGCGACCTTGCACGCCCTGCCCCAGCCCGGCTGCGCGCGGCTCGAAGTCACGACGCGCCAGCGCGACGTCCTGGAGCAAGGCAAGCGCGCCGATCAGGAACTGCGCTGGCAGGTGAGCTTCTGCCGGGACGGCAGTTTTCCGGAGAAGCGGTAGATGCGTGCGACGCTTTCGACGACCTGCAGGACCGCGCGAATCGCCGCGGCGCTGCTGGTCATGGCCGCGGCGCTTCCAATCGCCCCGTCGTGGGCGCAAGGCGCGAGCGACGACACGAAGGCGGTCGCCGCCGACCCAGAGGACGCCGCGTACTGGCTGCGCAACCGCGAAGGCTGGTTCTGGTACCGCGACCCGCCCGTCGCAGCCCCGCGGCTCGCACCGCCGGCACCGAGACCACCGCGCGAGCTGGCCGAGTTCGAAGCGATGCAGAAGCGTCTGGAAGAACTGAAGCGCGTTGCCGTGATGAACCCCACCGACGCCAACCTGACGGCCTACATGCGCTACCAGCGCATGGTGATGAACAAGTCCGAGCACTTCGCCGAGCGTTGGCAGCGCCTGGTGTGGACCGTGCCCGATCTGGACTACGGCCTGAGCGGACGACCGACCAACGCGATGGCGATCAACGTCTTCGACGAGCAGCAGCGCGAGCGGCAGGCGCAGACCATCAAGAGCCTGGCCGCCACCCACGGGCTCATCTTCGTGTTCCGCGGCGACTGCCCGCATTGCCATCGCTTCGCGCCGATCCTGAAGCGCTTCGAGCAGGATTTCGGTTTCACCGTGCTCGCGATCAGCATGGACGGCCGCGCCATCCCCGAGTACCCGAACGCCCGGCCCGACAACGGCATGGCCGCGCGCCTGAATGCCACGGCCGTGCCGGCGCTCTACCTCACCGCGCCCGCCACCCGCGAGATCGTCCCGGTGGGCTTCGGCGTGATGTCGATGACCGATCTGGTCGAGCGGATCGCGGCACTCGCGCAAGACGCCCCCGCCAGCGCCCGCCAGCCCTGAGGAACCGACCATGGCACGCCGCCCGAACCACCGCCCGGCCCAACACCTCGGCAAGCGCCTGATCGCCAGCCTGCTCGCCGTGACGTTGGCCACCACACCGCTGGTGAGTCACCCCGCCGACCTGAACGCCGAGATGCAGGCGATGTTCAACGACCTGGGCGCGCTGGGCAACGTCACCACGCCGGGCGCATTCCGCGGCCAGGCGATGAACCTCTACACCGGCGGCAGCCTGATGATGCGCGCCCCGGGCCGCAACTATCCGCTGGCCACCGTGCAGTTGCCCAGCCTGCGCGCCGGCTGCGGCGGCATCGACCTCTACGGCGGCGCCTTTTCCTTCATCAACAAGCAGCAGTTCATCGCCCTGCTGCAGAACATCGGCGCCAACGCCGTGGGCTACGCCTTCAAGCTGGCGCTGCAGTCGATCTCGCCCGACATCGACAAGCTGCTGACCGAGCTGCAGGACCAGATCAACAAGATCAACGCGATGAACATCAACTCCTGCGAAGCCGCGCAGGCGCTCGTGAACGGCGTGGTGGGCGAGTACGACAACTCGGTGATGAGCGGTTGCGCCAACATCTCCCAGTACCTCGGCAGCGTCTCCGACCGGGCCGAAGCCCGGCTCACCTGCGCCAGTAACGCGCCGGCCGTCGTGAAGACCGCCGCAAACAGCACCGACCCCAACGTGCGCAACGCCACCTTCGTCAAGGGCAACGTCACCTGGCTCGCGCTCAACCAGGTGGGCGGCAGCATCAGCCAGCAGGAGAAGGAGCTGATCATGAGCGTGATCGGCACCGTGATCCTGTATCCGCCCGCCGACGACGGCAGCGGCGCCACGCCGCGCTACGCCGAGCCCACCATCGTCGGCCTGCGCGACCTGCTGCTCGGCCGCGGCGCCTCGGCCACGGAGGGCAACGTCGACATCGAGGTGTATGTCTGCGACGAGCCCGCCGAGTGCCTGAACCCGACGCGCACCACCGTGTCGGCCAAGCCGTTCACGCGTCTGGTGTCGGAGCGGCTGCGTCGCATGTCGGACAACATCGTCACGCGCAGCCCGCAGGCGCCGGCCGACATCGGCTTCGTCAACAACACCACCGAGCCGGTCTACAAGATGCTGTCGGTGGCCAACGCCGTGCCGGGATCGAGCACCGCCGAGACGCTGATCGAGACCTACAAGGACGTGATCGCGCTCGACTACGCGGAGACCTTCCTCAACCGCTCCATCCGCCAGGCAATGAGCGCGCTGTCGCAGGCGCTCAAGCGCACCGGCATCGAGCAGCAGTACATCGACGCGATCCGAGAGAACGCCCAGGAGGCCCAACGCCAACTCCTCGCCGAGAAGCAGGCCGCCTACGCCAAGGTGCGCTCGGTCTCCTCGATGACCCAGGACCTGCAGACGCTGGAGCGCCAGCTCTGGAGCTCGATGCCCTCGTCGGTGAAGTCGATGCTCGACTTCAGCGCCAGCAGCGGCGCCCGCGGCTCCTGAGTCCGGGCACGAGCCGCTCGCGCCCGCATGTTCGAGATCTACGCCTACGGCAACGTCGACACCCTGACGGGGGTCTTCAACGCGATCGCCGCCATCATGGGCGGGGCCGACTACTTCGGCCTCATCAAGGCGATCGCCATCACCGGCGTCCTGGTGGCGGCGTTCGCCGGGCTCTTCACGCCGGGCAAGTTCCACGGCTGGGGCTGGCTGATGGGCTTCCTGCTCGTCTACTACGCGCTCTTCCTGCCCAAGTCGACCGTGGTGATCGTCGACAAGCTCGGCAGCCAGCCGCCGGTGGCCGTGGGCAACGTGCCGATCGGCGTGGCCTTCTTCGGGCACGCCACCAGCAAGGTCGGCGACGTGATGACTCGGTTCTTCGAGACCGCCTTCCAGGTCATTCCGGCCACCAACGCGCAGCTACCCGGCGAGCTCGCGTACCAGAAGAACGGCGTCATGTTCGGCAACCGCCTGATCCAGGCCTCCCGCGCGGCGAACGTGTCCGACCCGCAGCTGCGCACCGACCTCATCGCCTTCGTCCACAACTGCACCGTCTACGACCTGCAGGACGGCACGATCGACCCGGCCGCCTTCGCGCGCAGCACCGACATCTGGTCGCTGATGGGCACGCCCAACCCGGCGCGCTTCACCACCTACGGCAACCCGGTGCAGGTCGACACCTGCCCGAACGCCTACACCTACCTCGCCGCCCGCCTGCCGGCCGAAGTGGCGCACGCGCGATCGATCCTCGCCTTCCAGCTGAACCCCACGCTGGAGCCGGCCGCCGCCCTCACGGCCATCGACGCGCAGATCGAGCAGGCCTACTACAAGACGAAGATCGCCACCGCGGCCCAGGGCGCGGCGGATCTGCTGCGCCAGAACATCATGATCAACCTGGTGCAGGACAGCCGCAGCCTCGCCGGCCAGAAGCTCAACGACCCGGCTGCGCTGATGATCGCCACCGCGCGCGCCAACGCCACCGCGTCGGTGAACTCCGCGTTCCTCACCATGGGCAAGATCGCCGAGCAGGCATTGCCGCTGGTGAGGAACGTGATCGAAGCCGTCATCTATGCCGTGTTCCCGTTCGTGTTCCTGCTGTTCCTGCTGGCACAGGGCCGCGGCCTCGCAATGGCCATCAAGAGCTTTGCGATGAGCCTGGTGTGGATCCAGCTCTGGCCCCCGCTCTACGCGATCCTCAACTACGTCGCCACGCTGGCCAGCGCGCGAAACCTCGAAGCCGCGGCCAAGATGGGAACGGTCGCCCAGGGCCTGGCGCTCGAAACCGCCGCCAGCATCTACAGCGGCGCCGTCTCCGACCAGGCCATCGCCGGCTACATGGTGATCTCGATCCCCATCATCGCCACCGCCATCATCAAGGGGGGCGAAGTGGCGTTCCAGGCGGTGACCGGCGTCGGCGCCGTCCAGTCGGCGGCGTCGGCAGAATCTGCGTCGACATCCAAGGGAAGCATCTCCCAGAACGCGGTCTCGATGGATCAGCAACAGCTGGCTCCCACACGATCGTCTGCCTTCATGTCGACGACCAGCGACGCCTACGGCACCACCATCCAGGGCAGCGGCCCCGATGCCGGCGTCTTCCGCTACCAGGCCAACCTGAGCCGGCTGGCTAGCACCTTCACCTTCACCGAACGTCAAGCGAACACCCTGGGCGAAAGCGCACGCGAAGCCGAGACCCTGGCGCGCACCGAGCGCGAGGCCATGCAACGC
>DAOTEJ010000123.1:0-5144 GCA_035454085.1 Burkholderiaceae bacterium | reverse complement strand
TCAGCGGAAACCCACGCGGTCCAGGATGCGCTGGGCCGCGATCTGGTTCTTGCCGATCGAAGAGATCGACACGTTCTCGGCCTTGAACTGGCCCAGGCCGGCGAGCGTGGGGTTGGACACCTCGGCGCCCTTGACCACCGGCCACTCGTTGTTGCCGTTGGCGAAGTAGGCCTGGGCCTCGGGACTCACCAGATACTCGAGGAAGAGCTGGGCGTTGCCCGCGTGCGGCGCGTTCTTCGCCACCGCGCCGCCCGAGACGTTCATGTGCACCCCGGCGCCGTTCTGGTCGGGCCACACCATGGCGATCTTGGACACCACCTCCTTGTCCTTGGGATCCTCGGACCGCATCAGGCGCACCAGGTAGTAGGTGTTGGTCAGCGCCACGCCGCATTCGCCGCTGGCCACCGCCTTGATCTGGTCGGTGTCGCCCCCGCGCGGCGGGCGCGCCATGTTGTCGACCATGCCCTTGGCCCAGGTTTCGGTGGCCTTCTCGCCATTGCGCTCGATGAGCGAGCCGATCAGCGACAGCATGTACGGGTGCGAGCCCGAGCGCGTGCACACCTTGCCCTTGTTGCGCGGGTCGGCCAGCAGCTCGTAGGTCGCCACATCCTCGGGCTTGACCGTGGCCTTGTTGTAGACGATGACGCGGGCGCGCTGCGACAGGCCGTACCAGCTGCCGTCGTTGGCGCGCAGGTTGGCGGGGATCTTCTCGTCGAGCACCTTGGACTGGATCGGCTTGAACTGCCCGTCGATCTGCGCGCGCCACAGACGCGCGGCGTCGACCAGCAGGATCACATCGGCGGGGCTGGCGCTGCCCTCGGTGCGCAGCCGCTGCAGCAGTTGTTCGTCGCCGAGCTCGATGCGGTTGATCTTGATGCCTGTCTTCTTCGTGAAGCCGTCGTAGAGCGCTTCGTCGGTCTGATAATGGCGCGCGGAGTACAGGTTGAGCACTTTCTCGGCGTCGGGCTTGGCCTGAGCGTGACCTTCCGGCGCGACAAACACGGCCAGGGCGATGGCGCCGACCACCGTCAGGCGCAGTGCGGAATCGAGCCAGCGCTCGGATTGGACTCGGAAGTTCAAGGGCTTCTCCTTGCATGAGGCGGCCTGGACGCGCCGCGGTGATGCAACTCTAGCCAAACTCACTCCTGAATGCAAATCATTCTCATTTGCGTTTGATCAAGGCTCTGCCCGGCTACCATCCACCCATGCCCTTGCCCGCCACGCCCTCGGCCTCGGTCGCTCAACCCCCGCGCTCGCTCCGCACGCCCCGGACCCACCGCCT
The DNA here is from genome assembly GCA_035454085.1 of Burkholderiaceae bacterium. Classification (GTDB taxonomy): domain Bacteria; phylum Pseudomonadota; class Gammaproteobacteria; order Burkholderiales; family Burkholderiaceae_F; genus DAOTEJ01. The sequence goes on along the minus strand of DAOTEJ010000123.1, from coordinate 3,862 downwards.
CGCGCGCCTGCTTGGCGCGAGCCTTCTTGGCGCGGGCCTGCTGGCTGGCTGCCAGAGCACGCCCCCCGTCCCCGCGCCCGTGAGCCCGCCGGTGCTCGCTCCACCGGCGCCGGTGGTGGTCAAGCCACCGCCGCGTCCGCCCAAGGTGGCGCTCGCGCTCGGCGGCGGTGCGGCAAGAGGCTTCGCCCACGTCGGCGTGATCAAGGCGCTCGAAGCACAGGGCATCGTCGCCGACATCGTGGTGGGCACGAGCGCCGGATCACTGGTCGGGGCGCTCTACGCCGGCGGCCTCAACGGCTTCGAACTGCAACGGCTTGCCCTGCAAATGGACGAGGCGGCGATTGCCGACTGGGCGAGCCCCCTGGCCAGCCGCGGCCTGCTCAAGGGCGAGGCCCTGCAGAACTACGTCAACGCCGCCCTGCGCCAGCGCCCGATCGAAGCGCTGCCCCGCAAGTTCGCGGCAGTGGCCACCGATCTGGCCAGTGGCTCGCTCGTGGCCTTCGAGCGCGGCAACACGGGCATGGCGGTGCGTGCATCGAGCGCCGTGCCGGGAGTGTTCATGCCGGTGCCGATCGCCGGCCGCGAGTACGTGGACGGCGGCCTGGTCAGCCCCGTGCCCGCGCGTACCGCGCGCCGCCTGGGAGCGGACGTGGTGATCGCCGTCGACATCTCGGCCAAGCCGGACTTTCAGCCGACCAGCTCCACGACCGAGGTGCTGATGCAGACCTTCTCGATCATGGGTCAGTCGATCGCGCAGTGGGAGCTCGGCGAGGCCGACGTGGTGATCCGCCCGGCCCTGGCCGCCACGCGCAGCACAGACTTCGCCGCGCGGCACTTGTCGATCCTGGAGGGAGAAACGGCCGCTGCCGCGCAGCTGCCGGCGGTGGCGGCGGCGATCGCGCGCGCTAAGGCGCGGATTGCGGCGCAACCGTAGCGCCGGCGCGCAGTTGACCGATCAGATCGTTGAGGGGGTCCAGCTCGGGTGAGCCTGGCGCCGCCTCCAGGCGCCGCGCGCCATTGAAGCGGGCGCTCCAATAGCCTGCGCTCATGTCCTCGACGCGCACCTGCTTGCCACGCGAGGGGGCGTGCACGAAGCGGCCCTCGCCGACGTAGATCGCCACGTGCGAATAGGCGCGGCGCAGCGTGTTGTAGAAGAGCAGGTCGCCCGGGCGAAGTTCCGACACGTCGATCGGCTGTCCGATGCGGCTGATCTCTTCGGCGCGACGCGGCAGGTCGAAGCCGAGCGTGTGCGCGTACACGTAGCGCACCAGGCCCGAGCAGTCCAGCCCCGAGGTCGGCGTGTTGCCGCCGAAGCGATAGGGCACGCCCACCAGACCCAGCGCCTTGACGACCACCTCGGCCATGGCCGAAGTCCAGGGCGCGGGCGCCTCGGCCTCGGCCGCCGCCGGCGCGCCTGCCCAGGTTCCGGCCACGCAAACGAGCACCAGCGCAGCGCAGGCGCGGCGCAAGGGGCGGCGGGGCAAGGATGCGGAACTCATCGGGGAGGCAGGATAGATCAAGGACCGGTGCGAGGGCCGGGCAACGATAGCGCATTCACGCGAAGACCGTCGCGCCGGCCGCTGCGGCGCGCTAGCGCACGCGCTTTTCGGGCTAGAGTGGCCGCACTGTCTGGCGGCGTGGCCTGGTGCCCGTGCGCCTGCGACTCGAGGCTAGTGTGAACAGTCCCGCTCCTGCGGCCATGACGGCCGACCTGCTCAAGCCCCGCGTGCTGGTGGCCGATGACGCGCGCCTGGTGCGCGCCACCATCACGCAGCACATCCGCGACCGCTACGACGTGCGCGAGGCCAACGACGGCGAGGCCGCCTGGCAGGCGATCCTGCTCGACTCGTCGATCCGCGTGGTCATCTCGGACCTCACCATGCCGCACGTCGACGGCTACGAACTGCTCTCGCGCGTGCGCTCGTCCAAGGTGCAGCGCATTCGCGACCTGCCGGTGGTGGTGCTCTCGGGCGCCGACGAGGCGGCCGAGCGCGACAAGGCGGCCGCGATGGGCGCCACCGATTTCATCGAGAAGGGCGCGAGCGCCACCGAACTGCTCACCCGGCTCGACACTCTGGTGCGCCTGGTGAGCACCCGCGAGGCGCTGGTCGAGACCCAGGCGCAGGCCGACGCCGCGCGCACCGTGGACCCGGACACGGAGCTGCTGTCCACGCCGTTCTTCGACAAGCAGCTCGAGAAGCTGGTGTCCTACGCGAGGCGCAACCTGTCGGACGTGGCCGCGATCTGCGTACGCATCGAGCTCACCCTGCCCAAGGACAAGGCCGACGACGCCGAGTTCGAGGGCCGTCTCAAGCTGGTGGGCCGCACGCTCGCCGCCTCGATCCGCCTCGAGGATCTGGGCACGCGCACCGGGTCGGCCGAGTTCTGCGTCGCCACCCCGGCGGCGGGACTGTCCGGCGTGCTGCGCTTTGCGGCGCGGCTGCGCAAGGTGCTCGAGAACGTCGAGGCCGCCGGTCCGGGCGTCGAGGTCTGGACCTCGATCGGCGTGGCCACCCTGTCCGAGGAACTGCGGCGCAATGCCGAGGAACTGCGCGAGCTCTCGCAGAAGCGCGCACAGCAGGCACAGCAGGCGAGATCGCGTAGGATCGTGCTGGGCAGCTCCGAGGGAGTGTCGCCCAGCTCCATCGAAGCCCGCTCCGAAGAGGGCACGATGGACGTGAATCTCGCGCTCGAGCTGATTCGGGTCGGGCGCGCAGGGGAAGTGGTGCCGCACCTGCCGCGCATCATCGAGCAGATCAGTCCTTTGCTTAAACTGGTGCGGCAGCAACGCGAATTGCATGCCGTCCAGAGCGAGGGGGGATCCGATGACAAGCTACAGGGAGTTCCACGACCGGTCGATCCATGACCGTGATGCCTTCTGGCGCGAACAGTCGACGCTGATCGACTGGCACGCGCCCTTCCAGCAGGTACTGGATTACTCGAGACCGCCCTTCGCCAAGTGGTTCGTCGGCGGGCGTACCAACCTGTGCCACAACGCGGTCGATCGGCACCTCGCCTCCCAGGGCGACGCGCCCGCGCTGATCTACATCAGCACCGAGACCGGCGAAGAAAAGACCTGGACCTTCCGCCAGCTGCACCGCGAGGTCAACCGCATGGCCGGCATCCTCCAGGGCCTGGGGGTGGTCAAGGGCGACCGGGTGCTGATCTACATGCCGATGATCGCCGAAGCGGCCTTCGCCATGCTGGCCTGCGCGCGCATCGGCGCGATCCACTCGGTGGTGTTCGGCGGCTTCGCATCGGTCAGCCTCGCCACGCGCATCGACGACGCCAAGCCCAAGGTGATCATCAGCGCCGACGCCGGCAGCCGCGGCGGCAAGCCGGTGCCCTACAAGCACCTGCTCGACGAGGCCATCGCGCTGGCCAAGTTCCCGCCCGCCAGGGTGCTGATGGTCAACCGGGGGCTCGCCGAGGCCAAGGTGGTCTCCGGCCGCGACGTGGACTACGCCACCGAGCGGGCCGTGCATATGAACGACGAGGTGCCGTGCGAGTGGCTCGAGAGTTCCGAGCCAAGCTATGTGCTCTACACCTCGGGCACCACCGGCAAGCCCAAGGGCGTGCAGCGCGACACGGGCGGCTACGCCGTGGCGCTGGCCTCGTCCATGAAGAACATCTTCTGCGGCAAGGCCGGCGAGACCTACTTCGCCACCAGCGACATCGGCTGGGTGGTGGGCCACAGCTACATCATCTACGGCCCGCTGATCGCCGGCATGGCGACCATCATGTACGAGGGCACGCCGATCCGGCCCGACGGCGGCGTGTGGTGGAGCATCGTCGAGAAGTACAAGGTCACGACCATGTTCTCGGCGCCCACCGCCATCCGCGTGCTCAAGAAGCAGGACCC
>DAOTEJ010000122.1:0-5176 GCA_035454085.1 Burkholderiaceae bacterium | reverse complement strand
TCGTCGGGACGCGGTGCCGCGATGGCCGGCCAGCGCAGTCGGGGCCACTTCATGCGTGGTACCCGTGGGCGCTCACCTTGCCGCGGAACACCCAGTACGACCAGGCCGTGTAGCCCAGGATCATCGGCAGCACGAGCGCGGTACCCCAGAGCATGAAGACCTGGCTGCTGCGGTCGGTGGCGGCCGCCCAGATCGTCACGGCGCCGGGGATGACATACGGAAACACGCTGATGCCCAGGCCGATGAAGCACAGCAGGAACACGCCCAGCGTCAACACGAAGGGTGCGAGTTCGTGGCCCGCCTTCAGGCTGCGCACGAAGGCAAGACTGGCCAGCCCCACGAGCACGGGCACGGGCGCCACCCAGAGGATGTTGGGCCAGTTCAGCCAGTTGCGGAAGTAATCGGCGCTCAGGAACAGGGTGGCGATGCTCACCCCGACGATGGCGGCCAGGGTGGCGCCGCCCAGCCACCAGGCCATGGCTCGGGCCTGCCGCTGCAGACGGCCCTCGGTCTTCATCACCAGCCAGGTCGCGCCCAACAGCGCGTAGGCAATGGCGACGCTCACGCCCGTGAACAGCGAGAACGGGGTCAACCAGTCCCACCAGCCGCCGGCATAGGCGCGGTCGCTGATGGCCACGCCCTGCAGCAGCGCGCCCAGCACCACCCCTTGCGACACTGCCGCGAGCAGCGAGCCGCCGGTGAAGGCGAGGTCCCAAAAGCCGCGGTGCGCGGGGTCGCGCCAGCGAAACTCGAAGGCCACGCCCCGGAACACCAGGGCCAGCAGCATGGCGATGATCGGCGCATACAAGGCAGAGAAGATCAGGCCGTAGGCCAGCGGGAAGGCGGCCAGCAGACCACCGCCGCCCAGCACCAGCCAGGTCTCGTTGCCGTCCCACACCGGCGCGACGCTGTTCATCACTTTGTCGCGGTCGTCGCCCACTTCAAAGCTGCGAAACAGGATGCCCAGCCCCAAGTCGAAGCCGTCGAGCACCACGTACACGAACACGGCGAAGAAGATGATGAGCGCCCAGATGACGGTGAGGTCGATATTCATGTCGTAGCCCTCATTCACTGGCCAGCGGGTCGGGCCGCAGCGCCACGGCCGGCGTGATGCCGGCACTGCGCACGGGGATGTTCGGGGGCACCGACTCATGCGCCACCGGCGGCTTGGCCATCAGCTTGAGGATGTAGAGCACTCCCGCGCCGAAGACCGCGAAATACACGATCACGAACGCCACCAGCGACGCCGCCACCGCCGGGGCGGCCAGCGGCGACACCGACTCGGCCGTGCGCAGCAGGCCCTGGATGGTCCACGGCTGCCGGCCAACCTCGGTGGTGATCCAGCCGGCCAGCACCGCGACCAGGCCCGAGGGCCCCATCGCCAGCGCAAAGCGGTGCAGCCATTGCCACTCGTAGAGCTTGCCGCGCGCGCGGGCGATCAGGCTGAGCAATCCCAGGCCGGCCATCAGCAAACCGAGGCCGACCATGATGCGGAAGGCCCAGAACACGATGCCCACCGGCGGGCGATCGGCCACGGGCACGGTGTCGAGACCGGCCAGGGGGGCGTTCGGGTCATGCTTGAGGATGAGCGACGAGGCCTTGGGAATCTGGATCGCGTAGTCGACGCGGTTCTCGGCGCTGTTGGGAATGCCGAACAGGATCAGCGGCGCGCCGTGCGGGTGACTCTGGAAGTGGCCTTCCATGGCCATCACCTTCACGGGCTGATGCTCCAGCGTGTTGAGGCCGTGCAGGTCGCCGAGGAAGATCTGCACGGGTGCGACGATGGTCGCCATCCACATGGCCATCGAGAACATGAGTCTGGCGCGGGGGTTGGCGCGGTCCTTGAGCAGATGCCACGCCCCCACACCGCCGACCAGGAAGGCCGTGGTCAGGTAGGCCGCCGACAAGGTGTGCGCCAGCCGGTACGGAAAGCTCGGATTGAAGACGATCGCCAGCCAGCTGCCCGCCGAGATGAACTGACCCTCGGCATTCATCGCGTAGCCGGCTGGAGTCTGCATCCAGCTGTTGACCGACAGGATCCAGAACGCCGACATGAAGGTGCCCAGTGCCACCATCAGCGTGGCCGTGAAGTGCAGCCCCTTGCCCACGCGGTTCATGCCGAACAGCATCACGCCCAGGAAGCCGGCCTCCAGGAAAAAGGCGGTCAGCACCTCATAGGCCATCAGCGGGCCGATGATCGGGCCGGCCTTGTCGGAGAACACCGCCCAGTTGGTGCCGAACTGGTACGACATGACGATGCCCGAGACCACGCCCATCGCGAACACCAGCGCGAAGATCTTGATCCAGTAGCGGTACAGATTCATGTAGTCCTCGCGGCCCGTCTTGAGCCACAGGCCTTCCAGCACCGCCAGGTAGCTGGCCAGCCCGATGGTGATGGCGGGGAAGAGGAAGTGAAAACTGACCGTGAACGCGAACTGGATGCGCGCCAGCAGCAAGGCCTCGGGCAACTCGAACATGGTTGGATCCTCGCGCCAGTCAGGGCGCCGGTGGGCTGAGCGGTGGGTCAGACGCAGTCTGCCCGCGTTCGCGCTTGGCGTCTGCGCGGCAGGCGCCATGGCCCACTACCCGTGGGGCCAATCAAAACCCGTGCCAACTTTACGCAGATCAAGACACCGATGTGACCGTCAACCGCAAGCCGACCGTCGCCCGCAAACTTGTACGGGGGAGGCGGCGCAGCGCGGGCCGCCTTGATGGCCGACAAGACGCCTCTCAACGGGGGTGGAAACATCAAGCTCGCGGACCGAGCGGACCCGGGCGCGATCGGAGGTCGCGGCCGCCACAGGGAGTTGACCCGCGAGGACGCACAGGGGCGGCGCCATGAAGCTGCAACAGACAGTAGGTCGCATCGGCCTGGTGGCCGGACCGCTGCTCGCCCTGCTGCTCTATCTGGCGCTGCCACTCGAGTATCGCGGCCCGCAGGGCGAACTCGCGCCACTCACGCCGGCGGGCCGCGCCACACTGGCGATGCTCGTGTGGATGGCAATCTGGTGGATGACCGAGGCGGTCGAGATCGAGGTCACCTCGCTGCTGCCGATCGTCGCCTTTCCGCTGTTCGGCGTGATGTCGATCGCCAAGACCACCGCGAACTACGGCGCCGACGTCCTCTTCCTGTTCCTCGGCGGCTTCGTGCTGGCCCTGGCCATCCAGCGCTGGGGGCTGGATCGCCGCATCGCCTTCCAGGCGCTGAAGTTGGTCGGCACGCGCCCGGCGGCCATCGTGGCCGGCGTGATGGGCGCGACGGCCTTCGTCAGCATGTGGGTGTCGAACACGGCCACCACCGCGATGATGGTGCCGATCGCGCTGTCGATCGTGGATCTGTCGCTGCGCCGGCGCACCGGCAAGTCGCTCGCCGAGCACGGCGGCATCCCGCAGGACGACGTCGACAACCGCAACCTCGCGCTGTCGCTGCTGCTGGGCGTGGCCTACGCCGCCTCGATCGGCGGGCTGGGCACGATCATCGGTTCGCCGCCCAACGGCATCTTCGTGCGCTTTCTCGAGCAGACCTACGGCACCGAAGTGTCGTTCGCCAAGTGGATGCTGATCGGCGTGCCGGCCATGCTGCTGTTCCTGCCGCTGGCCTGGCTGCTCAACACGCGCGTGCTGTTCCCCACTCGCATCCGCGAGATCGAGGGCGGCAAGGCCTGGGTGGCCGAAGAGATGGCCAGGCTCGGCCCGCTCAACCGCGGCGAGAAGGCCACGCTCGCCGTGTTCGCGGTCACCGTTTTCTGCTGGGTGTTCCGGCCGCTGCTCGCCGAGCTCGAGCTGGGCGGCGTGCGGCCGCTGGCAAACCTCTCGGACCCGGTGATCGCGGTGGCCGGGGCCATCGCGCTGTTCGTCGTGCCGGTGGACCGCGCCAAGGGCATCTTCGTCAGCGACTGGAGCACCGCCGTGAAGCTGCCGTGGGGCGTGCTGATCCTGTTCGGCGGCGGCCTGGCGCTCGCCGCGGCCACGGAGGCCAACGGCGTGGCCCAGTTCATCGGCAGCCTCGCGCAGGGCTTCTCGGGCTGGCCGGTGTTCGCCGTGGTGGTCGCGGTGATCGCGCTCATGGTGTTCATGTCCGAGCTGACCTCGAACACCGCGCAGGTGGCCACCATGCTGCCGATCCTGGCCGCACTCGCCCCGGTGCTCGGGGTGCCGCCGGCCTTGCTGCTGCTGCCAGCCACGATCGCGGCGAGCTGCGCCTTCATGATGCCGGTGGGCACGCCACCGAACGCGATCGTCTTCGGCACCGGCCTGGTGAAGATGCCGCAGATGATCAAGGCGGGCTTCTGGCTCAACCTCTGCGGCATCGCCCTGATCACTGCGCTTACCTACCTGCTGATCGCGCCGCTGCTGGGCGTGCGGATGTGAGTCTCGCCGCGGTGCCTGAGCAGGGGGTCGTGGCACCATCGCATCCCGCCCTAGGCCCACCCGCCAGGCAGCGCCCAAGCACCGAACACGAGCCGGAATCGATGAACACTGCGCCGCCGCCTTCGCCGCCCGACAGCCCACCCGCCTCGGCGTGGCGTTCCCGGCTGCGCTGGACCTTTGCAGTCGTTGCGATTTGGGCCGTGGCCGCCTACCTGTTGGCCCCCGCGCTTTGGGACGCGTACTTCGAGCATCACGAGCCCCTGCCCGGGGTCGACCGGGTCACCCGCACCGGGGATGGTCATCCGGGCGACCCGGTGAACATCGCCATCGAGGGGACGCAGGAGCAACTGATCCGTGCCATGACCTCGGCCGGCTGGTTTCCCGCCGACCCCGTCACTCTTGAGTCCAGCGTGCGCATCGCGGTCGACACCGTCTTGCGCCGCCCTGATCAGGAGGCGCCTGTCAGCCCGCTCTACCTCTTCGGCCGCAAGGAAGACCTGGCCTTCGAGCAGCCGGTCGCGGGTGGCCCGCGGCACCGGCACCACGTGCGCTTCTGGCGCTGGAACCAGCAGCGCGACGGCCTGCCCGTCTGGTTCGGGGCTGCCACCTACGACGAGCGAGCCGGGGTGAGCTACACCACCGGGCAGGTGACGCATCACATTGGGCCGGACGTCGATGCCGAGCGCACCCTTATCAGCGCGGACCTGCAGCGCGCTGGCTGGGTGGGTGCAGAGCAGTGGATCGACGGCTTCCACACCCAGCTTGAAGGCCGCAACGGTGGCGGCGACCCGTGGCGCACGGACGG
>DAOTEJ010000121.1:2554-5342 GCA_035454085.1 Burkholderiaceae bacterium | reverse complement strand
GTGCCCTCGATGGTCGGCAGGGCGGCCTTGTGGGCGGTGCCGCGGCGCGGGATGCTGCCCAGCAGTCCGCGCGTGTAGGGGTGCCGCGGCGCCTCGAACAGGTCCACCACCGGGCGGCGCTCGACCACGCGGCCCGCGTACATCACCACCACCACGTCGCACATCTCGGCGATCACGCCCATGTCGTGGGTGATGAACAGCAGCGCCGCGCCGGTCTTGCGCTGCAGTTCGCGCATCAGGTGCAGGATCTGCGCCTGCACCGTCACGTCGAGCGCCGTGGTGGGCTCGTCGGCGATCAGCAGGCGCGGCTCGCACAGCAGCGCCATGGCGATCATCACGCGCTGCTTCATGCCGCCCGAGAGCTCGTGCGGGTACACCGCGAGCCGCGCCTCGGGGTCGGGCATGCCCACGGTGCGCAGCATGGCCACCGAGCGCTCGGCCGCCGCGGCGCGGCCCAGCCCGAAGCGCAGCGCGAGCACCTCGCCCATCTGGCGCTCGATGGTGAACACCGGGTTGAGCGAGGTCATGGGGTCCTGGAAGACCATCGCGATCTCGCGCCCGCGCAGCGCGCTCAGTTCTTCGCGAGGCATGGCCAGGATGTCGCGGCCGTCGAAGCGGATCTGGCCGCCCAGCATCACGCCCGGCGGGCTGGGCACCAGGCGCAGGATCGAGGCGGCGGTGACGCTCTTGCCGCAGCCCGATTCGCCCACCACGCCCACCGTCTGGCCGGCATCGATGGCGAACGACACGCCGTCCACCGCCCGCACGCGGCCCGCCTCGCCGTCGAAGCCGACCTGAAGCTGGTCGATCTCGAGCAGCGGTGCGGCGCTCATGGCGCGGCCTTTTGCTTCATCACGCCCCAGTGGTCCTTGTCGAGCTGCTTGTCCAGCGGCCAGGGCTTGTTGTTGCGCATGTCCTCGGCGAGCTGGGCGCGCAGCTGCGGGTCGATCCAGAACACCATCCAGTCGAACAGCTGCTCGGTGCGCAAGGGCAGCCACTCGTCGGGGAAGCGCACGTAGGCCCAGTACGCGATGCGCGTGTAGGGCGCGCGCCAGAAGGGCAGGTAGAAGGCCTCGTCGCGCACGATCGCGTCGATGCGCTGCATTGCCTGCCGGCGCTTGTTCTCGTCGAGGTCTTCCTCGTAGATGGCGATCAGCGCGTCGACCTCGGGGCTGGCGTAGCCCCAGATGTTGTTGTTGTTCTTCTTCTGCTGGAACTCGGTGTGCAGGTACTGGCGCGGCTGCGGATAGAAGGCCGAGGTGCGGCCGGTCAGCGTCATCTCGTACTTGCGCTCCAGCCCGCGCTCGAAGGCGGTGCCGGGCTCGAGCAGGCGAAGCTTCATGTCGATGCCGGCGCGGCGGAACTCCTCTTGCAGCACCGTGAGGTGGCGCTCGATGCCCTTGCTGCCGTAGATCAGCGTGAAGCTGGCCTTCTCGCCGCGGTCGTTGACCAGCACGTCGTCGGTGTCCGAGCGGGTGAAGAGCAGGCCGCGGATCGCGTTGCCGGCCTGGCCCCACCAGGTCTGCGCACGAATCTCGGCGGGCCGCCGGTAGCCGGCCCGCTCCAGATACTCGCGCGCCTTGGCCGGGTCGAACGGGTAGGGCCAGGGCGACTCCAGCGCGTAGGGCGTGCCCGCGAAGAACGAGGTCTGGCGGTAGTACTCGCCGAACATCAGGTTGTCGTTGAGCCGGTCGAAGTTGAACAGGTGCTGGACCGCCTTGCGGAAGTCCTTGTTCTTGAAGATCGGCGCCTCGAGGTTCATGTGCAGGCCGTAGATGCCCTCGGGCCGGCTCGAGAACACCCGCGCCCGCCGGATCCAGCCGTTGCGCACCGCCGGGAAGGTGTACTCCTCGTTCCAGGTGCGCGCGGTGTTCTCCTGCATCAGGTCGATCTCGCCGCGGCGCAGCCAGTCCAGGCGGCGCTCGGTGGGGATCTGGCGCAGCTGGATGTTGTCGAAGTTGAACAGGCCCTGGAAGCGCTTCTTGCCGTCGCCCCACCACTTGGGCACGCGGCTGAAGGTGATCGACTGGCCGCGCACCGCCTCGCTCACCACGTAGGGGCCGGGCGCGATCTGGAACTGGTTGTTGCTGCGCTTGACCCAGTCGGCGTCGAGCACCGTGGCGTGCGCCGGCGTGGGCCACAGCCCGGCGTAGTCGAAGAGCGGTCGCCAGCTGGGCCGGGTGCCGACGATGCGCAGCGTGTAGTCGTCGATCGCGTCGACCGACTCGAAGAAGCGCTTGGCGTAGCTGTTGTGGAAGGGCGAGACGATGTGCTCGGACTGCATCATCCGCCAGGTGAAGACGTAGTCGCGCGCGGTGACAGGCTTGCCGTCGCTGAAGCGCGCGTCGCGGTCGAGCTTGAAGTACAGGGTGCGCTGGTCGTCGGCGATGGCCCAGTGGGTCGCCATCCAGGGGATGTAGCGGTCGGTGTTCGGATGCTGCGTCACGAGCGTGAAGTTCATCGTGAAGCGCCGATTCCAGCCCGCGAAGGCGTCGTTGGAATTCGGGCCGACCAGGCGGAAAGTCAGCGGGTAGGCCTCGATCGAGGTGTTCAGCGTGCCGCCGCGGATCGCCCGCGCCGAGCCGATAGGCGGGTCTTCCTCGTTGGTGATCCAGCGGATGTCGGCGGGCAGCGTCACGCGTGGCGCGGCCGCGGCGGTTGCGGCCGGTGCCGAGGCGGAAGGCGCGGCTGGCGCGGACTTGGCTGCCCCGGCCGCCGGCGTTGCCGCAGCGCCTGTGGCCGGCGCAGGCGCCGGCAGGCCGCCCAGGGCCAGGGCGATGAACCAGGC
>DAOTEJ010000121.1:0-2454 GCA_035454085.1 Burkholderiaceae bacterium | reverse complement strand
GCAGGTGGCGCAGGAGTTCACTCATAGCGCGCGTACTGCTTGGGGTCGAAGGCTTCACGCACCGACTCGCCGATGAACACCACCAGCACCAGCGTGATGGTCAGCGCCGTGAAGGGCGCCATGATCAGCCACAGCTTGTCGCGGTTCTGGGTCTGCAAGGCCTGGTCGATCATCTCGCCCCAGCTGGGCGTGGGCGCGGGCAGGCCGTAGCCCAGGAAGTCGAGTCCGGTGAGCGCGAAGATCGCGCCCACCACCGCGAAGGGCGTGAAGGTCACCAGCGGCGTGAGGCAGTTGGGCAGCAGGTGACGGAACACGATGCGCAGGTGCGAGGCCCCGTAGCTGCGCGCGGCCAGGCAGTACTCGCGGGTCTTCTCGCGGTACATCTCGGTGCGCATGAAGAAGGTGATGCTGATCCACTGGAACAGCGCCAGGATGCCCAGCAGCATCCAGAAGCTGGGCTGGAACAGCGCCGCCAGGATGATCACCACGTACAGGCCGGGGATGGCGATCAGCACCTCGATCACGCGCTGGCTGATCATGTCGAAGCGCCCGGCCAGGTAGCCCTGCAGGCTGCCGATGAAGGTGCCCACGATCTGCGCCGCCAGCGTCAGGAACAGCGCGAAGAAGATCGAGATGCGGAATCCGTAGAGCAGGCGCGCGGCCACGTCGCGGCCCTGCGCGTCGGTGCCCAGATAGTGGCGCCGCGTTGCGTTGGGCGGGTGGGGCGGCGGCGAGCCGAGACCCTTGAGCGACGCCAGGGCGCCGGTGCGCGCCAGCCCCGCGAGCGTGCCGGTGGGAGACTTTGCGGGGTCTGCGAGCAGCGCCGCGAGGCTGCCGTCGTAAATGGCATCGGCCAGGTCGTTCAAGCTTTCGCGCCGCGCCAGTCGCTCGGCGCGGTGGTTCTGGCCAGCGTCGAGGGCGCGCTGGATCTCGGGCAGGATCTCGTTGCTCGAGAAGTCGCTCTGGTACGGGTTCCAGGGGATCGGCGGCATCACGACGAAGTTGCCGCGGTTGGGATAGCGGGCGTCGACCTCGGCCCGCTTGGCCGGATCGTCGCCCGCGGCGCGCATGTCGCGCGCGTGCATCTGGCGCTCGACGGCCCACTCGCGCTGCAGGCGGAAGTACTCGGTCTCGATCTCGTTGCCGTCCCAGCCCGCCGGCGCCTCCTGGCCGAAGGTCTTCATCTCGAGGAACTGGAAGGTGGGCAGGGTGAGGCTGCCCTGGTACCACACCGCCAGCGCGCGGCTTTCGGCCAGCAGCGGTGCGAGCAGCGACAGCGCCATGGCCGCGAGCAGGATGACGAACGACCACCAGCCGCGCTTGATGCGGCGAAAGCGCTGCAGCCGGCGGCGGGTGATGGGGTCGAGCTCGAACCAGCGCTGCGCGCCGTCCGCCGCGGCCGGGCTACTCAAAGCGCACCCGCGGATCCACCAGTGCCACGGTCAGGTCGGACAGCAGGTTGCCGAGCATGAGCAGCACGCTCGAGATCACCAGGAAGCCCAGCACCACGGGGAAGTCGCGGGTCTGGATTGCCTCGAAGGCCAGCAGGCCCACGCCCTGGATGTTGAAGACCCGCTCGATGAGGAAGCTGCCGGTGAGGAAGATGCCGAGCAAGCCGCCCACCGTGGTGGCCATGGGGATGAGCGAGTTGCGCAGCGCGTGCACGAACACCGCCCGCCTCCAGCTCAGTCCCTTGGCGAGCGCGGTCTTCACGTAGTCGGCGCTCATGTTCTCGAGCAGGCTGTTCTTCATGAGCATGGTCGTCACCGCAAACGACCCGGCCAGGTAGGCCACCAGCGGCAGGACCGAGTGCCAGATCACGTCGATGGCGCGGGCGGCCGGGCTCATCGCGTCGGCGCCGGCCGACTGGAAGCCGCCCAGCGGGAAGAGCTCCCAGTGCACCGAGAACAGGTTCGACAGCACCGCGCCGAGCGCGAACCCCGGAATGGCGTAGCCCACGAAGATCAGCACCGAGGTGGCGGTGTCGACGGGCGTGCGGTGGCGGATGGCCTTGAGGATGCCCAGCGGGATGCAGATGCCGTAGGTGAAGATGGCAGTGATGATCCCGTAGTAGATCGATACCGGCAGCCGCTCCTTGATGACCTTGGTGACCGGCTCGTTGTAGCGGAAGGAGCTGCCGAGATCGAGCCGCAGCACGTCGGCGAGCCACCCCGCGTAGGCCACGGGCAGCGGCTTGTCGAAGCCGTAGTACTCGTTCAGGCGCTTGAGCTGATCGTCGGGGATGTCGAGCTGCATCCGGGCGTCGCCGCCCCCGCCGCCGGCTTCGCCCCCGCCGTCCGCGCCTGCGATGGCCATGCGCATCTGGTCGATCTGCCCGCCCGGCACGAACTGGCAGAGCAGAAAGGTGACGAAGGTGATCCCGATGAAGGTGGGGATCATCAGCAGCAGGCGGCGGAACACGTAGTCCCGCAGGGCTTCGCCGCGTGACTTCAT
>DAOTEJ010000120.1:0-5567 GCA_035454085.1 Burkholderiaceae bacterium | reverse complement strand
AACTGGACGCCAAGACGCTCGAGGCGCGCAAGGCGCCCGGCCTGCACTTCGTGGGCGAGGTGGTCGACGTCACGGGCTGGCTGGGTGGCTACAACTTCCAGTGGGCCTGGGCCAGCGGCGTGGCGGCGGGGCGCGCAGCGGCGCTGGCCAACCGGGGCTGAATCGAGCGCGCGGCGCGCGCCGACGCAAGCGCGCCCTCAGTCGTCCTTCTTGCCCTTGCCCTTGCCGTTGCCGTTCCCCTTGCCCTTGCCCTTGCCGTGATGCTCTTCGTAGGCCGGCACGTAGACGTTCTGGTACCAGTCGTCCTTGACGAAGTACACCGGCCGGCCGCACGCGTCGTACTTGCCGCAGTGCTTGCGCCAGTCCTTGGCGTGGCCGGGAGGCACGCGCAGGTAGACCGGGGCGTAGTACACGCCTGCGGGCAGGGGCTGGATCACCACCGGCTGCGGGTAGATCAGCACGGGCTTGGGATAGTTGTTGAGGTCGATGCGGCCATAGAAGTTGGGCTGGCCGATGCTCACCGATACCCCGATGTCGGTGGCGGCGGCGGTGCCGGCGGCAAGTGCGAGCACGCCGGCGGCGAGGGCGCGAATCAGGCGGGAGTTCATGGTGCGGGCTCCGGGTCGAGTACTAGTCTTCAACGCCTGAGTCTGCCAGTCCGCCGACGCCGCGAATTACCGCGTTCGTGTGGCGCGTGGCACACCCGCATCATCCGTGCGGGGGGCGGGTCGACCCGCAGCCGCTAGCGCAGCAGCAGCACCCCGGCGATCACCACCGTGGCAATGAACACCGAGTCCAGCGCCATCAGCACCAACGGTGCCCAGCCCAGCTCGCGCAGCTTGCCCAGCGAGGTCTTGATGCCCAGGGCGGCGATCGCCACCAGGATCAGCACGCGCGAGGCCTGACCCAGGCCCGCGGACACCGCCGCCGGCATCCAGCCCGTCACGTTCAGCGCCGCCAGGACCACGAAGCCCACCAGGAACAGCGGCACGTTGCGCAGCCAGTGCACGCGCTGCGCACCCGGCTCGCGCTTCGCGCCGAACCACACGCTGAAGACGAGCAGCATGGGCACGAGCAGGGCCACGCGCAGCATCTTGGCCATGGTTGCGGTCTCGGTGGCCGCGGGGCCGAGGATCGCGCCAGCGCCCACCACCTGGGCCACGTCGTGGATCGTGCCGCCGAGCACCAGGCCGGCGTCGCCCGGGCTCAGGCCCAGGGCCTTCGTGAGGAAGGGGTAGAGGATCATGGCCAGCGTGGACAGGGCGGTCACCCCCACCACCACCGCCAGCAGCGCCTGCTCGCGCACCTCGCGGCGCGGCAACACCGAGGCCAGCGCCACGGCCGCCGAGGCCCCGCAGATCGCCACCGCGCCGCCGGCGAGCGCGGCCTCGGCGCGCGGCCAGCGCACCCAGCGGTTGAAGACCAGGCTCGCGCCCACGGTGGCAAAGCTCGCGCCGACCAGCAGTGCCAGCAGCCCGGGGGTGAGCAGCGCGAGTTGCTCGGCGGCGATGCGCGCGCCGAGCAGGGCCACCCCCACGCGCAGCACGGTGCCGGAAGCGAACAGCATGCCGGGGGCGACGCGCTCGTCCTCGGCCAGAAAGTTGAAGGCCATGCCCAGCAGCAGGGCGTAGAGCACGGCGGGGCCGCCGTAGTGCTCCGACACGAACAGCGCCGCCAGGGCGATCGTCGTGGCGGCCAGGACGCCGCGCCAGTGACTGGCGGGCCACGCGCTCATGCGCGGCGCCGACGGCTCAGTCGGTGCCGAAGCCGATCACGCGCCAGCGGCCCGACTCCAGGTACATCGTGACGATCTCGCGCACCTCGGGGCGGTTGGTGAACTGCGAGAGGTAGGCGATGGTCACGTACTCGCCGGGAGGGCCGCCCTTGAGGTTGTCGCGCACGCCGGCCTCCAGGCCCTTGCGCTCCTTGAGGGCGCCCAGGGCCTTGCGGCCGGCGCCCACGCCCTCTTGCCACTGCGCCTTGGGCACCGCCGTGCGGAAGGCCTGGGCGGTCTGCTCCCAGGCCCCCGCGAAGTCGCCCGCGTCGAGCTGGGCGAGCCACTTGTCGGCCACCTTGCGCGCCGCATCGGCCTTGGCCCTGAGCGCCGGATCCTCGGGGGCGGCAGGCGCTGCGGTGGGAGCGGCCGGTGCGGCGGCGGGTGCGGCTGGCGCCGCGGCGGGTGCGGCCGGCAGCGCGGGGCTCAGTGGCACCGGGGCGGCGGGCTCGGTCGCCGGGGGCTTGAGCTGGGCCAGCGCGGGGCCGGACGCGAGCAAGGCGGCAACACCGATGGCGAAGACGGGACGAAGCATGGGCAACCTCTAGGACGGCGTGTAGGCCAGGCGCACGTAGATCGGCGCGAAGGGAGCGGCCTGGGTGATCTGCACCAGAGACTCGCGGGCGAGCTCGAGCAGGGCAAGAAAGTGAACCACCGCCACGGCAGGGCCGCGCGCAGCGTCGAAGAGCTCGCGAAACTCGAGGAAGCGCGCGCCCTGCAGCCGGCGCAGCACGATGCTCATGTGCTCGCGCACCGAGAGCTCCTCGCGGCGGATCTTGTGGTGGGCGTGCAGCCGGGCGCGACCGAGCACGTCGGCCCAGGCCTCGCGCAGGTCGACCGCGAAGACCTCGGGCAGGCGCCGCTCCATGGTCTGCTCGATGAGCACCTGGGCGCGCACGAAGTCGCGCCCGGTGCGCGGCAGCTCGTCGAGGCGCTGTGCCGCGAGCTTGATGCGCTCGTACTCCAGCAGGCGGCGCACCAGCTCGGCGCGCGGATCCTCGACCTCCTCGCCGGTGTCGGCCTTGCGCACCGGCAGCAGCATGCGGCTCTTGATCTCGATGAGCAGCGCGGCCATCAGCAGGTACTCGGCGGCGAGCTCGAGGTTGCTGCGGCGGATCTCCTCGATGTAGACGAGGTACTGGCGCGTGAGCGGCGCCATGGGGATGTCGAGCACGTTGAAGTGCTGCTTGCGGATCAGGTACAGCAGCAGGTCCAGCGGGCCCTCGAAGGCTTCGAGGAAGACCTCGAGCGCGTCGGGCGGGATGTACAGGTCCGCGGGCAGCTTGAACAGCGGCTCGCCGTAGAGGCGGGCGAGCGCCACGCCGTCGACCACGTCGGGGGTCGAGTCGGCGGGCGGCTGCTCGAGGGCCGCGGCCGCCGCAGCGAGCGGGGCCTCGGCGGGGACCGTGGCGCTCAAGTCACTCGCTCTTGGTGGCGTAGACGTAGGGCTGCTGCGGCACGCGCGCGTCGCGGAAGCCGCGCTGCTGCTCGCCGTCGAGCTGCTTGTCCCACCAGATCGCGCGGCCTTCGCGCTGCCGGGCGGCGATCTCGGGGCGGGCGGTCTTGAGCTCGCGCAGGAACTGGGTGATCTCGGATTCGTAGCGGGCCATGGTGGGGGGGCCTAAGGCAGCGTGGTTATGCTTGCGAGCCGATTTTACGCGACCGCGCCGGAGGCCCCATGGATGCTCTGAAACCGCTGTTCCGCACGCTGGCTGCCGTGGCCCTGCTGGCCTGGCTCGCCGCCTGCGATCCGTCCGGCAAGGCACTGCTCGACCTGCGTCTGGCGCAGCTCACGCCCAATGCCTCGACCGAGGCCGATGTGCGCAAGCTCTACGGCGAGCCCGACTCCGTGAGCGATCTTCCTGGTGGCGGCAAGGGCCTGGTGTATCCGCTCGGACCCGAGGGTGCGGTGACCCTGCTGGTGCGCCTCGACGGCGGCGGCCGCTACCAGGGCGCGGACAACCTGCTCACCCCCGAGAACTTCAGTCTGGTGCATCCGGGCATGAGCGGCTTCGAGGTGCGCCGCCTGCTGGGCCGGCCGGGCACCGTGCAGCAACTGCCCATGCAGCGCCAGGTGGTGTGGAGCTGGCGCTATCTGGACCAGCCCAACAACCGCATGTTCGTGGTGACGCTCGACCCCTCGGGCATGGTGCTGTCGGCGGCCACCGAGGACGATCCGCGCCTGCAGGGCGGGCGCTAGGCGCACGCCTCAGGCGCTGGGCAGGCCGTTCGCCGCGGCGGGCGCGCCGGCCAGCGCGGTGGCGCGCGCCACGGCGGCGTCGAGGTCGGGCACGAGGTTGGCGCCCAGGTGCGCCGCGAACCCCGAGCGGTCCAGCAGCGAGCGCGGCTGGTCGTCCACCCCAGCCACGATCAGGTGCGCGTGCCGCTTGGCGAGGGTGCGGTCCAGCGCCTCGATGGCGTCGAGCGCGCTGGTGTCGAGCGACAGGGTTTCGGAGAAGTCCAGGATCACGATGCGCGGGCCGCCGGGCGCGTTGAGCCGGCGCGGGTCGGTCACCGACTCGAGCTTGGAGATCGAGCCGAAGAACAGCGCTCCCTCGAGCAGCCAGGCCTCGGTTCCGGTCGGCGCCCCGGCCGGCAGCGGCAAGGGCACCACGCGCGTGAGCGTGCTCATGCGGTAGATGAAGAACAGGCTGGCCAGCACCAGGCCCACCTCGACCGCCACGGTGAGGTCGAACACCACGGTGAGGAGAAAGGTCGCGAGCAGGGTGGTGCGGTAGGTGACGTTGAACTGCCGCAGGCGCGCGAACTCGCGCCACTCGCCCATGTTCCAGGCCACGAACATCAGGATGGCGGCCAGCGCGGCCAGCGGAACGTTCATCGCCAGCGGCGCGGCCACGAGCACGATGGCGAGCAGGGTGAGCGCGTGCACCATGCCGGCCACCGGGCTGGCGGCACCGCTCTTGATGTTGGTGACGGTGCGCGCGATCGTGCCGGTGGCCGGAATGCCGCCGAAGAACGGCGCCACGAAGTTGGCCACGCCCTGGCCCATGAGCTCCTGGTTGGGGTCGTGGCGGTCGTCGGTCATGCCGTCGGCCACGCGCGCGCACAGCAGCGACTCGATCGCGCCCAGCAGCGCGATGGTGAGCGTGGGGCCGACCAGTTGCTTGACCGACTCCCAGGTGAAAGCCGGCAGCGCGAAGGCGGGCAGGCCTTGCGGGATGCCGCCGAACTTCGAGCCGATCGTGTCCACCGGCAGGTGCAGCAGGCTCACGGCGAGTGTGGCGACCACCAGCACGATCACCGTGCCCGGCAGGTGCGCGAGCCACTTCTTCCAGCGCGGGCCGTCCATCCGGTAGGTCTTGGGCCACAGCACGACCAGGGCGAGCGCGGCCAGCGCGATGGCCACCGCCGCGGGATTGATCGTGCCCAGCGCCGCGCCGATCGCCTCGACCTGATGAAAGAAGTCCGCGGGCATCTTGTCGATGGCCAGGCCGAGAAAGTCCTTCACCTGCGACAGCGCCACCAGTACCGCGATGCCGTTGGTGAAGCCGATCACGATCGACACAGGAATGAAGCGGATCAGGCTGCCGAGGCGGAAGAGCCCCATCAGGAACATCAGCACGCCGGCGCACAGCGTGGCGATCAGCAGATTGGCCAGGCCGTACTTGGCGACGATCCCGTAGACGATGACGATGAAGGCGCCCGCCGGACCGCCGATCTGCACGCGCGAGCCGCCGAGTGCCGAGATCAGGAAGCCCGCGATGATCGCCGTGTAGATGCCGGCCTCGGGCGCGACGCCGCTGGCGATCCCGAAGGCCATGGCCAGCGGCAG
>DAOTEJ010000119.1:0-5577 GCA_035454085.1 Burkholderiaceae bacterium | reverse complement strand
TGATGCCGGGCGGCACGAGGCAGGCCTGGGGGCGCAGCACCGGGTCGTGGGCGTGCCCGTAGACCGCACCCTCGGGCAGCCAGTCGCCCGACTTCACGGCGGGCTGGAAATCGAAGTGCCGCGCCGCCAGAGCGCGCATGCCCGGCTCCACCTGCGTGCTGCCGGTGCCCTGCAGTGGACGCAGCAGGCCGTCGAAGATCTGCCCAAGCAGGCCCGGTCCCAGCGGGATGGACAGTGGCAGGCCGTCGCCCCGGACCACGGTGCCGGGGCGCAGGCCGGTGGTGTCTTCGTAGACCTGAACGACGATCTCCTCGCCTTCCAGCCGCACCACTTCGCCCAGCAGTTCTCGAGGGCCGACGCGCACCGCTTCGCGCAGGGCAAACGCCCCCTGGGTGCGGGCGTGCAGCACGGGGCCAGCGATCCAGCGCACCACGGCCTGGCTCATGAATTCTCCCTGAGAGCGTCGAGCAGGCGGCTGCCTACCGCGGCGCGGTCCGCCAGCAGACCGGCGGCCGAGCCGTCGATCAGGTTGCCGCCTGCGCGCAATTGCAGTCCCACGGCGAGCGCGGGCTCGGCCTGGAACTCCAGTTCCGCCTGAGTCCGGCGTGCCAACGCAGTGGCGAGCTCGCGATCGGCGGCGCTGAAGTCGGCGCCATGCAGCAGGGTCCAGCGGCCCGGCGGCAGACTCGCCTGCCCGGCCTCGAGCACCCTTGCGATCCAGCGCGCGCGATGCTCGGGCGAGCGCCAGTGCGCGGTCAGCAGCGCCGGCAGGCGCTGCCAGGCGGCGTCGAGCAGGATCTGATGGCGCTGTTGCGCATGCTGGCGCCGCGCGTTGGCCAGGCGCGCTTCGGCCGCACCGAGCTGGGTGTGCAGGCGCCGGCGTTCCTCGGCCAGTGCGGCGGTGGCGCGCGCGCGGGCCGCGCTACGGGCTTCGCCCACCAGAGCGCGGGCGCGGGCTTGCGCCTCGGTGGCCAGCGCCGCGCACTGCGCGCTGGCGTCGGCCTCGACCAGATCGATCAGCGCCTGGGCGCGGGCCTCGATGTTCACGCTTCGACTCCCAGTTCGCGCCGCAGCCGCGCCGTGCTGTCGGGCAGGGGCACGCGCTCGTGCACGTCGGGTACGAGCACGGTGACCGGCGCCAGCGCGAGCAGGGCGGCGCGCAGCAGCTCCGCGGGCAGGGCAGCGGCGGTCGCCGCCGACACCAGCACGAGGGGCGCCGTGCGGCGCGCGCTCGCCAGTGCCTCGGCCTCCTGGCCGGGCGCCGGCACGAAGACGTTCAGGCCGGCGAGGCGATAGCCGACGGCGGAGACCTCGTCGCCGAGGTAGGCGGGCAGGCTCATGTCAGGCGGTTGAGGATCAGGATCGAGACAATCAGGCCATAGATCGCGATGCCCTCGGCCAGCCCCACGAAGATCAGCAGGCGACCAAAGAGCTCGGGCTTCTCGGCCATCGCCCCGATCGCCGCCGTGCCGACCTTGGCCACCGCGTAGCCCGCGGCGAGTGCCGAGAGGGCGGTGGAGCTGGCGGCGGCGACGAAGGCCCAGGTGGCGCCCTCGGGCAGTGCGGCGCCGGGCGTTGCAGCCAGTGCGGTGGGCGCCACGGCGAGCAGCACCGTGGCCACGGCTGCCAGCACGAGCAGCATGCCGGTCAGTGCGGCCAGAAGCTGGAACTTGGCTTTCATTTAGGTCTCCCGGGAAGTGAGCGGTGGGGGCGGCAGCGGGCGGAACACCCGGCCTCCGCCATGCAGGAAGCGCGTGAAGAATTCGAAGAGCACGAGCCGCGTGGTCTGGATCGACACCACCATGGCCTCGACGACGATGATCGCCACGTTGCCCACGGCCATCACGACCCACCACGCAATGCCGCCGCCGGTCGAGTCGGCCAATGCCATGACCGCCGAGGACAGGCCAGCGTGAGCCAGCGCGAAGGCGCCGATGCGTGCGAAGGACAGGGTGTTGATGAGCAGTTGCAGGGTGCGTTCGACCAGTTCGCCCAGGGCTGCGCCGGCGGCCGATGCGCGCTGCGCGTGCAACGCGTGCCCCGCCACGAAGGCGGCGCCGCCGGCCGCGGCCAGCCACGCGAACTCGAGGTGGAAGATGCTGCCCATCACGCCGCCATAGACCGCCAGCAGGCCGAGATCCTCGCCCACCCAGCGCGCCCATTCGCCGCGCCAGTACGAGGCCAGCGCGTTGAGCAGCAAGCCCGCGGCGAGCAGCAGCGCGCCACCGACCACCGGAACGGCCAGCAACTCGATGGGATGCGATAGCGGATGCATCCACAGCGCCGGAATCACGTCCTCGCGCGCGAACACCGAGCCGAAGAGCAGGCCGAAGCCCGCGGCCGACAGACCGCCGGCGATCAGCAGCCGCGCCACGACGTGGCGGCGCCGGTAAGCAAAGCCCAGCGCGGCGATCACCAGGCCCTGTCCCAGGTCGCCGAACATGTAGCCGAACATCAGTGGCACGGTGAGCGCGAGCAGCACGCTGGGGTCGGCCTCGTCAGCCGCGGGCATGCCCAGCGCCTTGGGAAAGATCTCGAAGGGCCGCGCCCAGGGCGGATTGGCGAGCAGCAGGGGCGCGCGCAGTTCGCGCGGCGCCGGGCAGAAGCGCAGCAAGGCGCGGGCGTGGCCTGCCTCGAGCGCCGCCTGCAGGCGGGCGCCGTCCGGATCGCTGGTCCAGCCGGTCACCCAGGCGAAGTGCTGGTCGGTCTCGAGCTCGCGCACGTTGCGCGCCAGCCATTGCAGGCGCGCCAGGTCGGCCAGCGCGGTGGCGAGTTCATGGCGCGTGGCCAGTTCCTGCAAGGCGGCCTCGCGCACGGCGGCCTCCCGGTCGAGCGCGGCGCGGCGGGTGTCTATCCACGCCTCGCTCGCCACCACCGACTCGCCCAGCCAGCCGGGCACGGGATGCACGCGACCCTTGAGCGCGGTGGCCTCGCGCGCCAGTGCGTCGAGGTCGTCGGCGGTGCCCAGGGCAATGAGGTAGCGTGCCTCGGGTGTATCCACCGCCCGCACCACGCCGCTGGCGCTGGCGAAGGTCTCGAGTGTGTTGGAGGGCAGTTCGATGAGGCGCGCCTGCACCAGCGGACCGGCGGCGGCGAGCGCGGCCAGATCGAGCCGGTGCTCGAGCAACGCCGCCAGCACGGTGGCCCAGCGCTCAAGCTCCTCGCGCTCCAGGAGGGCGCGTTGCGCCTGGGCGATCAGCGGCTCGGCCTCGCGTGCCCAGGCCTCGATGCGTGCGATGCCACGCTCGAGCGTGGCCAGCGGTGCTTCAGGGAAGGGCGAGGGCACGAGTCCCGCGCGCGGCCAGTAGGCGGCGTAGCGCTGCGCGAGTTCGGTGCCGCGCGCCAGCAGTGGCTGGGCCTCGGCGATGCCGGGGGGCAAGCCGGCGCGCACGCGCGGCTCGAGTTCGACGTGGCCGGTGGCGGCCAGCGCCTCGAGCAGGGTGGTCACGTCGTCGCGCGCGACCAGCACCTCGAACCAGCCGGCGGCCTGCGGACGCATCATGAGGCGAAGCTCCGGGTCGGCAGCGCCAGGCGGCGCGTCACCTCGCCGCGCAGACGCTCGAGGTCGAGGGCCGCCAGGCCCAGGTAGGCGAACGCCGCCAGGGGTTCAATCGCGTGACGCCGGAACGCCGCCAGCAGGCCTGCGTCCAGAGCACGGCGCACGCGCACCTGGCCGGCCTCGGCCACGACCGTGGCGGGCACTAGGCGATGCGACAGCAGGCGCCGCAAGGGAACGAGGTCCTCCAATTGCTCGGCCGACAGGCCGGCGCGCCGCAGCCACTCGTTGCCCCAGGCGCGGGCCAGCTCGCGCGGGGCGTGCAGGCTCGCGGCCAGCGGCGCGAGCGCATGGCTGGCGGGCACGCGCACGCCGTCCTCGTCGACCAGCTCGCGATAGATCGGATCGGCGCGCATCCACTCGTAGGCGCTGCGCCCGCTGGCGGCGTGGTGCAGGGCCGGCAGGTCGGGCAACACCGCGCACCAGCGCAGGGCAGGGCGCCAGCGCCCGGGCATCCACAGTGCGGCTTCCTCGACGGCGGCGCGCCAGTGCACGCGCAAGCGGCCCTCGACGGCGTGCACCTCGCGCACCTCGCCCAGCCCCTGCAGTGGATCGGCCAGCGTGGTGCCGCGCGCCAGGTCGATCACTGCCTCGAGTTCGCGGGCGTGCTCGATCGCGCTCCACACCGGTTCGGAGGGACGGCGGCCGAGCCGCGACTGCATGCGCGCTTGCGCGTAGTCCAGGCTGCCGACCGGGATCACGGTGCGCCCTCGGTGAGCTCGCGTAGCAGCGACTCGAGCGCGGCGTCGAGCGCGGGTGAGTGCGCTGGGCGACCCTGCTCGGCGCGGCGCAGATCGGCGATCTGCGCGTCCACCGCAGCATGGCGCGCAGCGATGCGCCGCTCCACCGAGGCGCGTGCGCGGGCCACGCGTTCTTCATAGGTGGTAGCCACGCGGCGCGCGGTGGCGCGGGCTTCGGCGACTTGGGCGTCGGCCCGGGCACGCGCCTCGGCGATACGCTCTTGAGCGCGGCGTTCGGCCTCGAGCACGCGTGCGATGGCGGCATCCGCCTCGCGGGTTTCGGGCAGCAAGCTGTGGGCCACGGAGTCCTCCGGATCGCCGGCCGTTCTTGTTGCGGCCTGATCTCCGGTCTTTTTATAGCCCCCTGCGGGCCAGCGACCTTGCCTCAGCGCAACGGGCTGCGCGGCGGGCGCGTGCCGTGCGCGCTCGGTGTGCAGTGACTCACACGCCGGGGCGGCGTGCGCGGTGGCGCGCGAGCCAGCTGGGCGTGCGCGCCTTGCCGCTCTTGCGCACGAAGTGGCTGCGCGCCACGTGGTAGCTCGGGTCGAAGCCGTAGAAGTTCAGGCGCATGCGCTCGAGTTCCTCGGTGCGGTAGGCGGCGAGCGGCTTGGCGGCCTCGTCCGCCACGCGGCGCGCGGCTTTGGCGCGCAGGCGCTCGGGTAGCGCCGGGTCGGCGACCAACTGGCGCGCACGGCTCAGGGCCTCGTGCAGGAAGTCGGGCGGGGTGGCGCCGAAGGTCGCGTCGATCAGGCCCAGCGCGCAGGCCTCGGCGCTGCCCATCGGCAGGCGTTGCCCAGTCAGGCGCGCCGCGCCGTCGGTGCCCACGCGGCGGGGCAGGGCGTAGGTCCAGTACTCCGAGCCGTAGAGATTGCCCATGCCCTTGTAGTGCGGGTTCAGCACCACGCCCGTGCGCGCCCAGACGAGATCCGCGGCGAGCGCGAGGAAGACTCCGCCCGCCCCGGCGTTGCCCTGCAGGGCGGCGATGGTGAGCTGGTCGGTGGCAGTGAGGATCTCGAGCACCGCGTCGTCCATGGCCTCGATGTTGGCCATGGACTCGTCGGCCGGATCGGGGGCGCCCTCGATCACGTTCAGGTGCAGGCCGTTAGACCAGAAGTCGGGGCCGCCGGCCAGCAGAAGCACCTGCGTGGGCCGCGCCTTGGCCCAGGCCAGCGCGGCTGCCAGGCGCCGGCACTGCGCGGTGCTCATCGCGCCGTTGTAGAAGGCGAAGTGCAGCACGCCCACGCCGGCTTCCTCGGTGTAGGCGAGCTCGCGCCAGGTGGG
>DAOTEJ010000118.1:4476-5719 GCA_035454085.1 Burkholderiaceae bacterium | reverse complement strand
CGCCGCGAAGTCCCGGGGAAGTAGCTCAGCTGGGAGAGCGCCGCGTTCGCAATGCGGAGGTCGGGAGTTCGATCCTCCTCTTCTCCACCAGATTCTTCGCAAGGCCCTGCTTCGGCGGGGCCTTTGCTCTTGGGCACGCTCGACGGCGCATGCCGCGCCTTCGCCCTAGCGCTTCTGCCACTGCGTGACCCACGGGTAGCCCTGCTTGGCCATCTCGAAGCCCAGCTCGAAGAGCTTGCGCATGTACACCGGGTCGAACTGCTCGTTGGGCTGCTCGGTGAAGGTCCGCGGGATGTAGGCCAGGTTGAAGTCGATCCCGTCGCGCTGCGACAGCAGGAAGATCTGCGCGATGTCGCCGTTGCCCTGGGTGCGGATCAGCGCGTCGATGGTGCGCAGCAGGATGGGCACGATGCGCTGGTCCATCTCCTGCCATATCCCGGTGGTGTGCGAGTTGTTGATCAGGTAGAGCTTGGGCTTTCCGATCACGTTCAGCGCGCGCCCCACCTCGCGCCAGTCCAGGCCACCCGGGTACACGATCACCTGCGCGGTCACCCCGCCGTCCACGTGCATCTCGTCGAACCGGCGGCCGTCGGCGTCGACCTCGAACATCACCGGCGGAAAGACTCCCGGGATCGAGGCCGAGGCGAGCAGCACGCGGTGGATCAGCGCCTTGGCCTGCGGCGAGCCGCTCGCCGCGATGCGCGTCAGATTCCAGCTCACCGGCCGGTCGGCGTCGAGATTCGTGGTGCCGATCACCAGCTTGCGTCCGCGCCGGTGCTGCTCGGCCAGTTCGGCGATGACCTGATCGTCCACGTAGCGCGCGATCAGGCGCAGCAGCGGGGCCGACGAGGCGATCGAGTCGTTGCGAACGATGTCCAGGAGGCTGCGGCGCTCGAGGATGTCGGAGGTGGACATCTCGGTGTAGAGCTTGCGCAGGGTCGCGTCGTACTTGGGCCCCAGGAACGCGAACGGGGCGATCAGCGCCCCGGTGCTCACCCCCGTCACCATGGTGAATTCGGGCCGCGTGCCGTGGACGGTCCACCCCACCAGCACCCCTGCGCCGAAGGCCCCGTTCGGGCCGCCGCCCGACAGCGCCAGGTAGTGGTGCGGCCGGTCCATGATGCCGGGGACGCGCTTGGCAAGGGCAGCGCGGTCTAGGCTTCCCCACTCCTCGATGGTGGGTGGCGCCGAGTCTCCCCAGTGGCGCGCGCCGGGAACGCCGGGAATGGCCGCGATGTCCGCG
>DAOTEJ010000118.1:0-4376 GCA_035454085.1 Burkholderiaceae bacterium | reverse complement strand
GCTGCGGGGCTAGAAGCCCATGCGCGAGGCGGTGTCGTCCTCGTCTTCGAGGTCCTCGCGGGCCGAGGGCGGCAGCTTGGTCATGAGTTCCTCGACCATGCGCACGTGCTCGGCTTCCTCTTCGCGCAGTTCCTCGAACAGCGCGCGCACCTCGGGGTCGGTCACTCGTGCGAGCGCCCGGTCGTAGAAGTCGTGGGCCTTGCGCTCGGCGTGCAGCGCCACCTGGCAGGCGCTGAACGCCGACATGTTGCGGTGGGTCGAGCCCACGTCGGGCGCCTCGATGTCGAACAGATCGCCAAGCTTGACCCGCGCGGGCGTGTCGCCGAAGAGCTTCAGGCGGCGCTCGACCAATTCGTCGGCGTGCTTCTTCTCGTTGCCGACCATGGCCTGGAAGAACGCGCCCGCGTCGGTGGACGATCCGATCTGCTCGACGAACAGCGCGTAGCGATTGGTGGCCTCGACCTCGATCAGCGTGGCCAGGTCGAGCGTGTCCATCAGCGTGAGTTGTGCGAAGTCGACTCTGGCTGGCATGACCCCTCCCGCGTGAAGCAGCCTTGCCCGGCGCGTGTGCGCCAAGCATCGAGTGGCCACGCTAGCACCGGGGCGCCGGCAACGTATGCCGCCGCGCACCATGCTTGACGGCGCGCAAGGCGCCGGGTCTGTGCCTGGCCCCGGACTAAGCGGTGCGATGCTCGGGGTGGGCGCCGGGCCCGGGTGCCGCGCGTGGTGCCGGCGCGCGTTCTGGGCCGTCGGCAGGGTCGATCGCCGGTGGCGGCCGGTCGGTGCGAACGTAGTGCATGAAGGTGTCCCAGCGCCACTGCAGGCTGGCATGGCGGCCTGCCTCGGGCGCGTGCTCGATCAGCACGCCATCGCGCCCGTCGAAGACGTAGAAGTGCGCGAGGTGCGCGCCGCTGACCATGAGCTGGTGTTGCAGCTGCCATTGGTAGTGGGGCGGAATGCGGCCCAGCACCGCGTCGTGCCAGAGCGCCGAGGCGCGGCCCGCCAGCGGGCACTTGATCTCGACGATGAGCTGACCATCGAGCAACACGCCGTCCATGTTCGCGGCGTACTCGCCGTCGACGACGTCGATCGGGTTCATGCGAAAGCCCGTGCGTGCCCGGTAGGCCTCGCGCGCGGCGCTGGCCAACTCGACGCAGGAGCTCAGCCCTGGCGGGGGCAGCTGAGCCGGCGATCGCCCGGTCTTGAAGCGCCAGAGCTGCTGTGGTGTCTGCCAGGGCGAAGCGCCCATCACGGTGGCCGATTCGCTCGCGTGCCGCTGCTGGCGGCGCTGCGCCAGCGATAGCGCGCTGAAGGGCTGCGCGTCGAGAAAGCTTGCCAAGAGATCCTGCCTTTCGCGCCCGCGTCCGACGTGGCGGGCAAAGCAAGGCAGGTGTAAGGCGCGCGGAGCGTCGGCACCATCGCGCCGACCCGGCAGTGCCCGCAATGGCGTGATGCGCGGCGCGCGCGCCGCGCCGTGCGGCAAGGCTCGGGGTGGGACCCGGGCCTGCCGCGAGGGTTGGCCGTCTAGCGGATCTCGTTGCGCGCGCCCGCGGTCCAGCAACCGCTGGTGTCCATCGGGCAGATCACCATGTAGGTGGCGCGCTGGCCGCAACCGCTCACGCCGATCGTGTACTCGGCGCGCTGCACGCCGTTGCAACGGAAGCACTGCAGTGCGGGCTGGAGCATGGTCTCGCTCAGCACGCTGCCGGTGGCCGCGGGGCAGTTCATCTCGAAGCGGCCGCGATTGACCGCTTCGTCGATCGCCGCCGCTTGACGCGAGTCCATCATCTGCTGGGTGCTCTGGCAGCCGGCCAGGCCTGCCAGGAGCGCGGTTGCCGCGAACAGCTTGAGCGTCAGATTCTTCATGTCGTTCTTCCCCTGAGTGTTGAAGGCCGGGCCGCCGCCGTTGCTCCGGCCCGGGTGAAGCGCAGTGCTCTTGCGCTGCGCTGGATCTAGCGCCGGAAGCCGCCGCCCCGGAAGCCGCCGAATCCTCCGCCCCCGCCGAAGCGGTCGCCGTAGGCACTGCCGCCATAGCGCCCGCCCCAGCCGCCGCCCGATCGGTCGCCGTAGTCTCCTGCTCGGTCGGCCCAGCCGCCGCCGCTGCCGCCCCAGCGGCTGCCGCTGCTGCCGTCGCGGTCCCAGCCGCTCGAGAAGGTGCTGCTCGAGCGCGCCGCGGCGTCACTGCGGGCCTGCTGCTCGGCATTGGTCCAGCTCGTGTCGCCCGCCGCGCCGCCCCAGCCACCGGCCCCGTGCTGTTGCCAGCCGCCGGCGCCGTCGCTGCGGTAGACGTTGCCGTCAGCGCCCGCGTAGTGGTCGTTCTGCGGCGCGCCGTTGCTCCAGGTCTTGGTCTGGCCGGTCTTGGCGTTGTAGGTCGTGGTGCTCGCGTCGCGGCTCGCTCCGCCCGGCCCGGCGCTGGCCGAGACGTTGCGGTCGATCGAACTGCCTCCCGCGCCGGTGGCCTGCGTGTTCGAGCCGTAACTGCGCTGGCCGGTGTAGGGGTTGTAGGAGCTGTCGCGGTTCACCGCCCCGGTCGTGCCCGCGGCGGTGTTGAAGGTGCGGTTGTAGCCCTGCGAGAGGGTGCCGGTGGCGGCGTTGTAGTTGCGGTCGAACTGGTAGGTGCCGGTCGTGCCGCGATAGTTGCCGTAGTAGCCGGCGCCTGCCGTGCCGGCGCCGTAGGCGCCCGAGTACCAACTGCGCACGCCCGAGGAAGCGCCCGTGCCCCAGTTGCGGTAGACGTTGGCGCTGGCCGAGCCGCAGCACGGGTAGCCCCAGTAGCCCGCGTGGTAGTACGCGCCGCCCCAGTAGGGCTCGACCCAGGCCGCGGTGGCGAGCCCCATGCCGAAGCCGTAGGTCCAACCGACCGCTGCGTTGTACACCGGAGCCGCCGCAAGGCCGTAGGTGTAAGGCGCGCCGTACCAGTAAGTGCCGATCCAGGGGGAGTAGGCGTAGCCCGTGCCATAGACCACGACGCCGTCGCTCGAGGCCACGGTGCCCAGATAGCCCGGCGTGTAGCCCACGTAGACCTCGGTGGGTGTGTTGCCGTAGACCCGCACGTAGGTCACGTAGTGGATGGGCGAGCTCGTCGGGATCGTGTAGATCACCTCGGGCACCGATGCCGCCACGGTCCAGGGTCCGTTGGGCGCGGTGGCGGTGAACCACACGCCGCCCGTGACAGCGTAGTAGCTCGTGGGCGTCACCTGGATCACCGGCGCGGGCGTGTTGATGGCGTAGGTGAGGGGCGTGCCGCTGATCGGCACCCACTGCGGCGCGCCATCGAACAGCGGCGAAAAATTCGGCCCGCCCGTGCGCGTCACGCTCGCCGTCTGCGGGACCGAGTTGGCGATCAGCGCTTCCTGCGCCTGCGGTGTGCCGGCGACGGACGCGAGCACCACGGCGGCGGGCGAGCCCTTGGGGATGCGCTTGAAGTCGGCCGGCAGTGCGCTGGCCGAGACATAGGTCCAGGGTCCGCCCAGGCCCGGAGCCCAGAACCAGCGTCCGGCCATGAGCACGTAGGTGCGGCTCGTGCTCGTGTCGACGATCACGTCGGCGGCGGTGTTGCTCGCCCACAGCAGCGCCGTTCCCGTGATCGGCACGAGGTTGGGCGGGCCCTTGAAGACGAGCAGTTCAGTGGGCACGTCGCTCACGTGGATCGCGGGCGCGCCGGCGGCCAGCGTGGGCTTGGGAGTGGCGTTGGGACCACCGTCGAGCAGGTCGACGGTCTCGCTCTTGGCCAGCGTGGCTGCCAGGTCCGCGAGCCCGGCCGGGACGTTCGTCGTGACCGTCCAGGGCCCGGCCAGGGTCGGCGCGCTCATCCAGCCGTCGTACACGTGCAGGTAGAGCGTCGGACTGCCGGCGACGCGGGCGATCATGGCGTGGGTGTTGATCAGGCGCTCGAGCTTGGTGCCGGCCACGGCGCGGAACACGGGCTTGCCCTCCAGCGGCACGAGGATGGCGGGGCCGGTGCTCACGATCACCTTGGGCGGCGTGTTCTGAACCGCGAAGGTGCGCGGCTGCGCGGTCTTGGAGGCGGCCCAGGCCGCCTCGAGGGAGTCCAGCGCCATCACGTGCAGCGCTTCTTCCAGGCCCGGCTTCAACTGGGCGGAGTAGCTCTGGCCGCCGTCGGCCAGCGTGGGAAAGCGGATCTGGCTCACGGCCAGTTCGCGCAAGGCCACGGTGCGCGTGCCGCGATCCACATCGGTGCGTGCGCTGCCTTGAACCACCCCGTAGACCGGCGTCTTGGCACCGGAGGGGGTGAGCGCCACCGCCACGCGCCAGTCGAGGCGGTTGCCTTCCCAGCGGTTGACCTGCGGCTGGTAGATCAAGGCTTCCGCGCCGCCCGCCAGCGGCACGTCGCGCGGCCACGGATCGGCGAGTGG
>DAOTEJ010000117.1:0-5743 GCA_035454085.1 Burkholderiaceae bacterium | reverse complement strand
GCAATCGCCGCCAGCAACTCCGTCTCAACCTCGATCTGCCGCTTGGCTTCGGCCAGGGCGGCGCCGTCGACCAGGAAGACGTCTTCCACGCGCTCGCCCAGGGTGAGGATCTTGGCGGTCTGCACGTTGATCTGGTGCGCGGCCAGCACGCGGGCGATGCTCGATAGCAACCCGATGCGGTCGGTGGCGGTGACGCTGAGCAGGTAGCTGCGGCCGCGCTCGTCGGGCTGCAGGGCCACGGCCGGGGTGACCGGAAAGTGGCGCGACTTGCGCGACATGCGCCCGCGCGCCGGGGCCACCAGGGGCGCGTCGGAGGCGATGGCCGCGGCCAGTTCGTGCTCGATCTGCGAGAGCAGTTCGCGGTAGTGCGGGTGCTGGCCGTGGTCGGTGACCAGAAAGGTGTCGAGCGCGTAGCCGTGGCGCGTGGTGTGGATGCGCGCGTCCAGGATGGACAGGTTGCGCGACTCGAAGTAGCCCGCCACGCGGGCGAACAGGTCCTTGCGGTCGCGGGCGTAGATCAGCACCTCGGCGCCCTCGCCAATGCGCGCCAGGCGCGCGCGCACGATGGGCTGCTCGGCGTTGACGCGCGAGAACAGCGAGCGGGTGTGCCAGGCAATGTCCTGCGCGCTGTGGCGCAGGAAGTAGACCACGTCGAGCTGGGCCCAGAGCTCGTCGCGCGCGCTGTCTTGCAGGCCGTAGAGGCGCAGCACGTGCAGGGCTTCCTGCTTGCGCGACTCGAGCAGCGCGGTGGGCGAGGCGGGCTCGCCGCCCAGGCGGCGGCGGGTGAGGCGGAACAGGTCTTCGAGCAGCTTGCCCTTCCAGGCGTTCCACACCTTGGGGCTGGTGCCGCGGATGTCGGCCACGGTGAGCAGGTACAGCGCGGTCAGGCGCCGCTCGCTGCCCACGGTGGCGGCAAAGCGTTCGATCACCGCGGGGTCGGCGAGGTCCTGCTTCTGCGCCACGGTGCTCATGGTCAGGTGGTGCTCGACCAGAAAGGCCACGAGCTCGGTGTCGTCGGCGCCCAGGCCGTGGTCGCGGCAGAAGCGGCGCACGTCGCGCGCGCCCAGGGTGCTGTGGTCGCCGCCGCGGCCCTTGGCGATGTCGTGGAACAGCGCGGCCACGATCAGCAGCCAGGGCGAGTCGAAGTCGGCGATCAGCTGGCTGCACAGCGGGTACTCGTGCGCGTACTCCGAGAGCATGAAGCGGCGCAGGTTGCGCACCACCTGCAGGATGTGCTGGTCCACGGTGTAGACGTGAAACAGGTCGTGCTGCATCTGCCCCACGATGCGGCGGAACACCGGCAGGTAGCGGCCCAGGATGCCCCACTGGTTCATGGCGCGCAGGGCGTGGAGCACGCCCTTGCGCTGCTGCAGGATGGCCAGGAAGGTGGCGCGGTTGCGCGGGTCGCGCCGGAAGGCGCCGTCCATGCCCTCGCGGGCGTGCCACAGGGCGCGCAGCAGGCGGGTGGACATGCCCTTGAGCTCGGGGTGCTGCTCCAGCAGCAGAAAGCCGCGCAGGATGCCGTTGGGGTCGCGCTCCAGGCCGTCGTCGGCGGCCAGGTCCAGGCGCTCGTCGCGCGCCACGAAGGTCTCGTCCAGCGGCACGGGCTCGCCGCGGCCGCGCTCGAAGAGGCGCTGCTCGATGTTGAGCAGCAAGATGGTGTTGAGCTGGGTGATGGCCTTGGCGGCCAGGTAGTAGCGCTGCATCAGCACCTCGCCCGCGCGGCGCGAGCCGGTGGGCTCGATGTGCGCCGAGGCGGCCACCGCCTGCTGCACGTCGAACACCAGCCGGTCCTCGCGCCGGTTGGCCACCAGGTGCACGCGGGCGCGGATGTCCTTGAGGCGGCGCTCGACGCGGCGCAGGTTGCGCGCCTCGTCCAGGGTGATCAGGCCGTTGCGGGCCATCTCGCCCCAGCTGCTGCCCAGGCCGGCGGCGCGGGCCACCCACATGACCACGTGCAGGTCGCGCAGGCCGCCGGGGCTTTCCTTGATGTTCGGCTCGAGCGAGTACGGGGTCTCGTGGTACTTGGTGTGGCGCTGCTGCTGCTCGAGCATCTTGGCGCGGAAGAAGGCGCGCGCGTCCATCGTGGCGGCCACGGCGCGCCGGAAGCGGGCGAACAGCGGCCGCGGCCCGGCCACGAGGCGGGCCTCGATCATCGAGGTCTGCACGGTGATGTCGCGCGCGGCTTCCTCGCGGCACTCGGCCACGGTGCGCACGCTGTGGCCGATGTGCAGGCCCAGGTCCCAGAGGCGGCCGACCAGGGCCTCGATGCGCTCGCGCTCGTCGAGCTCGGGCGCCTCGGGCAGGAGGATCAGCACGTCGACGTCGGAGTGCGGGAACAGCTCGCCGCGCCCGTAGCCGCCCACGGCGAGGATGGCGGTGGCCGGGTCCAGCCCGGACTCGCCCACCATCCTGCGCAGCAGCTCGTCGGTGGCATGGGCCAGGCCCTTGAGCAGGGCCTCGACCCCGCCGCCGGCCAGGAAGGCGGCGATCAGGACTTCGCGGCGGGCGCGCAGTTCGTCGCGCAGGGCGAAGGCGGGATCGCCCACGGCGCTAGGCCGGAACCTGTTCTTCGCGCGCAGCGATGAACGCCGGCGGGGGCGGCGAGGCGGCCGAGAGGGTGAGGATCTCGTAGCCGGTCTCGGTGACGAGCACGGTGTGCTCCCACTGGGCCGAGAGGCTGCGGTCCTTGGTGACGATGGTCCAGCCGTCGGGCAGGTCGCGGATCTCGCGCCGGCCGGCGTTGATCATGGGCTCGATGGTGAAGATCATGCCCGCGGCCAGTTGCTCGAGGGTGCCGGGCCGGCCGTAGTGCAGGACCTGGGGCTCCTCGTGGAACTTCTTGCCGATGCCGTGGCCGCAGAACTCGCGCACGATGCTGAAGCCGTGCGGCTCGGCGAACTTCTGGATGGCGTGGCCGATGTCGCCCAGGTGGGCGCCGGGGCACACCTGCTCGATGCCCTTCCACATGGCCTCGTAGGTGACCTCGCACAGGCGGCGCGCGGCCACCGAGGCTTCGCCCACGATGAACATGCGGCTGGTGTCGCCGTGGTAGCCGTCCTTGATGACGGTGATGTCGAGGTTGACGATGTCGCCGCTCTTGAGGACCTTGTCGCCCGGGATGCCGTGGCACACCTGATGGTTCACCGAGGTGCAGATCGCCTTGGGAAACGGGGGATAACCCGGGGGCGCGTAATTCAGGGGCGCGGGAATCGTGCCCTGCACCTGGACCATGTAGTCGTGGCAGATGCGGTCGAGCTCGGCGGTGGTGACGCCGGCCTTCACGAAGGGGGTGACGTGGTCGAGCACCTCGGCCGCGAGTCGGCCGGCAAGGCGCATGCCCTCGATGTCCTGGGCGGTCTTGATGACGATGGCCATGGCGGCTGCTTGAGAGAGGCGGGGGAGGGCAGCTATAATAGCGAGCTTGGTCGGATCTTCGCCTTGCCGTCATCCCGATGGTGTGGCGTCGCAACCCGGCCGCCACGCCACCTTGACCGCGGGCTTGTTCCCGGCAGGGCGGCGCAGCGGCAGGGCGTCCGGTCCAAAATCGCGCGCCGCATCACCAGGGTGCCGCCGCTTCACAGGAAGCGCGGCGTCGATGCAGGCGTCAGACCCAACCCTAGTAGAAGAGGTATCACATGTCCGTCAGCATGCGTCAGATGCTGGAAGCGGGAGTCCACTTCGGCCACCAGACCCGCTTCTGGAACCCCAAGATGTCGCAGTACATCTTCGGTTCGCGCAACAAGATCCACATCATCAACCTCGAGAAGACCGTCGAGCAGTTCGAGGCGGCGCTCAAGTTCGCGCGCCAGCTCACCGCCAACCGCGGCACGCTGCTGTTCGTCGGCACCAAGCGCCAGGCCCGCGAGACCATCATCGAGGAGGCCACCCGCGCCGGCGTGCCCTTCGTTGACCAGCGCTGGCTGGGCGGCATGCTCACCAACTTCAAGACCGTGAAGGTCTCGATCAAGCGCCTCAAGGACATGGAGCAGACCCTGGCCGACGGCGGCCTGGAGCGCATGACCAAGAAGGAAGCGCTCGACTTCAGCCGCGAGATCGAGAAGCTGAACAAGTCGATCGGCGGCATCAAGGACATGAACACCCTGCCCGACGCGATCTTCGTGATCGACGTGGGCTACCACAAGATCGCCGTGCAGGAAGCCGCCAAGCTCGGCATCCCGGTGATCGGCGTGGTCGACACCAACCACTCGCCCGAGGGCGTGGCCTACGTGATCCCCGGCAACGACGACTCGGCCCGTGCCGTGCGCCTGTACGCGCGCGCCATGGCCGACGCGGTGCTCGAGGGCCGTGCCCAGTCGCTCGCCGGCGTGGTGGCGGCGGCCGAGGGTGACGAGGAGTTCGTCGAGGTCGTGTCCGAAGGCGCGCAGTAATCCGCCCCGGCACGGTTTCCACAAAGGGGCGCAAGCCCCTTTTTTGTAGCGATTTCTAGGAAAGAGGAGCACCCCATGGCGGAGATCACCGCAGGCATGGTCAAGGAACTGCGCGAGAAGACCGACGCGCCGATGATGGAATGCAAGAAGGCGCTCACCGAGGCCGGTGGCGACATGGCCAAGGCCGAGGAGATCCTGCGCGTCAAGCTCGGCAGCAAGGCGAGCAAGGCCGCCGCGCGCATCGCGGCCGAGGGCGTGGTGGCGATCGCCATCGCCGCCGACGGCAAGACCGGCGCGATCGTCGAGGTCAATTCCGAGACCGACTTCGTGGCCAAGAACGACGACTTCATCAAGTTCGCCAACGACCTGGCGCGCCTGGTGATCGAGAAGAGCCCCGCCGACGTGGCTGCCCTGTCGGCCCTGCCGCTGGGCGAGGGCACCGTCGAGACCGTACGCACCGCGCTGGTGGGCAAGATCGGCGAGAACATGAGCGTGCGCCGCTTCGTGCGCGTGACGACCGAGGGCGCGCTCGCGCAGTACGTGCACGGCGGCTCGAAGATCGGCGTGCTGGTGGACCTGGTGGGCGGCGACGCCGAGTTGGGCCGCGACGTGGCCATGCACGTGGCCGCCTCGAAGCCGCGCGCCCTGGACGCCAGCGGCGTGGCCCCCGAGGCGCTCGAGACCGAGCGCCGCGTGGCCATCGAGAAGGCGCGCGAGGCCGGCAAGCCCGAGGCCATGCTCGAGAAGATCGCCGAGGGCACGGTGCAGAAGTTCCTCAAGGAAGTGACCCTGCTGTCGCAGCCCTTCGTGAAGGACGACAAGCAGACCGTCGAGCAGCTGCTCAAGAGCAAGGGCGCGAAGGTCAAGGGCTTCACGCTCTTCGTGGTGGGCGAGGGCATCGAGAAGAAGAGCAACGACTTCGCCGCCGAGGTGGCCGCGCAGGCCGCCGCCGCGCGCGGCTGAGGAGGCGTCATGACCGGTTCCGCATCGGGTGCGCCTGCCTTCCGGCGCGTGCTGCTCAAGCTCTCGGGCGAGGCGCTGATGGGCGACGACGCCTTCGGCATCAACCGCGCCACGATCGAGGCCATGGTGGCCGACATCCGCGAGGTGGTGGGGCTCGGTGTGGAACTGGCCATCGTGATCGGTGGCGGCAACATCTTCCGCGGCGTCGCGCTCGGCGCCGCGGGGATGGACCGCGCCACCGGCGACTACATGGGCATGATGGCCACGGTCATGAACTCGATGGCGCTGCAGGACGCGCTGCGCCGCGGGGGCATCGAGGCGCGCGTGCAGAGCGCGCTCAACATCGAGCAGGTGGTCGAGCCCTACATCCGCCCCAAGGCGATCCGCTA
>DAOTEJ010000116.1:3978-5883 GCA_035454085.1 Burkholderiaceae bacterium | reverse complement strand
CCCACGATCCAGATCGCAAAGCCCACCAGCACGATGGCCAGCAGCGCGCCGGCGATGCCCACGATCACCGCCCACAGCAGCGCGTACCAGAAGGTGCGGATCTGCCAGCGAAAGTGCGACTCGAGGTAGGTGCCGGCCGCGTCGCTGCGCTTCACGTAGTTGATGATCACCGCGATGATCGAGGGCCAGCCGAACAGGAAGGCGCCGATCACGGTGGCCGTGCCAAAAGCACCGATCACCAGGCTGATCGCGTGCAGCGCGTAGACCACCTGGGTCCAGGTGATCATCTCGGGCGCGGGCTCGCGGGCAAAGGGCGTGGCGACGGAGTTCATGCGCAGTTCCTGCAATCGGAGCGAGGCGCCTAGGATAGCCGTGCACCGCCCGCATGGCGCAAGGAGACCCAAATGATCGACAAGCAGCAGTTGAAACGCATGCACGCCTTCGTCGCACGCCACCGGGTGGAGCGCGGCCGCGGCTTCCGCCTCAAGAACCACGACCCCGGCGACACCGGCCACCTCGAAGACGCCGACAAGCCCGAGGCCCAGGAGTGGCTGCAGAAGGGCGTGGCCTGGCTCGCCGAGGAGCAGGAGAAGCTCTACGCCCAGGACCGCTGGGCCGTGCTGTGCGTGTTCCAGGCGATGGACGCCGCCGGCAAGGACGGCACCATCAAGCACGTGATGAGCGGCGTGAACCCCACCGGCGTGCAGGTCACGAGCTTCAAGCAGCCCTCGGCCGAGGAGCTCGACCACACCTTCCTGTGGCGCGCGCACAAGGCCGTGCCCGAGCGCGGCCGCATCGGCATCTTCAACCGCTCGCACTACGAGGACGTGCTGATCGCGCGGGTGCACCCCGCGGTGCTGGCCGCCCAGAAGCTGCCGCCCGAACTGCTGGGCAAGAAGCTATGGGAGCAGCGCTACGAGGACATCAGGAGCTTCGAGCAGCACCTGGCGCGCAACGGCGTGCTGGTGCTCAAGTTCTTCCTGCACGTCTCGCGCGAGGAGCAGCGACGCCGCTTCCTCGAGCGCCTGGACGAATCCGACAAGCAGTGGAAGTTCTCGTCGGCCGACGTGCGCGAGCGCGCCTACTGGGACGACTACCAGCGCGCCTACCAGGACGCGATCGCCGCGACGGCCACGCCACACGCGCCCTGGTTCATCGTGCCGGCCGACAACAAGTGGTACATGCGCCTGGTGGTGGTGGCCGCGATCGTCGACGCGATCGAGGCCCTGCGCCTGCGCTACCCCGAGACTCCGCCCGAGGAGCGCGCGCAGTTCGCCAAGCTGCGCGCCCAGCTCGAAGCCGAAGGCCCCAAGCGCAAGCGCTAGGGCTGCCAGCGCGCCGGGTCGAGCGCGTAGTAGTCGGCCAGCGCGCCGTAGAGCGCCGCGTGCTCGGCGGCCAGGCGCGCCGGCTGCTCGAAGAACACCTCGGAAGCCACCGCGAAGAACTCGGCCGGATCGGCGGCGCCGTAGGGATCGAGCAGGGTGGGCTCGCCCGTGCCTGCGCGCCACTGCAGGGCTGCGTAGGCCTCGCCCATCACCTGCGCCCAGCGGCGCGGATCGATGCGCGGCCCCAGCACCGGAGCGCCGTTGGCCGCGCCCGCCTCGTGGTCGAGCGCGTGCGCGAACTCGTGGACCACGAGGTTGTGCCCGTCGTCGGGCTGCGCCGCGCCGGCGAGTGCGTCGGCCCAGGACAGCACGATCTGGCCGTGCGACCAGGCCTCGCCCGCCAGCACGCGGCGCTCCTCGTGCACCACCCCGCCGGCACCCGGCCGGGTGCGCGAGACAACGAAGGCGCCGGGGTAGAGCAGGATCTCGCGCACGCCGGGAAAGACCTCGCCGGCCCGGCCGGCCAGCAGCAGGCAGGCCTGCGCCGCCACCACCACGCGCATCTCGTCGCTGACCACCA
>DAOTEJ010000116.1:0-3878 GCA_035454085.1 Burkholderiaceae bacterium | reverse complement strand
AGGCGCCGGACGGCAGACCCCGCAACGCAGATTGACGGGCACGGCCGTGCGCGCGGAGCATGGCAGCCCGGGAGGACACAACATGAACCAGAACACTCTGCTGCTGGTGGCCACGCGCAAGGGCGCGTGGCTGCTGCATGGCGACGCCGCACGCCGCACCTGGCGCGTGGACGGCCCGCACTTTCTGGGGCACATCATCCAGCACCTGGTGCTCGACCCGCGCGACGGCCGCACCCTGCTGGCGGCGGCGAGCACCGGCCACCTGGGCCCCACGATCTTCCGCTCCACCGACCTCGGCCGCAGCTGGACCGAGGCGACTCGTCCGCCCGCCTTCCCCTCGCGCGAGGACGGCACGGGCCGCAGCGTGGACCACACCTTCTGGCTCACCCCCGGGCACGCCTCCGAGCCCGGGGTCTGGTACGCGGGCACCTCGCCCCAGGGTCTGTTCCGCAGCGAAGACGGCGGCCAGACCTGGGCGCCGTTCTCGTCGATCAACCAGGATCCGCGCTACCTGGAGTGGATGGGCAGTGCGCAGGACGGCACGCCCGACGGCCCCAAGCTGCACTCGATCATCGTCGACCCGCGCGACGCGCGGCATCTGTACTTCGCGATGTCGAGCGGCGGCGTGCACGAGTCCACCGACGGCGGCGCGAGCTTCAAGCCGCTGGTGCAGGGCCTCGAAGTGGTGCAGGGCTTCGACCCCACGCTGCTCAGCTTCCACGACCCGCACTGCGTGCGCCTGTGCCCCTCGAGACCCGACCGGCTCTACCAGCAGAACCACTGCGGCATCTATCGCCTCGACCGGCCCTCGGACACCTGGGTGCGCATCGGCCGCGCCATGCCCGCGGAGGTGGGCGACGACGGCTTCAACATGGTCGTGCACCCGCGCGACGCCGACACCGCCTGGGTGCTGCCCATGGACGGCAGCAGCGTGTGGCCGCGCACCAGCGTCGACGGCCGCCCCGCCGTGTACGTGACGCACGACGCGGGCGCCAGCTGGCAGCGCCAGGACAGCGGCCTGCCGCCCCAGGCGTGGTGGACGGTCAAGCGCCAGGCCATGTGCGCCGACGCGGGCACGCCGCTGGGCCTGTACTTCGGCACCACCAGCGGCGAGCTCTGGGCCAGCACCGACGAAGGTGCGCACTGGCAGTCCATCGTGAGCCACCTGCCCGAGATCTACGCGGTCGAGGCGGCGCATCCGGCCTGAGCGCGCGGCGCATGAAGGTCTGTCTGCCCACGCCGCTGCTCTCGTACACCGGCCAGCGCGAGGTCGAGGCCCGCGGCGCCTCGCTCGACGAGGTGCTGGACGACCTCGATCGCCAGTACCCCGGGCTGCGCTTCCGGGTGATCGACGAGCAGGGCCGCCTGCGCCGCCACATGCGCTTCTTCGTCAACGGGGTGGCCGTGTTCGAGCGCGCCACGCCCCTGCTTCCGGGCGATGAACTGGTCCTGGTCCAGGCCCTGAGCGGCGGCTGAGGCCGCTCTGTGCTGCGCGGCGCCGCCACAACGCGGCCCACGCGGGCCGCCCCGTGCGCGCCCCAGGCCCGGCACTCGCTTACCATGCACGCAGTCGCCGGCAGGCCCCCGCACCGCCCCCGCAAGGAGAGATCGTGAACCTCGAGAAAGTCATCTTCGGCGCCTTCGTCATCCTGGCGTGCACGCTGAACTTCGGCTTCTTCATCGGCGACATCTCGGACCCGCGCCTGCACCACGAGCTCGAACTCGCCGCCACGCTGGTGGTCAACCTGATCGCCATGACCCTCAAGTTCGGCGACCGCACCCAGATCGGCGCGATCCACCTCGCCACCAGCATCGTGGCGGTGATCCAGCTCGTGGCCGCGGCCATGGTCTGGGGCTGGGCCACGCACGTGGCCCAGCTGCCCACGGCCGGCGAGGTGATGGCCACGGTGGTGTCGCTGTCGGGCGGGGCCCTGGTGGCCAACTTCATCTCGGTCACCTTGCTCATCGGCGAGACCCTGCGCCGCATCCGCTAGGGCCCGCGCCCGCGCGCACGCCGACCGGCCATGTCGGACATCCTGCTCATCACGCTGCGGCGCATGCGCGCGCCGATCATCCTGCTGATCGCGGTCTACGCGATCTCGGTGATCGGCCTGACCCTGGTGCCCGGCGTGGATCCCGAAGGCCGGCCGTGGCGCATGAGCTACTTCGACGCCTTCTACGTGATGAGCTACACGGCCACCACGATCGGCTTCGGCGAGATCCCCTACCCCTTCTCGTACGAGCAGCGGGCGTGGATGACGCTCAGCATCTACCTGTCGGTGATCGGCTGGGCCTACACGCTGGGCTCGATCTTCTCGCTGGTGAACACGCCCGCCTTCCGCCACGCCTTTGCGCGCTCGCGCTTCGAGTCGCGCGTGCGCCAGCTGGGCGAGCCCTTCTACGTGATCTGCGGCTACGGCCAGAGCGGCCGGCGCCTGATGCGCGCGCTCGACGAGCTGGGCTTCGGCACGGTGATCATCGAGTCCGACCCCGAGCGCGCCCGGCCCCACCTGCTGCGCGACACGCGCAACCCCTCGATGCTGCTGGTGGCCGACGCCCGCGCCACCGGCGTGCTCGTGGCCGCCGGGGTCACCCATCCGCAGTGCGCCGGCGTGCTCGCGCTCACCGGCGGCGACGAGGCCAACCAGGCCATCGCGATCGGTGCCAAGGTGCTCGCGCGCGACCTGGCCGTGCTGGCGCGTGCCACCACCCCGGCGGTACGCGAGACGCTCGAGGCCTTCGGCGGCGTGGTGATCGTCGATCCCTACGAGGCCTTCGCCTACAACTTCGGCGTCGCCGTGGCCAAGCCCGACACGCTGCGGCTCGACGACTGGCTCACTGGGGTTCCCGGCACCAAGCCG
The DNA here is from genome assembly GCA_035454085.1 of Burkholderiaceae bacterium. Taxonomy (GTDB): domain Bacteria; phylum Pseudomonadota; class Gammaproteobacteria; order Burkholderiales; family Burkholderiaceae_F; genus DAOTEJ01. The sequence goes on along the minus strand of DAOTEJ010000116.1, from coordinate 1,017 downwards.
CCGCGCCGCATCGAGGCGCCCCGCGGCCACTGGGTGGTGGCGGGTCACGGCCGCTTCGGCAGCTCGCTCGCCGCGGCGCTCGAGGGCATTGGCCTGCCCTGGAAGGCCATCGACCTCAAGCCCGAACGCTGTGGCGAAGGTGGCATTCAGGGCTCGGCGCTGATCGAGGCCAACCTGCGCGCGGCGGGCATCGAGCAGGCCTGCGGGATCATCGCCGGCACCGACAGCGACTCGAACAACCTGGCCATCGTCAACGCCGCGCGCCGGCTGCAGAAGAAGCTCTTCGTGGTGGTGCGCCAGAACCACGCCGACAACCGCAGCCTGATCGAAGCCGCCCGGCCCGACATGGAATTCGTGCAGTCGCTGGTGATGACCCACGAGTGCGTGCAGCTGCTCACCACTCCGCTGCTCAATCGCTTCCTCACCCAGGCCCGGCGCCAGCCGGCCGTCTGGGCGGTGGGCGTGCTGGGGCGGCTGCGCGACAGCGTGGGCGACACCGTGCCCCACACCTGGGCGCTGGCCTGCGACCCCGGCAAGCTCGGCATCGAGTACGCGCTCGTCGAGGCGCCGGAGCCGCCCTTCACCCTGGGCCACCTGCTCATGGACCCGGACGAGCGGCGCAGCCGCCTGGCCGCGGTGCCGCTGCTGCTGCTAGCCAGCGGGCGCGACCAGCTCCTGCCCGACGAGCACACCACCTTGCGCGCCGGCGACCGCATCCTGTTCGCGGGCGAGCCAGGCATCGAGGGCTTGCAGCGGCGCACCCTCAACGACGACGGCGCAGTGCACTACCTGCGCACCGGGCGCGAGCCGGCCCGCACCTGGCTGGGCCGTCTGCTCGAAGGTCGCCTCGCCGCCGCCGACCGCCCCGTCGCCTGAGCCTCAGGACCCGACTTCACGCACGAAGGCGCCGAGCAAGGCGGTGGCGTCCGGGGGCGCCGCATCGTTGTAGGGCAGGGCCGCATCGCCGCCGCTCCAGGCGTGGCCCAGGCCATCCACCAGGATGTGGCGCGCCACCAG
>DAOTEJ010000115.1:4298-6028 GCA_035454085.1 Burkholderiaceae bacterium | reverse complement strand
CGAGGAGAGGATTCCATGCACCACCCTGATCGCGCCCCCGCGCGGGTTCCTCGTGCCCGCCCGAGCCGCGTGAAGCAGTTCGCCGCCGCCCTGCTCTGCGCGGCGATGGCCGCGCCGGCTCGCGCCTCGTTCCTCTCGGGCGAGGCGCTCGAGACTGCCGCCAACGTGCTCGCCTGGGTGGTGCTGATCATGGTGCCGCTCGGAGTGATCGCGGTGTTCTGGCTGGTGCACGTGCTGCCCGAGAAGATCGCCCACAAGAAGCATCACCCGCAGCGCGACGCCATCCAGACCCTGTGCCTGCTGTCCCTGGTGTTCGGCGGCCTGCTGTGGCCGCTGGCCTGGCTGTGGGCCTACACGAAGCCCGTGGCCTACAAGAGTGTGTACGGCACCGAGAAACACGATGATTTCTTCCACGAGCACGCCGAGCGCCACGAGCGCGGCGAACTAAGCGCCGAGGAACACCGCCGCGTGGTGGAGGAACTGGAGCACATGGAAGATCGCGGGCACCTCTCGCCGTCCTTGCGCCGCCTGCGCGAACGGCTGGCGGGGTCGCCGGCGCCGAGCCGAGCACCGGACGCCGGTCCCCAGGGGGAGAAGGCCTGATGGACGCACTGCTGCTCGGCCTCTATGCCCTCTTCGTCTGGCTCATCTTCTTCAAGTTCAAGTGGCTGCCGTGGACCACGACCACTATGGTCATCGTCATCACGATTCCGGTGGTGGCCCTGACCACGCTGATCCTGCTGCTCAACGTGTTCGCGCCATCGACCTCGGACGTGCGCGTGCTCAAGTACGTCGTGAACATCGTGCCCCAGGTCAGGGGGCGGGTGATCGAGGTGCCGGTCGAGCCCAATCGTCTGGTGAAGAAGGGCGAGGTGCTGTTCCGCATCGATCCCACGCCCTACCAGTTGCAGGTCAAGGCGCTCGAGGCCCAGCTCGCCAACGCCCAGGGTGGCGCCGGCCAGCGCAACGAAGAGCTCAAGGCCGCCGTCGCGCGCACGAGCGGCGTGCGCGCCAAGCTCGAACTGGCCCGCCAGCGCGTGGAGCAGAACCGCGATCTGGTCGCCACCGGCGCGGGTGATCGCTTCGCCCTGGAGCAGGCGCAGACCAACGCCAAGGAACTCGAGGCCGAGCTGGCCTCGGCCATCGCCAACGAGGGCCAGGTGCGCGCGCGGCTCGGCGCGACCGTCGACAACGACCAGGCCGAGGTGGCGCAGATCCGCGCCCAGCTCGAGAACGCGCGCTGGGAGCTCTCGCAGACCACGGTCTACGCCCCCTCGGACGGCTATGCGATCAACGTGCAGCTTCGCCCCGGCTCGATGACTGCCGCGTTTCCGGTCACGCCGGCCATGACCTTCGTCGAGACGCAGTATCAGATCATCGGCTTGTTCGCCCAGAACGAGCTGCATCAGGTGGCGCCGGGCAACGACGCCGAGTTCACGCTCAACGTCCACCCGGGACGGATCTTCAAGGCCAAGGTCGACTCGATCGTCTGGGCGCAAGGCCAGGGTCAGTCGCCGATCTCCACGCAGCTGCCGCAGACCGGCATGGCCCCGCTGCCGCCCAACCGCTTCCCCGTCAAGTTGACGATCGATCCGCGCGACGCGGACGTCTTCCTGCCGGCCGGCGCGGTGGGTGCCGGAGCGATCTATACCGACGACATGAAGGCGATCCACATCCTGCGCATGGTGTTCTTGCGCGTCACCGCCAAGCTCGACTACCTGGTCCTGAAG
>DAOTEJ010000115.1:0-4198 GCA_035454085.1 Burkholderiaceae bacterium | reverse complement strand
GGCGGCGGCAAGTTCGGCGGCGACGGCTCGGGACTGAACGGCTGGCTGGTGTCGCTGAGCTGGGAGCTCGATCTCTGGGGCCGGGTGCGCGCCCAGCAAGCGACGAGCCGCAGCCAATTCGAGGCCAGCGAGTTCGATCTCGTGTTTGCGCGCCAGTCGATCGCGGCCCTGGTGGTCAAGAGCTGGGTCCTCGCGGTGACCGCCGCGCAGCAGAAGGCGCAGGCCGAGGCCATGGTGGCCTCGAGCGAGCGTCTGGTCGTTCTGACCCGCGAGCGCGTGCGCGTGGGCAGCGGCAACGAGCTCGACGTGGCCGTCGCCGCGGCCGCCCTGGGCGGCTACCGCGACGCCGTGCAGCAGTTCGAGCTCGCGCGCCAGCAGGCAGTGCGCGCGCTCGAAACGATGCTGGGCCGCTACCCCGCGACGCAACTGCAGGCCGGCACCACGCTGCCCGGTTCGCCCGCGCCCGTGCCGGCTGGCCTGCCGTCCGAGCTGCTCGAGCGCCGCCCCGACGTCGTGGCCGCGCAACGCCGGGTGGATGCCGCGTTCTACAACGTGGAGCAGGCCAAGGCCGCTCGCCTGCCCCGCATCAGCCTGACCGCGGGCGTGAACAGCATCTCCAGCGAGACCTTCTTTCTCAAGAACAGCGGCAACCCCGTCTGGGGTGCCGGCGCGACCCTGCTCGCTCCCATCTACCTGGGCGGCGCGCTCCAGGCCCAGGTGCAGATCGCCGACGCGACCCAGCGCCTGGCCCTGGCCGACTATGGCCGCGTTGGAGCCAAGGCCTTTGCCGAAGTGGAAGAGGCGCTCTCGGGCGGGTTCACGGCCGACGCACGCGCCGCCCTCCAGGCCACGGTCGTTGCCGAGCGCGAGCGCGCGGTGCGCCTGGCGCAGGAGCGCTACAGGGTGGGCTCGGGCGATCTGCGCGCGGTCTCGCAGGAGGAGCTGGCGCTGTTTTCGGCGCGCACCACGCTGATCCAACTGCGCGCCGAGCAACTCGTGCAGCGGGCCAATCTCTACCTGGCACTGGGCGGGGACTTCGGCGCCACGCCCATGCCGAGCCCCCCTGCGGTGGCGCAACGCCAGCCCTGAGCGCGCCGCGCGCGGCCGCGTCCCCTACACTCCCGCGCCATGAAGGCGTTGGGCACACCCCTTGACTTGGATCCTCGGCGCTTCGCGGCGCGGGAGATGCGCGCGTGAGCGGGGCAAGCACGAGCGAGATCCGCACCCTGCTGCTGACCGACGTGGTCGACAGCACGCAGCTGGCCGAGTCGATCGGCGACGCGGCCATGGCCGAGGTCTGGACCCAGCACGACCGCCTGGCGCGTGACCTGCTGCCGCTGCACGGCGGGCGCGAGATCGACAAGACCGACGGCATGCTGATGCTGTTCACCGAGCCGGCCGCAGCGGTGAACTACACGCTGGCCTATCACCAGGCGCTCGCGGGCATGGCCACGCCGCTGCGCGCGCGCGCCGGCATCCACGTGGGGCCGGTGATCCTGCGCGAGAACAGCGCCGCGGACGTGGCCCTCGGGGCCAAGCCGCTCGAGGTCGAAGGCCTGGCCAAGCCCACCACGGCGCGCGTGATGGCGATCGCGCGCGGCGGGCAGACCCTGCTCACTCCCGAGGCGCGCGAGGCACTGGGCAAGACCGAGTTGCGCGTCGAGTCGCACGGCCACTGGATGGTCAAGGGGGTGGCCGACCCGATCGAGCTCTACGAGATCGCCCCGCCAGGCCAACGCCCGATCGCCCCCACCGACACCGAGAAGGCCTACCGCGTCATCAAGTCCGCCGAATGGTGGATGCCGGTGCGCGACATTCCCAACAACCTGCCGCACCAGGCCACGAGCTTCGTCGGACGCGACACCGAGATCGACGAGGTCGAGGGCTTTCTTTCCAAGGCGCGGCTGGTCACTCTGCTGGGCATGGGTGGGCTGGGCAAGACCCGCCTGTCGCTGCAGGTGGCCTCGGACGTGATCCACCGCTTTCCCGACGGTGCTTGGTTCCTCGACCTGTCCCCCCTGCGCGACGAGGCGCTGGTGGTGGACCACGCCTTGCAGGTGATCGGTGCACCTCAGGAGCCCGACCGGACCCCGCTGCAATCGCTGTGCTCGTACCTGCGCACGCGCAGGGTTCTGCTGGTGATCGACAACTGCGAGCATCTGCTGCGCGCCGCCGCCAACATGGCCGCCGCGGTGCTGCAGGCCGCGCCGCACGTGCGTCTGCTCGCCACCAGCCGCGAGTCGCTGCACGTGCCGGGCGAGCAGAGCTATCCGGTGCGCCCGCTGCCGGTGCCGGGGCGCGCATCCAGCGGTGACCGGCTCAGCCTCTCGCCCGCGGTGCAGCTGTTCGTCGATCGGGCGCGACAGCACAAGCCGAGCTTCGCGCTCGGTCCGGCCGAGGCGCCGGTGGTGGCCGAACTGGTCGAGCGCCTGGAGGGCATTCCTCTGGCCCTTGAACTCGCGGCGGCTCGCATCCGCGTGCTGCCGGTGGCCGAGATCAACGCCCGCCTCAAGGACCGCTACAAGATCCTCACCGGCGGCGCGCGCGTCCTGCAGGAGCGCCAGCAGACCCTGCGCGGTCTGGTCGACTGGTCCTACGACCTGCTCGACGAGCGCGAAAAGAAGGCTCTGAGCCGGCTGGGCGTGTTCGTGGGCGGCTTCGACCTCGCCGCGACCGAGCACGTGTGCGGGACCGATCCGCTCGAGCCCGAGGACATGCTCGACGTGCTGGGCTCGCTGGTCGAGAAATCCCTGGTGATGCTCGACGAGAACGACGACGTCGGCCGCTACCGGATGCTCGAGACCATCCGCGACTATGCGAGCGAGAAGCTCGAGCAGTCGGGCGAGCAGTCCGCCACGGCGGCGCGGCATTGTGAGATCTACTTTGCTCGCGCCAAGGAGGCGCGCAACGGGATCCAGGGACAGGAGCAGGCCACCTGGATCCGCCGCGTGGAGACCGACCTCGACAACATCCGCGCCGCCACCAGCCTCGCCCTCTCGGGAGGCGCGGACCCGTTCATCGCCGTGAAGATCGCGGTGGCGATGCAAAGCTTCTGGACCTTGCGCGGCTACGCGAGCGAGGGGCGCCGCGTGATCCGCGACGCCCTGGCGCTACCCGCGATCCAGGACGCCGACATTGCCCAGGCCTGGGCGCTCTACGTGGGCGCGGCGCTGGCCGAGAGCCAGAGCGACCACGACGAGGCACGGCAGATGCTCGAGACCTGCCTGACCCTGCGCCGCAAGCTGGGCAACCCGGTGGACATCGCGGCCACGCTCTCGACCCTGGCCCTTGCGCGCCTGCACGCCGGCGACGCGGAAGGCGCGCGCACCGGCGAAGAAGAGGCACTTGCGCTGTTCCGCGGCGTGGGCGACCAGCGCGGCGAAGCGATCAGCCTCCTGCACTTGGGCCAGATCGCGGTCTACCTCGGCGAGGCGGAGGTGGCGCGCGGCAGCGTCGAGGCCAGTCTGGCGATCGCCCGCAAGATCAAGCATCAGGAACTTGAGGCAGAGTGCCAGCTAGTGCTGGGCGAGATCGCCTTCGAATCGGGTGACGGCCCGGCCGCGGAACTTTGGTTCAAGCGTTCGCTCACGGTGTGTCGCGAGGCGGCAGACAAGCGCGGCGAGGCCAACGCGCAGCGTGCGCTGGGACGCTCGGCGCTGGCCGCGCGCGACTTCCCTGCGGCGCGCACCCGCCTGACCGAGGCATTGCGCGCACTGCGCAGCTTCGAGATGTGGGACGAAGTGCTGGGCACGCTCGAAGACTGCGCTGATCTGGCCGCCGCCGCCGGGGAGCCGGACTTCGGAGCGCGGGTGTACGCGTCGACCGCCGCCGCGCGCGGCACGCTCAAGCTCGCGCGGCCGCCTCACGCCGAGCGCAAGCACCAGAGCCAAATCGTGGCCCTGATGGAAAGCCTGGGGAAGGATAGCTTCGAGTCACACTGGGCCGACGGCAGCCAGTGGGGCATCGACGACGCCATCCGCGAGGTGCTGCGCCCGGAACACGAGCGCGTCACCGGCTGACGGGTCGGGTCGGGCTACGCCGCAGCCCGACCGACTGCTCAATGACGACGGCGTCGAGCGGCGCCCGCCAGACCCAGCGCAGCCCCGGCCAGCAGCAGCACCGAGGGCTCGGGCACGGCGCTCACGCGGGTGAACTTCAGGAAGGGCGCGGAGCCATCGGAGGCTTCGAGATCACTGCA
>DAOTEJ010000114.1:0-6184 GCA_035454085.1 Burkholderiaceae bacterium | reverse complement strand
ACCGGCACTTCGATCAGCACGCCCACCACGGTGGCCAGCGCCGCGCCCGAATTCAGGCCAAACAGGCTGATCGCGGCGGCCACCGCGAGCTCGAAGAAGTTGCTCGCGCCGATCAGCGCCGATGGGCAGGCCACGCTGTGCTGCTCGCCCAGCCAGCGGTTGGCCAGGTAAGCCAGCCCCGAGTTGAAGAAGACCTGGATGAGGATGGGCACCGCCAGCATGGCGATCACCCAGGGCTGCGCCAGGATCTGCCCGCCCTGGAAGGCGAAGAGCAGCACCAGCGTGGCGAGCAGCGCCGTGATCGACCACGGTCCGATGCGCGCAAGCAGCGCGTCGAGCGCCGCCTGCCCGCCGCGCGCCAGCACACGGCGGCGGATCAGCTGCGCGATCACCACCGGCACCACGATGTACAGCGCCACCGAGATGAGCAGCGTGTCCCAGGGCACGGTAATCGAGGCCACGCCCAGCAGGAAGGCCACCAGCGGCGCGAAGGCCACGATCATGATCGCGTCGTTGAGCGCGACCTGGCTCAGCGTGAAGTAGGGGTCGCCGTTGGTGAGCCGGCTCCACACGAACACCATCGCGGTGCAGGGCGCGGCGGCCAGCAAAATGAGGCCCGCCACGTAGCTGTCGAGCTGGTCGGCGGGCAGCCAATCCGCAAACACCACGCGGATGAAGAACCACGCCAGCAGCGCCATCGAAAACGGCTTGACCAGCCAGTTGACGAAGAGCGTCACGCCGATGCCGCGCACGTGCTGGCGCACCTGGCCGAGCGCGCCGAAGTCGATGCGCAGCAGCATGGGAATGATCATCACCCAGATCAGCACGCCCACCGGCAGGTTGACCTTGGCCACTTCCATGGCGGCGACGGACTGCATCGGGCCGGGCAGCCAGTGGCCCAGCGCGATGCCGGCCACGATGCACAGCGCCACCCACACGGTGAGGTAGCGCTCGAAGAGATTCATGGCCGGAGGTGGCCGGCTGGCGGCGAGCGTGTTCATGGGTGGGTGGCGCGGCGCTTCAGGCCTTGCCGATTTCCTTGAGCCGCGCGCTGAGCGCCACGCGATCGAGCTTGCTCAGCGGCAGATTGAGGAAGAGCTGGATGCGGTTGTGCAGGCGGTGGTAGGCGTTGAAGAAGGCCTTGCGCTTGTCCTCGTCGCTGCCCTCGACGGCTGCGGGATCCTCGACGCCCCAGTGGGCGGTGATCGGCTGGCCCGGCCACAGCGGGCAGACCTCGCCGGCGGCGCTGTCGCACACGGTGAACACGAAGTCCAGCGCCGGGGCGCCGGGCGCGGCGAACTCGTCCCAGCTCTTGCTGCGCAGGCCTTCGACCGGCAGGCGGTTCTTCTGCAGCAGCTCGATGGCGAACGGGTTGACCGTGCCATTGGGGTACGAGCCCGCCGAGTAAGCCTTGAAGCGCGGCGCGCCCATCGCGTTCATCATCACTTCTGCGAGGATCGAGCGCGCGGAGTTGCCGGTGCACAGGAAGAGCACGTTGAGGGGGCGGTCGGTGGTCATGGGAGTAACGGAGTTTGGCTTCGGGACGTAGTGGTCGGGGCGTGCCGCCGCGTCGCGGCCGAGGTCGCGACGCGTTGCACGGATTTGGGCGGCGGTGCGGGGGCGGCGGGTTCAGCCGCAGCAAGCAGGTTTGCTCGCGTCCGCCGCGCGGTTCACCGGGATGCGCGCACTGAGTTGGGTCGTGACGACGGGCGCGCAACAGGCCGAGGCTTCGGTGTCGGCGGCCTCGTTGAACGTCGGCACGCTGCCCAGGGTATGAAAGGTTTCCCAGGCGATCCCGCTCGGGTCCTGCACCCAGTGCTTGTTCGAGCGCGCGTAGCAGCAGGCCACCTCGGACTCGCTGCGCAGGGCAAGCTCGGCCGCCTCGAGCTGGCCGTGCAGGGCTTCGAGTTCGGCGTCGGAGTCGGTCTGGATGCCCAGATGGTCCAGGCCGGGCTTCGCCCCGCGCGCCGAGATCGCGAAGTTCACTCGCGGGTCGTCGATCTGCCACTTGGCGTAGTCGTCCTTCTGCACGCTGGGCGGCGTGCCGAACAGCGCGGAGTAAAAGCGCACGCCCTCGGCGAGGTCGGCGACGGACACGTGGGCATGGAAGCGCTTCATGCAGGCTCCTTGCGCGCCGGGCGCGCGCTCTTGCGGGACTTGGGCAGGGCCACCTTCACCGGCGTCACGGCGCAGGGCCCGCCGTCGGCGGCGCAGCAGTGGTCGGTGAGGAAGGCGAGCAAGGTGTTCATCTCGGCGAAGTTGGGCGCGTAGTAGATGAAGCGCCCCTCCTGGCGCGCGGTGATCAGGCCGGCGTGGGTCAGTTCCTTGAGGTGGAAGGAAAGCGTCGCCGGACTCACGTCGAGCCGGGCGGCGATCTCGCCTGCGGCGAGCCCCGATTCGCCCTGCTGCACGAGCAGGCGGAACACGTTGAGGCGGGTTTCCTGCGCCAGGGCGGCGAGGGCGACGACGGCATCGGGCGTTTTCATGATTTGAAGAGTATCGAACTATTTCGGGTGGCGTCAAGCCGGTCCAGCAAGATCAAGCGCGCGCTCAAGCTCGGCATGCCTGATGGATTTGCTTGGGTATCAGGGCTTGATCGAGTTTCACTTGAAAGTTTGTGAATCATCAAAATGCCCCTGCGACCGGCGAGGACACTGCGCCTACACATTTCGAGGTAAGCGCGCTCACCCAGGGAGCCAGAGGTCATGAGACTGACGAGACGAGCCTTCATCCAGACATCCGCCGCCACCGCCGCGCTGCTCGGCGCGGGCTGCGCGACCACCGAGCCGCTGTCGGCGGCCATGGCGCCGCGCCAGCCCAAGGCGGCAGGCCCGGCCAAGGGCGAATGGATTGCCAGCACCTGCCAGGGCTGCACCCAGTGGTGTGCGATCCAGGTCTTTGCAGAGAACGGCCGCGCAGTGCGGGTGCGCGGCAATCCCCTGTCCAAGACCAACCACGGCTACGTCTGCCCGCGTGGTCACCTGATCCCCAGCCAGCTGTACGACCCTGACCGCATCAAGGTGCCGATGAAGCGCACCAACCCGGTCAAGGGGCGCGGCGTCGATCCCAAGTGGGTGCCGATCAGTTGGGACGAGGCGCTCGACCTCGTGGCCGACAAGATGATGGAGCTGCGCCGCGGCAACGAGCCGCAGAAGTTCTGCTACATGCGCGGGCGCTACTCCTCGACCAGCACCGACCTGCTCTACGGCACCCTGCCCAAGGTCTTCGGCACGCCCAACTACTTTTCGCACAGCGCGATCTGCGCCGAGGCCGAAAAGATGGGCCCCGGCCTGACCCAGGGCTTCTACGGCTACCGCGACTACGACCTGCCCAAGACGCAGTGCCTAGTCGTGTGGGGCTGCGATCCGCTCGCCTCGAACCGCGAGGTGCCCAACACCATCAACCAGTTCCACGCAATCGTTGCGCGCGGCACGGTGATCACCGTGGATCCGCGGCTGTCCAACGCCGCCTCCAAGTCGCACGAGTGGCTGCCGATCGCGCCCGGTACCGACGGCGCGCTCGCCGCGGCCATCGCCCACGTGCTGCTCACCGAGGGCCTGTGGAGCCGCGAGTTCGTGGGTGAGTTCAAGGACGGCCGCAACCTGTTCGTGGCGGGTGCGACGGTCGAAGAGGGCGCCTTCGCCGAGAAGGAGACCCATGGCGTGGTGCGCTGGTGGAACCTCGAGATCAAGGACAAGACGCCCGCCTGGGCCGCCAAGGAGACCCTGATCCCTGCCGAGCAGATCGTCCGCGTCGCACGCGCCATGGGCAAGGCGGGATCGAAGTGCGCGGTGTGGATGGGGCCGGGCGTGGCGATGACGCCGCGCGGCACCTACACCTCGATGCAGGTCTACGCGCTCAACGGTCTGCTTGGCTCGATCGACACCGAGGGCGGCGTGCTGCAGTCCTCGAGTGTGTCGACTGGCAAGTTCGCCAGCGCCGACGCCTACGTCGACGATCTGGCCAAGACTGCCGGCAAGGGCAAGAAGATCGACGGTCGCGGAGCCAAGGACATGCCCGCCATGATGAATGGCCGGCCCGGCAGCGGCGTGGTCACCAACAACGTGGCCAACGGCATGCTCAAGGATCCGGGGGCGGTCAAGGTCTTCATGTGCTCCTGGGCCAACTTCAATTTCTCTTGCACCGGCGCGCAGCGCTGGGACCAGGCGCTCGCCAAGGTGCCCTTCTTCGTGCACATGGTCACCAACGCATCCGAGATGACCCAGTTCGCCGACGTGGTCCTGCCCTCGACCTTCAACAGCGCCGAGGGCATGTCGATCATCACCAACATGGGCAACGGCTACGGATACGCCTCGATCCAGCAGCCGGTCGCCAAGCGTCTGTGGGACGTGAAGCAGGAAGAGACCGAAGTCATGTGGCTGCTCGCGGCCAAGCTCAAGGCCAAGGGCTTCCCCAACCTGTACGACTACTACAGCAAGGAGTTCAAGGACCCGGAGACCGGCAAGCTGCCCACCAACGATCGCGAGTTCAGCGAGATCGCGATGAAGATCACCAGCGCGCCGTTCTGGATGCCCAAGGAGCCGCTCAAGGGCGACGCCGCCATCGCCGGCTGGGCCGAGTTTCGCAAGAAGGGCATGTTCAGCGGCCCGCGCTACAGCTTCAAGAAGGGCTGGGGCGGCAAGTTCGCCACGCCGACCAAGAAGTTCGAGTTCTATAGCGAGGCGCTGAAGAAGGGCCTGGAAGAGCACGCCAAGAAGTTCGAGGCGACCACCGACCAGATCCTGGAGGTCTGCGGCTATACGGCGCGTGGCCAACTGGCCTTCGTGCCGCACTACGAGAAGCCCAAGCGCCACGGCGCGCCCGACGCCTACCCCTACACCTTCATCGATTACAAGTCGCGCCTCAACCGCGAGGGCCGCTCGGCCAACCTGCCCTGGTACCAGGAGTTCAAGAAGGTCGACCCGGGCGATGTGGGCTGGGACGACGTGCTCAAGATGAACCCGGTGGATGCCAGCCGGCTGGGCCTCAAGACCGGCGACACGGTGCGCGTGAGTTCACCCACCGGGGCCATGGAAGCGAAGCTCAAGGTCTGGGAGGGTGTGCGCCCCGGCACGGTCACCAAGTGCTACGGCCAGGGTCACTGGGCCTACGGGCGCGTGGCGGCCAAGGCTTTCGGCAAGACGCCGCGCGGCGGCAGCAACAACGACGTCCTGGTCGACGACTACGACCGGCTCAGCGGATCGACGGCGCGCAACGGTGGCTTCACCGGCGTGCGCATCGAGAAGGTCTGAGTCCCCGAACCTGACGGAGAAAAACCATGGCAAAGATGGGAATGGTCATCGACCTGGCGCGCTGCGTCGGATGCGGGGCCTGTGCCTTCGCCTGCAAGGCCGAGAACAACACGCGCGACCGCGCCGGCGGCCAGAGCTACAACTGGGCCGACTTCATCATGAAGACCGAGGGCGTCTTTCCCAAGGTCACGCACTGGGTGATGCCGGTGCTGTGCAACCACTGCTCGAACGCGCCCTGCGTCGAGGCCTGCCCGGTGACGCCCAAGGCGATGTACAAGACGCCCGAGGGCATCACCATGCACGACGACGCGACCTGCATCGGCTGCCGCGCCTGCCAGAACGCCTGCCCCTACAGCCACGCCGAACTCGGCGCGGACAGCCTCGAGGGCGGAAGCTACAGCGTGATCAGTTTCAATCCCTTCGGCGAGCCCACCCAGCCGCGCTGGGAAGACAAGTCCTCTGCCATCCCCGGCTGCACGGCCTCGGGTGCCGAGACCGCAGCCCGCGCCGGCGCCCTGCCTCCGACCCTGAACGCCTGGGCCGCGGGTGACGTCGACCCGATCCGCAAGGCGGGCGTGGTCGAGAAGTGCACCTTCTGCTACCACCGCACCAGCCAGGGCATGCAGCCCGCCTGCGTCGAGGTGTGTCCCTCGCAGGCGCGCATCTTCGGCGACCAGGACGACTCCAAGTCGCAGATTGCCCAGGTGCTCAAGGCGCAGAAGTCGTTCCGCCTCCAGGAGGACAAGGGCACCCGGCCCAACGTCCACTACGTGGGCAAGTACAGTCCGCGGGCCTGAGTCGCACGCCCGGCCATTTCGGGGGCGGCCTGGCCGCCCCCTTTTCTTGCGACCTCCCGCCATGACCGACCCGCGCTTCCTGCTCGAATCCGCCCGCGCCGACGCCGCGCGCCTGCTCGCCGCCTGCTACTACGA
>DAOTEJ010000113.1:0-6382 GCA_035454085.1 Burkholderiaceae bacterium | reverse complement strand
CGAGCGTGGCGTGGGCGCGGCTCGCCTCCAGCAGGTCGACTGCCGCGGTGGCGAAGGCCACGGCCTCGGGATGGGTGCGGTAGTCGGCAAAGCGCGGCGCCACGACCTCGAGCCGGGCAAAGCCCATGGTCTTGAGGGCGCGCGCCGCGGCACCGATGTTGCCGGGATGACTGGGCTCGACCAGCACGAAGCGCGTTCGCGCGGCCAGCGACTCGAAGCTCACGGAGGGCCTGTCCTTTAGAATCCGCGGTCCAGTCTAAACGCCGCGGTCACCTGGCCGCCGGTGAGCCCACCATGCATCCCATGCTCAGCATCGCCATCAAGGCGGCCCGCAAGGCCGGCGCCGTGATCAACCGCGCCAGCCTCGAACTCGACCTCGTGCGCGTGAGCCAGAAGGGGCGCAGCGACTTCGTCACCGAGGTCGACCACGCCGCCGAGGCAGCGATCGTCGAGGTGATAACCAAGGCCTATCCCGACCACGCCATCCTGGCCGAGGAGTCGGGCGCGAGCGGCACGAGCGAATACACCTGGATCATCGACCCGCTCGACGGCACCACCAACTTCATCCACGGCTTTCCGCAGTACGCGGTGTCGATCGCGCTGCGCCATCGCGACCAGATCACCCAGGCGGTGGTCTACGACCCCACTCGCAACGAGATGTTCACCGCTTCGCGCGGCCGCGGGGCCTTCCTCGACGACCGCCGCATCCGCGTCTCGCGCCGCGACAAGCTGGCCGAGAGCCTGATCGGCACCGGCTTCCCGTTCCGCTCGCTCGAGCACCTCGACGACTACGTGCGCATGTTCAAGGCGGTGACCGAGCACACCGCCGGCATCCGCCGTCCGGGCGCCGCGGCGCTCGATCTGGCCTACGTGGCCGCGGGCCGGCTCGACGGCTTTTGGGAGATCGGCCTGTCGCCCTGGGACATGGCTGCAGGCAGCCTGCTGATCCTCGAGGCCGGCGGTCTGGTGGCAGACTTCGACGGCGAGCCCGGCTACCTCGAGCATGGCCACATCGTGTGCGGCAACCCCAAGGTGTTCGGCCAGCTGCTGCAGCTCGTGCAGGGCGTGCACGGGAAGAAGGCAGGCAAGCCCGCGGCATGAGTGCCGCCGCCCCGCCCGGCCTGGATCTCGCCGGGCACACGCCCATGATGCAGCAGTACCTGCGCCTCAAGGCGCAGCATCCGTCCGTGCTGCTGTTCTACCGCATGGGCGACTTCTACGAGCTGTTCTTCGACGACGCGCAGCGTGCGCATCGCCTGATCGGCCTCACGCTCACGCGACGCGGCGCCTCGAACGGCCAGCCCATCCTGATGGCGGGCGTGCCGGCGGTGTCGGTGGAGCAGTACCTCGCGCGCCTGGTGCGCCTGGGCGAGAGCGTGGCGATCTGCGAGCAGATTGGCGATCCGGCCACCAGCAAGGGCCCGGTGGAGCGCAAGGTGGTGCGCATCGTCACGCCGGGCACGCTCACCGACACCGGCTTGCTCGCCGACAAGGCCGACTCGCCCTTGCTCGCGCTCGCCGCGCGCAAGGCGGGACGCGATACCGAGTACGGCCTGGCGTGGCTGGTGCTGTCCTCGGGCGAGTTGCGGGCCACGAGCTGCCCCGCCGCGCAGCTTGCCTCCGAGCTTGCCCGCATCGCCCCGGGCGAGGTGCTGTGCCCCGAGGCCCTGCGCGATCGCCTGCCGCCGCTGGACGCACCTGCGCAGGCCCTGCCCGACTGGCACTTCGATGCGCCGCGCGCCACCGCGCTGCTGTGCGCGCAGTTCGGCGTGGCGAGCCTGGCGCCCTACGGCGTCGAGGATCGCCCCGAGGTGCTGGCCGCCGCCGGCGCCCTGCTCGACTACGCCCGGCGCACGCAGGGAGAGTCCCTGCCCCACGTGGCCGCGCTGCGCCTCGAGGCGGCCTCGGACTACGTCGGACTCGACGCCGCCACGCGCCGCAACCTGGAGATCAGCGAGACCCTGCGCGGCGAGGACGGCCCCACCCTCTTCGGCGTGCTCGATCACTGCGCCTGCAGCATGGGCAGCCGGCGCCTGCGCCACTGGCTGCACCACCCGCTGCGCGACGCAGCGGCCGCCCGTGCGCGGCATGGCGCCATCGAGGCGCTCATCGAGCACGAGGCCGCCCATGACCGCCTGCGTGCGGTGCTTGGCGACCTGCCCGACGTGGAGCGCATCGCCGCCCGGCTGGCGCTGGGCAGCGTGCGCCCGCGTGAGCTGGCGGCGCTGCGCGATGCCCTGCCTGCGGTGCATGCGGCGGCGCAGTTGCTCCAGACGCTGGACGCGCCGCTGCTCGACGAACTGCGCAACGCTCTGGCGCCGCCGCCCGGGCTCGAAGCGCTGCTCGGCGGCGCGCTGCTGGCCGAGCCCGCCTACCAGGTGCGCGACGGCGACGTGATCGCCGCGGGCTTTGACGCCGAGCTCGACGAGCTGCGCGCCCTGCGCGACAACACCGGCCAGTTCCTCGTGGACCTCGAAGCGCGCGAGCGCGCCCGCACCGGGATTGCCAATCTGCGCGTCGAGTACAACCGCGTGCACGGCTTCTTCATCGAAGTCACGCACGGTCAGACGGCCAAGGTGCCAGAGGACTACCGCCGTCGCCAGACCCTCAAGAACGCCGAGCGTTACATCACGCCCGAGCTCAAGGCCTTCGAGGACAAGGCACTCTCGGCGCGCGAGCGTGCCCTGGCCCGGGAGAAGACACTGTTCGAGGCACTGGTGGCCGCCGCGCAGCCCCAGGTGGCGGCGCTGCTGGCACTGGCGCAGGCGCTGGCCGCGGTGGATGCCCTCGCCGCGCTGGCACGGCACGCGCGCGGCGCCGGCTGGGTGCGGCCCCTGCTCGACGCGCAGCCCGGGCTCGAGATCGAAGGCGCGCGCCACGCCGTGGTCGAACGCAGCCTCGAGGCCTACGTGCCCAACGACTGCCGCCTCGGGCCCGGCCGGCGCCTGCTGGTGATCACCGGACCGAACATGGGCGGCAAGTCCACCTACATGCGCTCGGTGGCGCTGATCGCGCTGCTGGCCTATGCGGGCAGCTTCGTGCCCGCGGCCAGCGCACGCCTGGGGCCGATCGACCGCATCCTCACCCGCATCGGCGCCGCCGACGACCTCGCGCGCGGCCGCTCGACCTTCATGGTCGAGATGACCGAGGCCGCCACCATCCTGCACCAGGCCACCGAGCACAGCCTGGTGCTGATGGACGAGATCGGTCGCGGCACCTCGACCTTCGATGGCCTGGCGCTGGCCGGGGCGATCGCGCGCGAACTGGCCGAGGGCCGGCGCAGCCTGACCCTGTTCGCCACCCACTACTTCGAGCTCACCCTGCTCGCCGAGCAGGTGCCCGAGGTCGCCAACGCGCACGTCGCGGCGGCCGAGATCAACGGCCGGGTCGTGTTCCTGCACGAGGTGCGCGACGGCCCCGCGAGCCAGAGCTACGGCCTGGCGGTGGCCCAGTTGGCGGGCGTGCCGCCGGCCGTGATCCGCCGGGCGCGCGCGCTGCTGGTGCAACTCGAGCAGCGCGCCGCGGAAGGATCCTCGCAGCTGGATCTGTTCAGCGCACCCTCCGCCAGCGCCGCGGCCGCGCCGCCAGCGGCCGAGCCCTGGCGGGAGCGACTGGCGGCGCTCGACATCGACGCGCTCTCACCCCGTGAGGCCCATGCCCTGCTCGCTCAGTGGCAGGCGCAGGCGGGTGAGGAAGCGGCCGACGACCACCGCTGAGCCTGGGGCACCGAGTGCGCGGGGCGCACGGCGCACGCGATTCAGCAGTCTGTGCGGGTACTAGGGCTGGCCGGGCGCGACCGCCAGGAACCCGGGCACCTCGCCCGTGGCGTCGTGCAGGTCGCCCGGCTCGTCGACGCTCAGCACGCGCAGGTCGAAGCGCAGCGTGAATCCGGCCAGCGGATGGTTGGCGTCGAGCACGGCCATGCCTTCGGCCAGATCGGTGAGCGTGTAGATGTGCCCGTCGGGCTCGCGGCCGGGCAGGCCCTCGAAGCGCAGGCCTACGCCCGGGGTAGCGCCCAGTTCGGCGAGCGGCACGAGGTGGACGAGTTGCGCGTCGTAGTCGCCAAAGGCGTCCTCGGGCTCGAGCATCACCGATAGCGTGTCGCCCGGCGCCTTGCCCTCGAGCGCCTCCTCGAGCCGGGGCAGGATGTCGGCATGGCCGTGCAGGTAGGCAAGCGGCGCGTCGCTTGCCTCGAGCAGTTCACCCTGAGCGTCGTAGAGCTTGACCTCGAGCCCGACCAGGGCGTCCTTCGTAATCTTCATGCCGGCCTCCGTGCGGTGGGCGGCATTATGCGCGGCCCCCAGGCCGCGCTCGGCTCGTAGAATCCGTCGTCATGGAAGACGTGTCTGCACACGGCGTGCTCACCCATCTGGGCCCGATGCCCGTGGCGCGCTTCATGCGCGAGGTCTGGGGCCGCCGCCCGCTGCTGGTGCGCCAGGCGTTCCCGGGGTTGCGCCCGCCAGTGACGCGAAGCGAACTGTTCGCGCTGGCCGCGCGCGAGGACGTCGAGTCGCGCCTCGTGCGGCGTGATGCGCAAGGCTGGCACCTCGAGCACGGCCCGTTCGCGCGGCGCCGCCTGCCCGGGCTGCGCACCCCGCACTGGACGCTGCTCGTGCAGGGCGTGGACCTGGCGCACGAAGCGGCGCACCGCCTGCTCGCGCGCTTCCGATTCGTGCCTGACGCGCGCCTCGACGACCTGATGATCAGCTGGGCGTCCGACGGCGGCGGCGTCGGACCGCACGTCGACAACTACGACGTCTTCCTGATCCAGGTCGAGGGGCGACGCCGCTGGCGCATCAGCCGCCAGCGCGATCTCGCGCTGCTGCCGGACGTGCCGCTCAAGCTGCTCGCGCGCTTCCGGCCCACCAGCGAGTGGGTGCTCGAGCCCGGCGACCTGCTCTACCTGCCCCCCGGCGTCGCGCACGACGGCGTGGCCGAAGGTCCGTGCATGACCTGCTCGGTGGGCTTTCGCGCACCGACCTTTTCCGAGCTGCTCGAACCCTGGCAGGCGGCTGCCGCCGAGCACGCCCGTCTGCCCGGGCGGGTGAGCGACGCGGGCCGCCCCGCCACGCGGCACGCCGGCAAGCTCCCGCCCGAACTCGTGACGCAGGTGCACGCCGCGCTCTCGCGCCATCGCCCGAGTCCGGCCGACACGGAGCGCTTTCTGCTGGCGCACTTGTCGGAACCCAAGCCCCAGGTGGTCTTCGAGGCTGCCTCGCGCGGGGCGAGCCCGGCGGTCTTTGCCCGCCAGTGCGCGCGCGCGGGGCTCGGCCTGGACCGCCGCTCGCGCTTGCTCACCGGCCGCGGGGGACTGGGCATCAACGGCGAGTGGCTGGCCTGGCCGCAAGCGGGACGCGCGATCCTCGCGCGCCTGGCGGATCGCCGCGCCCTGTCGCCGCAGGAGTGCCGCGACCTGCCCGCGCCGGTGCTGGCGCTGCTGGCCAACTGGGCGCAAGCAGGCTGGCTGCACTGCGGTGCCAGTCCAGGCAGGGCAAGCGCATGAGTGCGGCCGCGCCACCGCCTGCGCCTCCCGGGCGGATCGCCATCGCCTCGCACGCCGAGTTGCGAGTGGCCGTGCTGGGCCTGCTCGCGCAGGCGCGCCGGGAGGTCTGCGCGGCGCATCGCACTTTGGCGCTCCTGGGCCTGGGTGAACTCCAGTTCGTCGAAGCCCTGCGTACCCTGCTCGCGCGCGGACCGCGCGCCCAGGTGCGCCTGCTGGCCGACGAAGGCAACTGGCTGGAGCGCGAAGCGCCGCGGCTGCGCGCGCTGCAGCGCGACTACGGCCACGCGCTGCACCTGCGGCTCAGCGCGGAGGCGGAAGAAATCGGCGACGCGTCGGTGTTGATCGTGGACGGACGCAGCTATCTTCAACTGGCCCCCACAGCCTATCCACGCGGGGTGCTCGCACTCGACGCTCCGGCCGAGGCGCGCGCCGTGATGCAGGACTTCGAGCGACGCTGGGAGGCGGCGGGTTCTGATCTGCCCTCCCAGCCCCTGGGTCTGGGCTGAAGCGGCTTGCCCTGGAGCCGCACTGGAGTGCGGCGCCTAATGCTGTCTTTTGCAACGCAGCATTTCTAGGCTAGTCCTCGTATAATCCCAAAACGAGTTGACGCGGCGCACCGCAAACGTGCGGTGCAACAGACCCTGGGTCTGAACTCACGCGCCGCTCGCAAGGATCCTTTCACTCACCCACAGGTATCGCTCCAAATGAACAAGTCGCTGCTTCTCGCCTCGATGATGGTTGTTGCCCTTGCCGCCTGCGGCAAGAAGGAAACCCCCGCGCCCGCCCCGGCTCCCGCGCCCGCCGCCGCCCCTGCGGCTCCGGCTGCCGCCCCGGCTCCCGCTCCCGCCGCCGACGCTGCCAAGCCGGCCGACGCCGCCG
>DAOTEJ010000112.1:0-6597 GCA_035454085.1 Burkholderiaceae bacterium | reverse complement strand
CGGCCGCTGCCAGTGCTCCACCGTCACCTGGCGCGCGCGCGCCACGGTGAGCTTGCCAGGGGGCGCGTCCTTGCTGATGGTGCTGCCGCCGCCGATGGTGGCGCCCGCGCCCACCTTCACCGGGGCCACCAGAACGCAGTTCGAGCCGATGCTGGCGCCGTCGCCGATCTCGGTGCGGTGCTTGTTGGCGCCGTCGTAGTTGGCGACGATCGAGCCGGCGCCGTAGTTCACGCCCGCGCCCACCTCGGCATCGCCGATGTAGGCCAGGTGGTTGGCCTTGGAGCCGCGACCCAGGCGGCTGGCCTTGATCTCGACGAAGTTGCCCACGTGCACCTCGTCGCCCAGCTGCGCGCCCGGGCGCAGCCGCGAGTAGGGCCCGAGCCGCGCGCCTGCGCCCACGCTCGAGTCCTCGAGGTAGGTGAAAGGCAGCACTTCGGTGCCCGCGCCCACGCTCACGTTGCGCAGCACGCAGTGCGCGCCGATGCGCACGCCCTCGCCCAGCACCACGCGGCCCTCGAACACGCAGCCCACGTCGATCTGCACGTCGGGCGCGCAGGCCAGCTCGCCGCGCACCTCGATGCGGGCCGGGTCGATCAGGGTCACGCCCTGCTCCATCAGCGCCTCGGCGCGGGCGCGCTGGTAGGCGCGCTCGAGCTGGGCGAGCTGGGCCTTGTTGTTGACGCCGGTGATCTCGGGCTCGGCCGCGGGGTGCACGGCGTTGACCGGCACGCCATCGCGCACCGCCAGTGCGATCACGTCGGTCAGGTAGTACTCGCCTTGGGCGTTGTCGTTCGAGAGCTCGGCCAGCCAGCCGCGCAGCCGGTGCGTGGGCAGCACCATGATGCCGGTGTTGATCTCGCGGATCGCGCGCTCGGCCTCGCTGGCGTCCTTCTGCTCGACGATGCGCGCCACCCGCCCGCCCGCGCGCACGATGCGGCCGTAGCCGGTGGGGTCGGCCAGCTCGATGGTGAGCAGGCCCACGTCGCGCCCCGCCGCCACCACCAGGCGCTGCAACGTCGCAGGGCTGATCAGGGGCACGTCGCCCAGCAGCACCAGGGTGTGGGCGTCGTCGGCCAGGTGCGGCAGGGCCTGCATCACGGCGTGGCCGGTGCCCAGCTGAGGCGACTGCAGGGCGAAGGCCAGGCCATCCTGGTCGGCGAAGGCGGCGCGCACTTCCTCGGCGCCGTGGCCCACCACCAGAACGATGCGCGGGTTGGGCTGCTGCGCGGCCAGCACGCGCGCCGCGTCGAGCACGTGCGCCAGCATGGGACGCCCGGCCAGCGGCTGCAGCACTTTGGGCAGTCGGGAATTCATGCGCTTGCCCTGGCCGGCGGCGAGAATGACGATGTTCATCGTGCGTGAGCGTATGAGAAAGTCGATCGATTCTAGCCCTGCCCCCGCTGGCGCCCTGCGCCGAGCGCGCTGGCTGCTGCTCGGCGGCGCGCTGTTGCTTGCCTCCTGCAGCGCGGGGCTGCGCGTGGGCTACAACAACGCCGACACGGCGCTCGCCTGGACGCTCAATCGCTATCTGGATCTGGACGAGACGCAACAGGCGCTGGTCAAGGCGCGCAGCGCCAAGTTCCTCGCCTGGCACCGCGGATCGCAACTGCGCGATTACGCGGCCCTGCTGGCGCAAGCCCGCACCGCAGTGGAGCGCGAGGTCACGCCCGCCGAGGTGCTGGCCCTGAACCAGGAGCTGAACGAGCGCCTCGCGCGCCTGGGCGAGGCAGCCGCGCCCGATCTGGCCGAGCTCGCGCTCACCCTGCGCCCGGCGCAGATCGAGCGCCTGCGCGACAAGCTCGCCGACAGCAACCAGGAGTGGCGCCGCGAAGCCAAGGTCGACGGGCCAGGCTTTCGCGAGGCGCGCCTGCGCCGCACCGTGGATCGTGCCGAGTCCTGGCTGGGCTCGGTCTCGCGCGCGCAGAAGGAGTTGCTGCGCGCGCTGCTGGCCGAGCGGCCCAATGACGCGCTTACCTGGAGCGAGGAAGGTGCGCGCCGCAACGCCGAGTTCATTGCCCTGCTCGAGCGCATCGCCCGCGAGCGCCCGGCCCTGGCCGAGGCGACCACCTGGATGCGCGGCTTCTTCGCGGAGCTGGCGCGGCCGCCGGACGCGGCGCGGCGCGCGTTCGTGCAACAGGCGCGCGAGGCCAATGCGGAGTTGATCGCGCGCCTGCTGAACAGCGCGAGCCCCAGCCAGCGCGCCCATCTGGTACGCAAGCTGGCGGGCTACGAGGAGGACGCGACCCTGCTCGCCGCCGGCGCGGCGAACGGGCGCAGCTAGGCGCTAGAGCGTCGAGGCGCCGTGGCGGTGCGCGCGGTGCGCGCGGTTGCCGGCGGTGGGCACCAGCGAGCCGACCCACATGCCCAGGCCCGCGACGATGAAGCCGCCCAGCACCGCGGGGAAGACCTCGCCCAGGGGCGTCGCGCTCAGGATCAGCCAGCTCGCCAGCCCGAGGGTGATGGACCACACCGCGCCCTGCGTGGTGGCGCGCTTCCAGTACAGGCCGCACACCAGCGGCCAGAACGCACCCACCACCGGGAACTGGTAGGCCATGGCCACCATCTCGTAGATCGGCGTGCCTTCCATGATCAGGGCGTAGGCCAGCACGGCCAGAGCGAAGAAGAACAGCGTGATGCGCATCGCGCGCAGCTCGCGCTTGTCGGACAGCGGCATGAAGTTCTTGAGGATGTTCTCGACGAAGGTGGTCGAGGGCGCCAGCATCGTGGCCGAGGCCGTGGACATGATGGCCGAGAGCACCGCGCCGAAGAACAGCACGCGCAGCCACAGCGGCATGTGTTCCATCACCAGCGTGGGCAGCACCTTCTGCGGATCGTCGGCGAGCAGGGACTGCGCCTGCTCGGGCATCACGATCAGCGCGGCGACCACGATGAACATGGGCACGAAGGCGAACAGGATGTAGAGGCTGCCGCCGAGGATGGGGCCGAGCACCGAGGTCTGCACGTTCTTGGCCGACATCACCCGCTGGAACACGTCCTGCTGCGGGATCGAGCCGATCATCAAGGTGATGGCCGCCGAGATCCAGAACAGCCAGGGCTTGAGTTCGGCCTCGGGGAAGAAGCGGAACATGTCCTTGGCGGCCGCGTAGTCGACCACCTTGTCGGCGCCGCCCGCCATGTCGGCCGCAAAGAAGGCGATGACCGCCAGGCCGATCACGATCAGGATCATCTGGAAAAAGTCGGTCAGGGCCACCGACCACATGCCGCCGTAGACCGTGTAGACCAGCACGACGGTGGTGCCCAGGATCATGCCCTGCGACACGCTCATCGCCCCGCCGGTGAGCAGGTTGAACACCAAGCCCAGCGCCGCGACCTGCGCCGCCACCCAGCCGAGGTAGGACACGATGATGAAGGCCGAGCAGAACATCTCGACGCCCTTGCCGTAGCGCTTGCGGTAGAAGTCGCCGATGGTCAGCAGGTTCATGCGGTACAGGCGCGCCGCGAAGAACATGCCCACCAGGATCAGCGCCAGGCCGGCACCGAAGGGGTCCTCGATGGTCTTGGACAGGCCGCCTTCGACGAACTTGGCCGGAAGTCCCAGCACGGTCTCGGAGCCGAACCAGGTGGCAAAGGTGGCGGTGATCACCATCACCAGCGGCAGCGAGCGGCCGGCCAGCGCGTAGTCGGTCGTGTTCTTGACCCGGGTGGCGGCGTACAGGCCGATGCCGATCGAGACCAGCAGGTACAGGGCGACGAAGGCGATCAGGGTCATGACTCTGCCGCGCTCATCGCGCGCTGGTAGGGGGCGGAAAAGGCGCGCGGATTATAGGGCGGCCCGAGGCGCAGTCGGCCCGCCGGCGCGCCGCATCCACGTCATCCAAAGCTGTCCGCGCAACACCGCGAGTTGCTCGTCGGCTGCGGTCGCTTCGGCCAGGTCGAAGCTCGGGGCGAGCAGGGCATCGAGTTCGGCGCGGCGCATGGCGAAGGGGGGTCCGCGACGGGTGGCGGGATCGACCGCCTCGTCGAGCAGGAAGTACCCCACCAGACGCCCGCCGGGCGCGAGCAGCGCGGCGCAACGCTGCGCCCAGGCCGGCCACAGGCGCGGCGGCAGGGCGCAGGCGAAGGCCCGCTCGTAGATCAGGTCGAAGGGCTCGCCCTCCAGGGGCGCGAAGAAGTCGGCCTGCACGAGCGCGATCCCCGGCGCCTCGCCCAGCACGGCGCGGGCGGCGGCCACCGCCTGAGCCGAGATGTCGATCGCCGTGACCGCCAGGCGATGACGCGCGAACAGCACGGCCTCGTAGGCGCGTCCGCAGCCCGGGATCAGCACCTTGCTGCCGGGTGCCTGCCTCGCCGCCCAGGACTCGAGCTCGAACGGAGCGCGTCCCAGATCCCAGGGCGTGACGCCCGCGGCGTAGCGCTCGTCCCAGAAGTCGGGGCGAGCGGCGTCGCGGGTGCGGAATTCCATCGCCGCTCAGCGCCCCGGCCAGGGCAGGCCCACGGACACCCACAGTGCCGCGAAAACGGCCACCGCCAGCAGGCTCACCGCCACGGTCAGCAGGCGGTTGCGGCGCCGGGTCTCGTCGCGCAGGGCGCGCAGCTCCTCGAGGGTGGCCTGGCGCGACTCCATGCCGTCGCGCAGCGACTGCACCACCAGGCGCGGCAGCTGGGGCAGCAGCGCGCCCCATTGCGCCGACTCCCAGCGCAGCTTCTCTTCCATGCCCTTGAAGCCGAGCTGCTGGCGCATCCAGCGCTCGAGGAAGGGCTTGGCCGTCTTCCACAGGTCGAGGTCGGGATCGAGCTGGCGCCCCAGGCCTTCGACGTTGAGCAGGGTCTTCTGCAGCAGCACGAGCTGGGGCTGGATCTCGACGTTGAAGCGGCGCGAGGCCTCGAACAGGCGCAGCAGCACGAGGCCGAAGGAGATGTCCTTGAGCGGCTTGTCGAAGATCGGCTCGCACACGGTGCGGATCGCCCCCTCGAGCGCGTCGACGCGCGTGCCGGGCGGCACCCAGCCGCTCTCGACGTGCAGCTCGGCCACGCGCTTGTAGTCACGCCGGAAGAAGGCCAGGAAGTTGTGCGCGAGGTAGTACTTGTCCTTGTCGGTGAGGGTGCCCACGATCCCGTAGTCCAGGCCCACCCAGTGACCGAAGGCCGGGCCGCTGTCGCCCACCAGGATGTTGCCGGGGTGCATGTCGGCGTGGAAGAAGCCGTCGCGCAACGCCTGGGTGAAGAACAGCTCCACGGCGTCGGCCGAGAGGCGCTTGATGTCCACGCCCATGGCGCGCAGCCGATCGACCTGGCTGCTGGGGATGCCGGACATGCGCTCCATCACCAGCACCGAGGCGCTGGAGTAGTCCCAGAACATCTCGGGGATGAAGAGCATGTGGCTGCCGGCGAAGTTGCGGCGGAACTGCGAGGCGTTGGCCGCCTCGCGCATCAGGTCGAGCTCGTCGTGCAGCACGGTGTCGAACTCGGCCACCACCTCGCGCGGACGCAGCCGCTTGCCGTCGGCCCACAGGCGCTCGATCCAGCCCGCCGCCGTGTACATGAGCGCGATGTCGCGCTCGATCGCCGGCAGCATGCCGGGGCGCAGCACCTTGACCGCGGCCTCGCGGCCGGCGTGGGGGCCGCTGCGCAGCACCGCGAAGTGCACCTGCGCGATCGAGGCACTGGCCACCGGTTCGCGCTCGAAGTGCGAGAAGACCTCGTCGATCGGCCGCTTCAGGCCGCGCTCGATCTCGCGGAACGCCACCTCCGGATCGAAGGGGGGAACGCGGTCCTGCAGCAGCGCAAGCTCGTCGGCGATGTCGGCGGGCATCAGATCGCGCCGCGTGGACAGCAGCTGCCCGAACTTGACGAAGATCGGGCCGAGGTCCACCAGCGCCTGGCGCAGGCGTGCGCCACGGGGCTGGCTTGCCACGGGACCGCGGCTGGTCCAGCGCTCGACGCGCTGGAGCGCGGGGCTCCTCAGCGAGCTCGCCGCGATCTGGTCGAGCCGGTAGCGCCAGACGACCTGAAGAATGCGCGCAAGCCTGAGAATCTGCATGGCGCGGATTGTAGGGCCGCTCCTGCAACGACCCGGGCGGCCGCAGCCGGGCCAGAGGCGACGGGTCGAGCGCTTCGCGAGGCAGTGTGGGGGAGGCGCGGCTTGGTCCGCCGCGCCACCCGGCGCCGGTCAGGCTGGCGATCGAGGCAAGAGCAGGCCCCGCTTCGAAAGTCGGCGCGGACCTGAGAAGATCGCTGCCGGAGCCCCGACGCAGGTGAATGTGCCAACTGAACGGCTGCGGTCTACGAAGGCCTTCGACGCGCGCAGCAATGGCGAGCGGCCACAGAGCGGGCCGGGATCGCGCACGCGCCCGGCGGAAGGTGTCCGGCTGCCGAGCGGACGCAGCGCCGCGGCGGCAAAGGCGGAGCGCGCTTGAGTGCGACGGATTCCGGCGCCGCGCCGGCGCCGCCACCGACCCGCGAACTGCAAGGCGGCCCGCCGCCGCTGCCGGGTCGCGAGCGCCGTCGGCTGGCGCTGGCGCTGGCGCTCTCGCTGCTGTTTCACGCGCTGCTCGCGAGTCTGACCTTCGGCGGTGAGGGGGTGGGACTGCCGGGCTTCAGTCTTCCCTGGCGGGAGCGACGGATCGAGGCGCCGGA
>DAOTEJ010000111.1:0-6603 GCA_035454085.1 Burkholderiaceae bacterium | reverse complement strand
ACCAACCACCTCGACGCCGAAAGCGTCGACTGGCTCGAGCAGTTCCTCACCCGCTTCCCGGGCACGGTGGTGGCGGTGACCCACGACCGCTACTTCCTCGACAACGCCGCCGAGTGGATTCTCGAGCTCGACCGCGGCGCCGGCATCCCCTACAAGGGCAACTACTCCGCCTGGCTCGACCAGAAGGAGAAGCGCCTCGAGCAGGAGCAGAAGAAGGAGGACGCGCGCATCAGGGCCATGAAGCACGAGCTCGAGTGGGTGCGCCAGAACGCCAAGGGCCGCCAGGCCAAGAGCAAGGCGCGCCTGAACCGCTTCGAGGAACTGTCCAGCTACGAGTACCAGACCCGCAACGAGACCAACGAGATCTTCATCCCGGTGGCCGAGCGCCTGGGCAACAAGGTGATCGAGTTCAAGAACGTCAGCAAGGCCTTCGGCGACCGCCTGCTGATCGACGACCTCAGCTTCCAGATCCCGCCCGGCGCCATCGTCGGCGTGATCGGTCCCAACGGCGCGGGCAAGTCGACCCTGTTCAAGATGATCATGGGCCGTGAGCAGCCCGACTCCGGCGAGATCGTCGTCGGCCCGACGGTCAACATCAGCTCGGTGGACCAGAGCCGCGAGTCGCTGCCCGACGACAAGAACGTCTGGGAGGCGATCTCCGGCGGGCTCGACATCCTGCAGGTGGGCCGCTTCGAGATGCCCAGCCGCGCCTACCTGGGCCGCTTCAACTTCAAGGGCGGCGACCAGCAGAAGCTGGTGGGCAACCTCTCGGGCGGCGAGCGCGGCCGGCTGCACCTGGCCAAGACCCTGCTCAACGGCGGCAACGTGCTGCTGCTCGACGAGCCCTCCAACGACCTCGACGTCGAGACCCTGCGCGCGCTCGAAGAAGCCCTGCTCGAATTCGCCGGCAGCGCGCTGGTGATCAGCCACGACCGCTGGTTCCTCGACCGCATCGCCACCCACATCCTGGCCTTCGAGGGCGACTCCAAGGTGGTCTTCTTCAACGGCAACTACCACGAGTACGAGGCCGACAAGAAGAAGCGCCTGGGCGAGGAGGCGGCCGCGCCGCACCGCCTGCGCTTCAAGCCGCTCAAGGGCTGAGGTCGGCGGGCCGCCGCGCACGCCGCGCAGGCGCCTCGCCGCCGACTCGCACGCATGAAGCTGCGCCCCGCGCTCATCACGCGCGAGCCCGGGGGCGCGCCCTTCGCGCCCGACTACGGCGACGTCTACGCCAACCGCGCGGGCGCGGCGGCGCAGGCGCGCCACGTGTTCCTGGCCGGCAGCGGCCTGCCGGCGCGCTGGGCGCACCGTGCCGAGTTCGTGGTGCTCGAAAACGGCTTCGGCCTGGGCGCGAACTTCCTCGCCACGCTCGCCGCCTGGCGCGCCGACCCCGCGCGCTGCGCGCGCCTGCACTACGTGGCGCTCGAGGCGCACCCGCCCACGGCCGCGCAGCTCGTCGAGTTCGCCGACCCCGAACTCGCATCGCTCGCCGCGCAACTCGCCGCGCGCTGGCCCTTGCCGCTGCCGGGTCTGCACCGCATCGAGTTCGACGATGGCCGCGTCGTCCTCACGCTGGCCTTGGGCGAGGCGCAGACCCTGGCGCCACGTCTCGCGCTGGGCTTCGACACGCTCTACCTCGACGGCTTCGCGCCCGAGCGCAACCCGGCGATGTGGGAGCCCGGCCTCGTCAAGTCCCTCGCGCGTCTGGCGCGCCCCGACGCGACCGCCGCCACCTGGTGCACGGCGCGCGTGCTCAAGGACGCGCTCGCCGAGGCCGGTTTCGCCTTCGAGTTGCGCCCGGGCTACGCCGGCAAGCGCGAGATGCTGGCGGCGCGCTACGCGCCGCGCTGGGCCTCACGCCGCCACGAACCACCCTGCGCCTACCGAGGCGGGCGCCGCGCGCTGGTGATCGGCGCGGGGCTGGCGGGCAGCCTTGCGGCGCGCGCCCTGGCCGCGCGCGGCTGGACGGTGCAGGTGCTCGACGCCGGGCCGGTGCCGGGCAGCGGTGCCTCGGCACTGGCCTGGGGACTGCTGCACCCGCAGGTCTCGGCCGACGACAACCGCCTTGCGCGCCTCACGCGAGCGGGCTGCGCGGCGGCGCTGCGAGCGCTGCCGGCGGGCGATGCCTCACTCGTGCAGCGCCGCGGCGTGTTCCAGATCGCGCAGGACGAGGCCGAGCTCGAACACTGGCGCGCGATCGCGGCCGCCCTTGAGCTGCCCGCCGAGCATGCGCGGCTGGTGGAGGGCGCACAGGCTGAGCCGCTGCTGGGCCTCGCCCCGCGCCGCGGCGGCTGGTGGTTCGCGCAGGGCGCGCTGGTGGCGGCGGGGCGTTGGTGCCGTCACGCACTGGCCGCGCCGGGCGTGCAGTTCCGCGGCGCGACCGAAGTCGCAAGCCTCGCGCAGCGCGAGGGCGAGTGGTGCGCGCTCGACGCGGCCGGTCGGGTGCTGGCCCAGGCCCCGGTGGCGATCCTGGCCAACGCGGCCGATGCACCGAGGCTGGCGGGGCTGGCGCACGCGCCCGTGGCGCCGGTGCGCGGGCGCATCAGCCTGCTCGCCGAGCACGATCTGGCCGGACTGCGCGCAGGTCTGGCCGGCGACGGCTACGCCGTGCGCGGCGGCGACGGCTGGGTGGGCGTGGGCGCGAGCTACGAGCGCGGCCCCGAGGCGGTGCCGGCCGAGCGCGTTCACGCCGGCAACCTGCAACGCTTGGCACGCCTGCTGGCCGATCCGCCCGCGGTGCTGCCGGTGGGCTTCTACGCCGGCGTGCGCGCGGTCAGCCGCGATCGGCTGCCGCTGGTGGGGCCGGTGGCCGACGAGGCCGCAGCGCTCGCCCAGCCCGCGCTGCGCGGCGCGCGCTTGCACGAACTGCCGCGCTTGCCGGGCTTGCACGCCGCCTTCGGCTTCGGATCGCGCGGGCTGGCGCTCGCCGCGCTCGCGGCCGAACTGCTCGCCGCGCAGATCGAGGGCGAGCCCTGGCCGATCGAGACCGATCTGGCGGCCTCGCTCGATCCGGCGCGCTTCCTGGCCGCGCATCTGCGGCGCCAGGGCTGAAGCCGAGCACCAAGCAAGGGGGTCAGGCCGCGACCGCTCGCCTGTGGGGCGTCACGTGCGGCCTAGAGCAGATCGCCGTCGAAATAGAACCAGCGCCCACCTTCGCGCACGAAGCGGCTGCGCTCGTGCAGGCGATGTGCGCGTCCGCCGAGCTTGCTGCGCGCCACGAACTCCACCTCGCCCGCGTCGCCCGTGGGCGCCGGCGCGGCGCGCACCGTGAGCCCCAGCCAGCGCAGGCCGGGCGGGTCGGGCTCGATCGCCGCCGGGCGCGTGCTCGGGTGCCAGGTGGCGAGCAGGTAGTCCGCGAGGCCCAGCACGTAGGCGCAGTAGCGCGAGCGCATCAGCGCCTCGGGGCTGGGCGCGGCCAGAGGCTCCGGCCCTGCGTGATGGCGCCCGCAACAGCGCTCATAGCTCGCGCCGCTGCCGCAGGGGCAGTCCTCGCCGGGCCGGAGGGGCAAGTTCAGATCGCTCGCGTGCGCTCGGCAAGCCAGGCGGCGGCGCGGCCGCTCACCAGCGGCGCCACGCGGCGCGCTACCTCGGCGTGGTAGGCGTTGAGCCAGGCGAGCTCGTCGGCGCGCATCAGTTCAGGGTCGATCAGCCGCGTGTCGATCGGGCACAGGGTGAGCGTCTCGAACTTCAGGAACTCGCCGAACTCGGTCGTCTCCGCAGCCACGTTGAGCACCAGGTTCTCGATGCGCACGCCCCAGCGGCCCGGGCGATAGATGCCGGGCTCGTTGCTGGTGACCATGCCGGGTTCCATGGCGGTGTGCGGCTCGGGCGGCAGGTGCGGGGTGATGCCGTGCGGGCCTTCGTGCACGTTGAGGAAGTAGCCCACGCCGTGGCCGGTGCCGTGGCCGTAGTCGATGCCCGCCGCCCAGATCGGCGCGCGCGCCAGCGCATCCAGCGTGGGGCTGCGCGTGCCGCGCGGGAACACGGCCATCGACAGGTTGATCATCCCCTTGAGCACGCGCGTGTAGTCGGCCTTCATCGCGGCGCTTGCCGTGCCCACCGGCACCACGCGGGTGATGTCGGTGGTGCCGGTGGTGTACTGGCCGCCGGAGTCGATCAAGAGCATGCCGTCGCCGGCGATGGCTGCGTGGGACTCGGGCGTGGCGCGGTAGTGCGGCAAGGCGCCGTTGGCGTTGAAGCCCGCGATGGTCGTGAAGCTCGGGCTCACGAAGCCGGGCCGGCGCGCGCGTGCGGCGCAGACCTGCTCGTCGATGGTGAGCTCGGTCATGGGCGTGCCGGCAGCCAGCGCGTCCTCGAACCAGGCAAAGAACTCGGCCAGCGCCGCGCCGTCCTGCTCCATCGCGCCGCGGATGTGCGCCGCTTCCTCGGGCGACTTGCGACTCTTGAGCAGGGTCGAGGGGTTGAGCCGCTCGATCACGCCCACGGTGTCCGGCAAGGCCTGGCGCAGACCCAGGGTGACGCGCTTGGGATCGAGCAGCACCTGCGTGCCCGCCGGCAGCGCGGCCAGGCGCTCGCGCGCCTGCGCATAGGGGGCGAGCTTCACGCCATCGGCCTCGAGGCGCGCGGCCAGTTCCGCCGGCACCTTGCCCGCGCCCACGAACAGCGTGGCGCTGTCCGCGCCGAGCAGCAGGTGCGCGATGAACACCGGGTTGTAGGGCACGTCGCCGCCGCGCAGGTTGAGCAGCCAGGCGATGTCGTCGAGCGTCGAGATGAAGTGCGCCTGCGCCCCGGCCTCGAGCAAGGCCTCGCGCACCGCGGCGAGCTTGGCCGCGCGCGTGGTGGGCGCGAGCGCGTGTTCGTAGACGCGCTCGGCGGGCAGCTCGGGGCGCGGCTGCCATACCGCGTCGATCAGATCCAGATCGGTGCGCAGCGCGATGCCGCGCGCGGCGAGCTTGTCGGCCAGCGCCTGGTGCGTGGCCAGGCCCAGCACCGTGCCGTCGGCGCCGGCGGTGGCGCCGCGCGGCAGCGTCTGCGCGAGCCATTCCATCCAGAGCACGCCGCCGGCGGCTCCCATCTTGTGCAGCTCGATGCCCGTGCCGGCGAGCTGGGCCTCGGCCTGCTCCCAGTAGCGGCTGTCGGTCCACAGGCCGGCGTGATCTGCGGTGACTAGCAGAACGCCGGCCGAGCCGTCGAAGCCCGACAGCCAGGCGCGCGCCTGCCAGCGCTCGGGCAGGTACTCCGAGAGGTGCGGGTCGGTCGAGGGCACGATCCAGGCGGCGAGTCCGGCGGCCTTCATGGCCGCGCGCAGTCCGGCGACGCGGCCGCGCACGCTGGCGCGTTGTTGTTCGAGGGTGTCCATGGCGAGGCGGATCCGGGGAGGGCGGAGGGCGCGAGTTTAGTCGCGTGGCCGCCGCTTCGCGGCACCGCCGGGCATGCTGGTGGCGTGGCAGCCGCGGCCGCGCGCGGACGGCGTGCCGCGGCCGCGCCGTGCGCCCCGCTCAGGCGCGGGTGCGCAGTCCGCGCGCGCGCAGGTCCTGGTCGGCGCGGCGCAGGGTCTGCTCGGTGCTGTCCCAGGCGATGCACGCGTCGGTCACCGACACGCCGTAGCGCAGCTGGGCCAGATCCTGCGGGATCGCCTGGTTGCCGGCCTCGAGGTTGCTCTCGAGCATCAGGCCCACGATCGAGCGGTTGCCCTCGAGGATCTGGTGCACGCAGTCGTGGAACACCAGCGGCTGCAGCGCCGGGTCCTTCATGCTGTTGGCGTGCGAGCAGTCGATCACCAGCTTCGCCGGCAGGCCGGCCTTGGCCAGCGCGGTCTCGGCCAGGCGCACGCTCACGGTGTCGTAGTTCGGGCGGCCGCCGCCGCCGCGCAACACCACGTGGCCGTGGCGGTTGCCGCGGGTGCGCACGATGGCGGTCTCGCCCTGCTCGTCGATGCCCAGGAAGCTGTGCGCGGTGGCGGCCGAGCGCACGGCGTTGATGGCTACTGCTAGCCCGCCGTCCGTGCCGTTCTTGAAGCCCACCGGCGCCGACAGGCCGCTGGCCATCTCGCGGTGGGTCTGGCTCTCGGTGGTGCGTGCGCCGATCGCGTACCAGCTCACCAGGTCGCCCAGGTACTGGGGGCTGAGCGGGTCGAGCGCCTCGGTGGCCGCGGGCAGGCCCAGCTCGGCGATCGCCAGCAGCAGCTCGCGCGCGCGCCGCATGCCCTGGTCGATGCGGAAGCTGTCGTCCATGTGGGGGTCGTTGATGTAGCCCTTCCACCCCGCCACCGTGCGCGGTTTCTCGAAGTACACGCGCATCACCAGCAGCAGCGTGCCGGCCACCTCCTGCGCCAGCGTGTGGAGGCGGCGCGCATAGTCCATCGCCGCGCGCGGATCGTGGATCGAGCAGGGCCCCACCACCACCATCAGGCGCGGGTCGCGCCGCTCGAGGATCTCGACGATCGCGCTGCGCCCGCGCGCCACGGTGGCCGCGGCAGACTCGGTGAGCGGCAGTTGCGCCTTGACCTCGGCCGGCGTGGGCATGGGCTCGAAGCCGGCGACGTTGAGGTCTTCGAGGCGGGCGGTGGCGATCGGCATGATGGACTGGGTGGCGTGCGGCAGGTGCCCCGATTCTAGGCGGCGGCGCGGGGTGCCCCCTCGT
>DAOTEJ010000110.1:2987-6813 GCA_035454085.1 Burkholderiaceae bacterium | reverse complement strand
TGCAGGCGCTCGGCCACCACGGCCACCAGGCGGCGCATGATGGCGTAGCCCAGGGCGGGGTCGGCCTCGCTCATGCGGCGCAGCTCGGCGGCGTCGAAGGCCAGGGCCTGCACGGGCTCCAGCGCGCGCGCCTGGAAGTAGCGGTGGCTGCCCATCAGCATCGAGGACCAGCCCAGCTCGTCGCCCGGGCCCAGGGTCTCGACGCGCAGCAGCTGGCGCTCGCCGGCGAGGTCGAGCGCCACGTGGCCGCTGACCACCAGGAAGAGCTCGGCGCAGTCGTCGCCCTCGCGGAAGATGACCTGGCCCGCGGCGTATTCCACCGGCCGCGCCACCTTGGCCAGATGGTCGACCTGGGCCGCGGTGAAGTCCTCGACGAAGTGCTGTTGCGCGAGCAGCGCCCGCACGTCGCTCATGGCCACGCTCATGACGTTCTCCTCCTCGTTGTGCGGGCCAGCGTAGTCCGCGCCGCCGTGCTCGTCCACGCCCGCGCCCGGCGCTGGCACACTCCCACCCCCACCCAGGTCAAGGAATGCCATGTCCCGCCGCACGCTCACGCTCGACGACACCCTGTACGACTACCTGCTCGCCCAGGGTCTGCGCGAGCACCCGGCGGCGGCCGAGCTGCGCGCCGCCACCGCCAGCCACCCGCGCGCGCAGATGCAGATCTCGCCCGAGCAGGGGCAGTTCATGGCGCTGCTGCTGCGCCTGGTGGGCGCGCGCCGCACGATCGAGGTGGGCGTGTTCACCGGCTACTCGGCGCTGATCACGGCGCTGGCGCTGCCCGCCGAGGGCCGCGTGCTGGCCTGCGACATCAGCACCGAATTCACCGAGGTCGGCCGGCCCTACTGGGCGCAGGCGGGCGTGGCCGGCAAGATCGATCTGGTGATCGGCCCGGCGCTGGCCACTCTCGACGCGCGCCTCGCGGCGGGCGAGGCGGGCAGCTACGACTTCGCCTTCATCGACGCCGACAAGGCCAACTACGCCGGCTACTACGAACGCTGCCTGCAACTGGTGCGCCCGGGCGGGCTGATCGCGCTCGACAACACCCTGTGGAGCGGGCGCGTGGCCCGGCCCGCGGCGGCCGACGACGCCGACACCCTGGCGCTGCAGGCGCTCAACGCCGCGCTGCACGCCGACAGCCGCATCGACCTGGCCCTGCTGCCGGTGGGCGACGGGCTCACGCTCGCGCGCCGGCGCTAGGGCTCAGGGGCGCGGCAGCGGCAGGCGGCGCAGCAGCAGGTACTTGACGATGCCGTGGCCGAAGCCGGCGATCTCGTTGAGCGTGGTGTAGCCCTCGCGCCGGTAGAAGCCCGGCGCCTGGAAGCTGAAGGTCTCGAGGTACACCTGCCGGCAGCCGCGCGCCCGGGCCGCAGCCTCGAAGCGGCGCAGCAGCTCGCGCCCGGCGCCGGCACCGCGCCGCGCGGGCGCCACCCACAGCTGCTGCAGCTCGCAGCATTCGCCCCAGGTGCGGCCCACGGCCCCGCCCACCACCGCGCCTGCGGCGTCGCGCGCCAGGCAGGCAAGCGGGCGCACCTCGTGCAGCGGCGCGGCAGCGGCGTTGGCCTCGGTGAGCCCGGCGTCGACCAGCGCCGCGGCCTCGGGCGGCACGGCGTCGCAGGACTCGAAGCGCAGTGCCTCGTGGCTCATTGCGGACGCGCGGGCCGCGCGGGCTTGGTGAAGTAGAAGCGGCTGAACACCGGCAGGTGGTCCGAGATCGCGTCCTTGATCTGCTTGAGCAGCGCCGTGACCTGCCGGTCGGTGAGCTTGCCCTGGGTGGCGGCGATCACCTCCTCGATCGGCTTCCAGCGCACCGTCTTGGCCAGCGTGCCCGCCACCCGCGTCTGCGACGAGGTGCTCGCCACCGTCAGGTCGATGCGCGAGAGATACCGGTCCTTCTTGTTGTCGAGCCACAGGTACGAGAAGTCCGAGGGATCGTTGATCTTGCGAAAGCCCGCGCGGCCCTCGTCCTCGAGCTTGTGGAAGGGCGCCCAGCAGGCGTCGCCCGGCGGCGCGTTGAAGTCGCCCATGATCAGCACGTCGGCGTCGACCTTGGGCGCGTCCTTGCGCATCCACTTGGCCAGCACCTTGGCCGACTCCTCGCGCTGCGCCGCGCCGTCGGCCATCGCCTTGAGGTGCACGCCCAGCATCTGGAAGTCGAAGCTGCCCCCGGCGCGGCTGCTGGGGCCGGTGGGCAGCTTGCCGGTGAACCAGCCGTAGAGCGGCGTGCGCCCGGCAAAGGCGTCGCTGCCGTCGCCCAGCTTGTGCTCGCCGCGCTTGAAGAGCTCGGCCACCTCGCTCTTGGCGCGCAGCCACTGGCGGTCCCACATCATGGCCACGCGCTGCTCGCCGCCGGCGCGGGTGTAGTCGACCACGTACTCGCCCGCGCCGCGCGCGGTGAGCTCGGCGGCCACCGCGTCGATCACGCCCGAGCGCGTCTCGGTGGGGCCGGCCACCTCCTGGAACACGAACAGATCGGCGTTGAGCTTCTCGAGGATGCCCACCACCAGATTCCAGCGGGTCTTGTCCCACTCGGTGCTCTTGGAGGCCCCGAACCACTCGAGATTCCACTGGATCACGTCGAGGTAGCGGTCGGTGCCGCGGTACTGCTGCGGCACCAGGTCGTCCACCGCGAAGGAATAGCCGTCGTTGTCCGCCACCACCACGTTGCGCGCCTGGGGCGTGGCGCTGGACCTGCGCGTGACCATGAATGCTCTCCCTCGAACGCCTGCGGACGCAGGCTCAGGGTCAGTGTGGTCAGAGCGGCCCGCGCTGTCATGCCGCGCGTGCGGGGTCTGTGCCCGTTGTGCCCGTTGTGCCCCTGGCCGGCGCCGCGCGGGCGCTCAGCGCGAGCGCGCGCTCAGGTCCAGGTGGCCGCCAGGCGCACCTCGACCACGCCCCACAGCAT
The DNA here is from genome assembly GCA_035454085.1 of Burkholderiaceae bacterium. Lineage (GTDB taxonomy): Bacteria > Pseudomonadota > Gammaproteobacteria > Burkholderiales > Burkholderiaceae_F > DAOTEJ01. Next base: position 3,908 of record DAOTEJ010000110.1, on the reverse strand, counting down.
GGAGCGGTCGTCGGCAGCGCGGTTGCCCGCCAGATTGGCCGGCGGCTCGCCGAAGCTGCGCAGCACCAGCATCGCCCCCGGCGCGGCGGCGCGCCGCACCGCCGCCGCCAGGCGCGCGCGGTAGGCCGGCGTGGCGCCGTCGAGGATGTTCGAGAGCGTGAAGCCCGCGATGCTCGCGGCAGGCTCGGCCTCGAGCACGCCGGCGGCGTCGCCCTCGACCCACTGCACCTCGCCCGCGGGGCGCTGCGGCAGGCGCGCGTCGGCCTCGCCCGCGAACAGCAGCCGCGCATAGGGGTTGAGCGCGTTGGGGTGGCGCGCGAAGCAGCGCTCCAGGCGCGCCCGCAGCACGCGGCCAAAGTGGTCGGGCAGGCTGGCGAGCAGCCCCGAGGAATACACCGCCTTGAGCGCCGACACCGACAGCAGCGCGTCGTTGGCCAGGCGGAAGCGCCGCGTGTCGAGGTGCGTGTGCCAGTAATTGAGCTGCGCGCCGCAGTCGGTGAAGGCGAGGAAGGCCTCGATGCGCGCGCGCGACCAGCCCGCCAGGCGCATGGCACTGCGCCCCAGCGCCATCACGTGCTCGGCGGTGCCGGTGACGCGCGGCGCGCCCGCCGCGCGCGCCTGCGCATAGGCCAGCTGCACGGGGTTGATGTCCACCGCCAGCACCGCGTGCGCGGCCGACAGCGCAAAGGCCGTGTCGCCCGAGGAGGCGATGCAGAACACCCGCCCGCCCGGCGCGAACACCGAGCGCTCGATCGCGCTGTCCTCGTACATCGCGCCAAACAGCACGCGGCGCGCGCCCTGGCCGGCAAAGCGGCCGCGCTCCCATTCGGTCTGGCCGCTGCCCGCGGCGCCGCTCTGTGCGTCGGGCCCGGCCCCGGATGAAGGCGGCTCGTGCGGCGCGTTCATGCGGACCTCATGCGG
>DAOTEJ010000110.1:1700-2887 GCA_035454085.1 Burkholderiaceae bacterium | reverse complement strand
TCATGCGGACCTCATGCGGCCGCGGCCAGACCGGCCGCCACCCAGGCGAGCACGAGGAAGGCCGCGTTCTTGATCACCATGCCGGCCGGGTCGGGAATCAGGTGGCGCGAGAAGGCGATGCCGCCGCTGTTGAGCCCGATCAGCAGCACGGTCTGCGCGATGGCGCAGGCGATCGGCTGCCAGCCCGAGAGCACCCACAGCGCGATCGTCGTCTCGACCACGCCCAGCAGGCGCAGCAGCAGCGCCGAGGTCGCGCGCGACAGGCCCGGCGTCTGCGCCACCACCTCGAACTCGTGCTGCGAGCGGCCCAGCACCTTGCACCAGAAGCCCTCGTAGAACCAGACGGCCGCGACCGCCGACTGGATCAGCAGCAGCGGCGGCAGCGCCGCGCTCACTCGAGGCCGGCGGCGCTGCGCGCGCGCATCTTGGCGTGGATGTAGTCGCCATGAGGCACGTGCAGCAGCTCGGCAATCTTGCGGATCACGTGCTGCTCGTGCGCGCTGAGCGTGGCGTCGGCGTAGGCCACGCGCCACATGAGCTCGACCACGCGGATCTTCTGTTCCTGCGTGAACTGCGCGTTGATCAGCGAGGTGAACTGGAAGCGGTCGTTCGCCTGGGCCACTTCCTCCTCGGCCAGGGCGACGAGGCGCGCGGCGTCGTCCTCGCCGAGGCCGAACTTCTCGCGCATTGCCGCGTGCGCGGCGGCGCGCTCGGACTCGGTGACCTCGGGGTCGGCGCGCAGGGTCTCGGCGAGCAGGGCGGCGGTGGCCAGCTCCAGGCTGGGGCCGGCCTCGCGCGCGGGGGCCACGCGCTGCTCGAAAAAGTCGCGGATGGTCTTCAGCATGGGCGCCATTCTAGGGGCGCGGCCCGTGGACCGCCGCCCCCGCCCCGCGCCCCGCGGGGCACCGACTCAGCGCCGCCGGATCAGGCCGCGTTTTGCGGGCGCGCGTCGCGACGCCGTGCGCGCCGCCACGTGGTGCGTGACGGCCGCTCGAGCGGCGGACTTCTTGGTGGCGGTCTTCCTGGCGACCGCCTTCTTGACCACGGCCTTCTTCGCCGCCGACCTGGCCGCCACGTGCCCCTGCGCCGCACGCTTGCCTGCCGCGACCTTCCTGGCGGCGGGCTTCTTGGCGGCGGGCTTCCTGGGAGCCGCCTTCTTGGCCACGGCCTTCTTCGCAGCGACCTTC
>DAOTEJ010000110.1:0-1600 GCA_035454085.1 Burkholderiaceae bacterium | reverse complement strand
AGCACCACGGGCGCCGGGGCACGGCGCATGCCGCGCGCCACGGGCGCCAACGCAGCCTCGATCAGGCTCGCCTCGGCGTCGCGCCGGCGCAGCAGGCCGGCCAGCCCCTTGCCCTCCCACAGGCGCTTCATCTCGCGCAGGGCGCGGGCGATGCCCGCCAGGTCGCCCAGCGGCACGAGCTCGCGAATCGTGCGCATCTCGCGGCGGCTCTCGCCCGTCATGCCCGGGCCGCGGTTGTAGACCAGCGACACCAGCGCGCCCTGCGCGTCGGCCGGCAGCGCGTCGACGCCCGGGAAGGCGGCGCGCGTGCGCTCCAGGTAGTCGGGGATCGAGACCTCGTTGAGCACCCGGGCCGAATCGGCGCGATTGCACTTGATGTCGGCCAGCCGCGGCGCCAGCGCTGCCGCCGCCGTGCCGGTCTTGCCGATCGCGCCGCGCAGCCGCGCCTTCTGCTCGGGCGTGAAGCAGGCGCCCCAGTCGCGCTCGAACTGCTCGGGCGTCACGTGGCCGAGGTCGTAGCCGTAGCCCAGGGTGATGCCCGAGGACGCGCCCGGCCACTGGCCCGGCTGGTTGATGCCCTCGAAGTCGATGATCAGGCGCAGTGCACGGTCGCTGATGGGCATGGCGGGCTCCTTGCGTGAAGGTGGGCCGATTGTGGGCGTCGCCTGCCTGCGCCCGCGCGTGCGGTTGCTCAAAGCGGCACCGCCGCCACGACGTCTGCTCACCGCTGTCCCACCACACGTCGGCGCGCGCGGGCGCGGCAGGGCGCCCACCGGCCGAGGCTTCAGCGCTCGGCCGCGCGTCGAGATTTTTTACGAATGCGCTCAGGGCGGCGAATTGGCGGAGCGCAAGTCGTTGATGCGACGCGGAATCCCAAAACGGGCACAGTTCCTGCAACACCGCAGTTACCTCGCTTCGATCGGAGAAACTGGAAATGCGCTTCACCGCCCCCCGCCTTGCACTGGCCAGCCTGTTGATTGCCGCAGCCGCCGGCGCCCAGGCCAACACCTTCGGCCCCGTGAGTCCCGCCTGGACAGTGGGCAGTGGCCAGCCCAATGGCGGCTTCAACGTCGCCGAAGGCAGCGGCGTGCAGATCGGCCTGCGCGCGCAGGAGCGCTTCGTGGGCATTGCGCCCAACAACGGCGTCGACACCTACTTCGCCGCGCCCGGCGTCAGCACTCCGCCCGCAGGCGGCAACTACGCCACCTGGAACTTCGACTTCAGCCTCAACTACGGCACCGCCCAGTTGCAGGACTACCGCACCACGTTGACGATCGACGTGGACCCCAGCGCCGGCGTGAACGAGAAGACGATCGACTTCAACGCCCTCGAGAGCCTGCTGGGTCTGAGCCTGTATCAGGACTCCTGGAACCTGGGCATGGACTTTCTCGAGTCCGCCCTGGGCTACAGCTTCGATCCCGCCGCGCTGGGCACCTACGACTTTGCGCTGCGCGTGTACGACAACGAGGGCATGGAGTTCCTGAACTCCACCATCCACGTGGTCGTGGGCCGCGACGGCGGCACCACCGTGCCCGAGCCCGCCGGCCTCGCGCTGCTGGGCCTGGGGCTGGCCGGACTGGCCGCGCTGCGCCGCCGCCGC
>DAOTEJ010000109.1:0-6820 GCA_035454085.1 Burkholderiaceae bacterium | reverse complement strand
TGCTTGAGCTCGGCGGCGAGCGCCGCGAGCTGGGCCTGAGGGTCGTTCATGTGGGCCGGATTGAGGGGGCGCGGGATTGTGCACACATTTTTGGCGGGCGCCTAGCACCCACGGGGGCTATCGCCATGTCACCAAGCGTCACCCAGAATGGGCGTCATTAACAGTTTGTCACGGCCGGTCAGGCCACCTAACCAGAAACCCGCGGAGAGCCCAAATGAACGCCAAGATCGAAATCGTTGCCGAAGAGACCCTGGTTGCCGAGCGCGCCGAAGAGACCACCGAAGTCACGGCCGAACTGTCGGTCCTGGAACTCGACATGATCGGCGGCGGCTCCTTCGCCGACCTCTGGCAGTAAAGATTCCCGACGAGCCGGGCCGCCAGTCGCCCGGCAGTCCCAAAGTTTCCGCACCTCGTCCGGACCGGGCTGATCCCCCGGTTCGGACTTTTTTTCGCCCTCGACGCGTCGGGCTGATCTACCTTGATTTCAGTCCCACTAGGGCCCAAGAGCGAAGTTAGCGCCGGCTGACTTACGCCCGCGGCGCTCCCTGACACTCAGGCCACCCGCGCCAGCGGCTTGCCCAGTTCAACGATCCGATCCACTGCCCGGACGGTTTCGGGCCGGTGGCTCACGATCACCAGGCCAATGCCGGTCTGGCGCAGGCCGGTGGTGATGCTCTGCTCGCGGGCCAGGTCCAGCTGATCGAAGGTCTCGTCAAGGAACAGGATCTGCGGCCGGCGGTACAGGGCGCGGGCCAGCAGCACGCGCTGCTTCTGCCCGCCCGACAGCGCCACGCCCAGGCTGCCCACCATGGTGTTGTAGCCCATGGGCATGGCCTCCACGTCCTCGGCGATCTGGGCCAGGCGGGCGGACTCGCGCACCCGGGCGGGGTCGTGAGCCGGGTCGAAGAACGAGATGTTGTCCTCGATGGTGCCCACGAACAGGGTGTCTTCCTGCATCACCACCCCGATCCGCGCCCGCCAGTCGGCGCGGTCCCAGTCGCGCGCGTCGCGGCCGTCGGCCGACAGGCGCCCCTCGCTAGGCGGGAACAGGCCGGTGAGCACCTTCACGAGCGTGGTCTTGCCCGCGCCGCTGGGGCCCACGATGGCCACCACCTCGCCGGGGCGGGCGCTGAAGTCCACGCCGCGGAACACGAAGCCTTCCACCCCGTAGGCGTAGCCCAGGTTGCGGCCGCTGATCTCGAACGGCCCAGCGGCCGTGGCGTCGCGCGCCCCCGGGGCGGACTGCGGCTCGGGCTCGGCCAGCGCGATGTCGGCCACGCGCTCGGCGTGCAGGTCCAGCATGCGGAACTCGATGCCCTTGTCGACCAGGTTGCTCACGCGGGTGATGAACAGCAGCTTGAAGCCCATGAAGGCGAAGAGCATGCCCACCGAGAAGCGCCCGTCGAGCACCAGCAGGGCGCCCAGCCAGATCACCGCCACGTTCTCGATCCCGAAGATCGCCACGTTGGCGGCGCGCTGAATGATCGCCAGGGCCTGGGTGCGGACCTCGGCGTTGGTCTGGCCGACCACGTGGTTGAGGTAGGCGGCGCGGCGCTCGCCCTCGCGCAGGTTGAGCTTGATGGCCATCATGCCGCGCAGCGTCTCGATGAAGTGCGTCGAGGCGCGCGCCTCGTGCACCAGGCGCTCGTCGGTGGCGCGGCGCTGCGCGCCGTAGAAGCCGAAGCGCAGCGCGGCGTAGAGCGCGGCGGCGGTCAGCACGATGAGGGTGAGCTCGGCCGAGTAGAAGAACATCACGGCCACCGTGACCGCCACCATCAGCCCGTCCATCGCGGTCTCGAGGAAGGTCAGCGTCAGCGTGCGCTGGATGGCGTCGACCGAGCGGAAACGCGAGACGATGTCGCCGATGTTGCGCTTCTCGAACCACTCCAGCGGCAGGCGCGTGAGCCGCGCGAACAACGTGTCGAGCAGCTGCAGGTTCATGCGCGTGCTGATGTACACGCCCAGCCAGCCGCGCAGCGCCGTGACCAGCGCGATCATCAGCGCCAGCCCGGCGAAGCCCACGCCCAGCACGGTGAGCAGGTCGCGATCGCGCGAGATGATCACGCGGTCCACCACGATCTGCAGGAAGAAGGGCATGGCGATGGCGAAGATCTCCAGCACCAGCGACAGCAGCAGCACCTGCACGATGGCGCCGCGCGCGCCCGCGGCCGCGCCCAGCAGCTGCCAGGCGCTGACGCGCTCGCGCTCGTCCTTCTTCTGGAACGCCGGCGTGGGCCACATCTCCATGGCCACGCCGGTGTAGTGGTCCGAGGCTTCCTGCAAGGTCAGCACCACGCGGCCGCGCGCCGGGTCGTGGATCGTCAGGCGCCGGCCGCTCACCTTCGTCAGCACGACGAAGTGATTCATGTCCCAGTGCAGGATCGCCGGCAACTTGAGCCCGCCCAGATTCTCGAGGGGCACCTTCACGCCGCGCGAGGCCAGGCCCAGGCTGTCGGCGATCCCGGCGATGTGCTTGAAGGTCACGCCCTTCATCGAGGGCGCGAGCCGCAGCCGCATGGCCGACAGGTCGGTGCGACGGCCGTGGTGCGAGGCGATCATCGCCAGGCAGGCGATGCCGCATTCGGGCGCCTCGCTTTGCAGGATCACCGGAGTGCGGCGGCCTAGCACGGCGCGCTCCCGGCCGCGCGCGGGCGGCGCTCCTGAGGGCCGGCGCGGCGCGAGCTCACTGCAGCCGCTCCTTGAGCCCCATGACCGGCTCGAAGACCCATTCCAGCACGGTGCGCTTCTCCTGCAGGATGTCGGCCGACAGCATCATGCCCGCGCGCAGCGGGAACTCGTCACCGCTGGCGGCCACCGCCTGGCGCTCGAGCTTCACGTCCACCCGATACACCGGCTCCTTCACGCCCAGAGGCCCGAGCTTCTCGCCCGGCGCCCACACGGTGCGGCCCACGCGCTCCACCGTGCCACGGTACTGGCCGAAGCGCTGGTAGGGGAAGGCCTCGTAGCGCATCACCACCGCGTCGCCGGGCTTGACGAAGCCGATCGCGCGGGTCGGCACCACCAGCTGGGCGTGCAGCCCGCTGCCCCTCGGCACCACGGTGGCCAAGGGCGCCTCGGCCGCGACGCTCTCGCCGCGCGCCACGGCGATGTTGGTGACCATGCCCGCCACCGGGGCGCGGATCACGTTCTCGCGCTTGGCGCCTTCTTGCACCAGGCCCTGCTGCAGCTCGCTCGCCTGGCGGGTGAGCTGCTCTTCCTGCGCCCGGGTGCGCAGCTCGATCTCGGGCAGGGCGGCGCGCGCCTCGCCCAGCTCGCGCTCGGTGGCGGCGCGGCTGCGCTTGATGTTCTCGAGCTTGACCTGCTGGTCGAGCAGGTCGTTGCGCTTCGCGGTCAGGCCGTTCTCTGAAACGAAGCCCTTGCGGAAGAGCTCGTCGGTGCGCTGCAGTTCCTGGCGCGCCGAGGCGATGCGCGTGCTCTGCAGCTTCATCTCGGCATCGAACTGCACGAGCTCGCGCTGCAGGTCCTCGATCTTGCGCCGCGCCGACTCGAGCTGCTGGCGCCCCAGCAGGCGGGCGTTCTCGCGCTCGCGCTCGAGCGCCGCCAGACGCCCGGCGAATTCCTTCTCGACCAGCTCGCCGGCCGTGACTCCCGAGCGCGTGCCGCGCTCGAACGAGATCTGCGCCAGGGGCTGACCGGCGGCCACCTCATCGCCCTCGCGCACCAGCAGCTCGCTCACCACGCCGGCCTCGGGCACCAGCACGCGCGCCGCTCCGGCATCGAGCGCCAGGAAGCCCTCGACCCGCTCGCGGCGCGAGTACTCGCCCCACAGCGAAAAGGCCACCAGGGCCGCGGCAAAGCCCACCGCCAGCGCGGTGTAGATCCACATGGGCACGGGCCGCGCGACCGACACCTCGCCCAGCAGCTTCTGGCGCTGGGCATCGATGGCTTCCTGGCGGAACAGCGGTCGCACGCGGATGAAGGCGGACCGGGCGGCTGGGGCCCCGGCCTCGAGAGAACGGACGCGCCGATTCTAGGGGATGCCCGCCTCGGGGCCGCAGCCCGGCGCTGGCTATCATCCGCGCCCTCGCAGACTGACTCGGCCACGCAACACCCATGCAAGCAGCTCCCGACCGCGCGCAGCGCATCCACTCCACCCTGGCCGGCGAACTCGGCGTGCGCCTCGCCCAGGTCGAGGCCACCGTGGGCCTGATCGACGAGGGCGCGACCGTGCCCTTCATTGCGCGCTACCGCAAGGAGGTCACGGGCGGCCTGGACGACACGCAGCTGCGCACGCTCGCCGAGCGCCTGGTCTACCTGCGCGAGCTCGAGGAGCGCCGCGCCACCATCCTCGCCAGCGTCGAGGAGCAGGGCAAACTCACCGAGGAGCTGCGCGGCCAGATCGAGGCGGCCGACAGCAAGCAGCGCCTCGAGGACCTCTACCTGCCCTACAAGCCGAAGCGCCGCACGCGCGCGCAGATCGCCCGCGAAGCCGGGCTCGAGCCCCTGGCCGAAGCCCTGCTCGCCGACCCGACGCTCACGCCGCAGGACGAGGCCGCCCGGTTCGTCGACGCCGACCAGGGCGTGGCGGATGCCAAGGCCGCGCTCGACGGGGCGCGCGACATCCTGGCCGAGCGCTTCGCCGAGGACGCCGAACTGATCGCCCGGCTGCGCGAGCACTTGTGGAACGCGGGCTTCATCACCGCCGCGGTGGTCGAGGGCAAAGAGACCGAAGGCGAGAAATTCCGCGACTACTTCAGGCACTCCGAGCCGATCAAGACCACGCCCTCGCACCGCGCGCTGGCGCTGTTCCGCGGCCGCAATGCTGGCGTGCTCGCACTCAAGCTCACGCTGTCCGAGGCGCAGGAGGCACTGCTGCCGCACCCCTGCCAGGCCATGATCGCCGCGCACGTCGGGGTGAAGGCCTTGGGACGCCCGGCCGACGCCTGGCTCGCCGACGTCTGCCGCTGGACCTGGCGCGTCAAGGCGCAGCCCACGCTGGAAACCGAACTCTTCCTGCGTGTGCGCGAAGCGGCCGAGACCGAGGCGATCAAGGTCTTCGGCGCCAACCTCAAGGACCTGCTGCTCGCCGCGCCCGCCGGCCACAAGGGGGTGATCGGCCTGGACCCGGGCCTGCGCACCGGCGTGAAGGTGGCGGTGATCTCCGACACCGGCGCGGTGCTCGACACCGGCGCGATTTTTCCGCACGAGCCGCGCAAGGACTGGGACAGGTCGATCGCCGTGCTCGCCGCGCTCGCCGCGCGTCACGGCGCCCGGCTGATCGCCATCGGCAACGGCACCGCCAGCCGCGAGACCGACCGCCTGGCCGCCGACCTGATCAAGCGCCACCCGGAGCTGGGCCTGACCAAGATCGTGGTGAGCGAGGCCGGCGCCTCGGTGTACTCGGCGAGCGAACTCGCGGCGCAGGAGTTCCCCGACATGGACGTGAGCTACCGCGGCGCGGTGTCGATCGCCCGGCGCCTGCAGGACCCGCTCGCCGAACTGGTAAAGATCGAGCCCAAGGCGATCGGCGTGGGCCAGTATCAGCACGACGTCAACCAGCACCAGCTCGCGCGCACGCTCGACGCGGTGGTCGAGGACTGCGTCAATGCGGTGGGCGTGGATCTGAACACCGCCAGCGCGCCGCTGCTGGCGCGGGTTTCGGGCCTCACGCCCAGCGTTGCCCGGGCGATCGTCGAGCACCGCGAGGGCAACGGCGCCTTCGCCAACCGCGAATCGCTGCGCGCCGTGCCGCGCCTGGGCGACAAGACTTTCCAACTGGCTGCGGGCTTCCTGCGCATCACCAACGGCGACAACCCGCTCGACGCTTCAGCAGTTCACCCCGAGGCCTACCCGGTGATCGAGAAGATCGTGAGCAAGACCGGCAAGCCGGTGGGCGAGCTGATTGGCCAGCGCGACGTGCTGCGCACGCTCGCGCCGCGCGACTTCACCGACGAGCGCTTCGGCCTGCCCACGGTGCAGGACATCCTCGCCGAGCTGGAAAAGCCCGGCCGCGACCCGCGCCCCGAGTTCAAGGCCGCGGTGTTCAAGGAGGGCGTCGAGAAGATCGGCGACCTCGCGCCCGGCATGACGCTCGAAGGCGTGGTGACCAACGTCGCGGCCTTTGGCGCCTTCGTGGACATCGGCGTGCACCAGGACGGCCTGGTGCATGTGTCCGCGCTGTCGGAGAAGTTCGTGAAGGACCCGCGCGACGTGGTCAAGGCCGGGCAGGTCGTGAAGGTGAAGGTGCTGGAGGTGGACCCACAGCGGCAGCGCATCGCGCTGACCATGCGCCTGACCGACGAGCCCGGGGCGCGGGGCGGACGCGAATCGGCCCGTGATGGCGGCCCCGGCCGTCAGGAGCGCCGCGACGCGCGCAGCGTCCAGAGCCGCCCCGCGCCACAGCCCGCAGGCGCGATGGCCGCGGCCTTTGCCAAGCTCAAGCGCTGAGCGCCGGTGCGCTCGGCCCGGGCTCGCCAGCCTTACACTGCCGTCGCGCCGCGCGGGCCCAGCGCCCGCGCTTCCCACACCAGAGGACAGTCATGCGCCAGAACCAGGTGACGGTGAGCTTCGGGCCCACCGAGGAATTCGAGTTCCAGTTCGCGGTGGACGACGCCGCCAATCCCACGCCTGAGCAGGCGCGCGCCTGGTTCGACCGCGAGTTCGTGGCGCTGGAGTGCGATCTGCCCTCGCCAGTGGGCAAGGTGCTCTCGGCCGACCGGGTGATGAGCGTGGCCAAGTACTCGGGCGCGCGCCGCTTCCGCACCGATCCCGCCTGGGGCGCGCTCTACGCCCGCCACACCGCCGCCCTGCTCGGGCGCGACAGCGTGCGCGTCGATCTGGTCAACGACCTGCTGGGCTA
>DAOTEJ010000108.1:2861-7069 GCA_035454085.1 Burkholderiaceae bacterium | reverse complement strand
GGCAGCACCATCGCGTCGGCGGCCTTGCACCACATCTGCAGTTCGTCGTCGGGCACACGGCCGGGCACCGCGCGGATGCGTCCTCGGCCCAGGCGCGCGACAAGCTCCCTGACTTCCTCCGCTAGGCGTGCGGGCGCGTTGCCGGCAAGCAGCAGGGTGGCCGGCTCTTCGAGGCGGGCAAAGGATTCGATCAGCAGCGGCAGGTTCTTGTAGGGCCGCCACTGGCCCAGGAACAGATAGGCGAACTCGCCCTCGGCCAGGCCCAGCCGTGCGCGCGCCTCGGCGCGGGTCAGGTCGTTGGCGTAGTACGCGGCAAAGCCGCCCAGGGGGATCTGCACGCACTTGCCGCGGGTCTTTGGGAACTCTGTGCACAGCACCGCCTCGGCGCTCGGGCCGTGCACGAAGATGCGCTCCGCCAGGCCGATCACCAGCTCGCGCACGCGGCGGTCCACGCCAGGCAGGGGCGTCTGCTCGTGCGGATAAAGGTTGTGTGCCGTCCAGAAGATGCGCACGCCGCGCGCGTGCAGGCGCCGCAGGCGCCACTCGAAGGTCGTGAAGTGCCGCGCGTAGTCGAGCCTCGACGGCCCCACGGAGTAGAGGTGCGAGGGCCAGTGCAGGTGCACCGCATCGCCCGGTGCGATGGCCGCCAGGCCGGCGGCGGAGTAGTCGCCCTCCAGCACGCGCACGCCCATCGCTTCCAGCGGCGCATACAGGCAATCGCCATAGAAGCCTGCCCGCGGAAAGGCCCACACGGTGGGGGCGGATGCCTCAGCCAAGGGGCGCCGCCCCAAGCTGGCTCTGGTTCAACATGTGGCAGTCGAACTCGATCATCCGCGGGAAGTGGTCCGGGTTGTTCGGGAACATCCCGCTCAGGGCAAAGCCGCGTGCCTCCAGTTGGCGGATCACGGTGGCAAAGTCCGGCGCGTCCTCGTAGATCGGCGTGACCGAGGCTTCGGTCTGCAGGGCCAGAATCTTGGGCAGGCAGGTTGCGGCCCCTTCGATCACCGCCAGGTCGTAGCCCTGGGTGTCGAGCTTCAGGTAAGGGCGGCTGCAGCCCGTGCGCGCCAGCAGATCGGGCAGCCGCGCGTCCAGCGTGTGGACCGGCACCTCGGCCTGCTCGGCCACGCGATTGCGGGTGGCGAACATGGCCGCGCCCGCGGCGTTGGGCGCCAGGAAGGAGCTGAAGGTGTCGCTCGCCATCACGTTGAGCGTTGCCGTGCCGGGAGTGGCCCCCAGCGCCACCGGCTCCACCTGCCAGCGCGGGTCGGCCTGGGCGCGTTGGGCCAGGTGCGCCCCCAGGGCAGGCACGGGCTCGAACGAGATCACCCAGCCCGCGTAGCCCACCTCTTGCCGCAGAAAGTCGCGGTACTGGCCTCGGTTCGCGCCCACGTCGAGCACGCAGTCGATGGCCAGGGTCTCGAACAGCCGCGCCAGGTAGCGCGCCTGGGCAAAGCGGTCGAGCTGCCAGTCGGGAACGACCGTGTAGCCGCGCGCCCGCGCCTGCTGAGCGACCCACTGCTTGAACTTGCCGGTCATGTGCGGCCCCCCGTGATGGCCGCCTGCATTATCAGCCCTCGGTTTCGGCCGACCACATCCCCAGCATCATCAGCACCCACAGCATGGTGCCGTAGTAGCCAGCGTGCTCGCCCAGCGGCTGGTGGGCCATGCGGTCGATGAACTCCGGCCGCACCACGCCCTGGCCGCGCAACTGCGCCAGCGCGTCCTGCGCCAGCGCGCGCAGGGGCGGGTGGCCTTCCATCCACGGGCCCACCGGCAGGCCGAAGCCGTGCTTGGTCTTGGCGATGATGGGCGGGGGCAGAAAGTCGCTCAGCGCCTGCTTGAAGAACCAGCGCAGCTGCTTGCCGCGCAGCTTGTAGTCGGGCGGCAGGCGCAGGCTGAAGTCGAGCAGGGCGTCGTCCATCAGCGGGTAGGCCACCGCTATGCCCGCCAGCTCGCACATGCCGCTCACCTTGGGCAGGTCGCTGTCGGCCAGGGTGTAGCGCAGGTCCAGCGCCATCATGCGGTTGACCTGGCTCGCGGCGCGCGCGCCGTCGTAAGTTTCCTTGAGCAGACGCACCGGCTCGGTGGCGTCGATGCTCGCCGCGAATTCGGGGGTGAGCACCGCTTCCAGGCCCAGGCGGTTGAGCAGGTTGTAGCTCTGCGTGCGCTCGGGCATGGGCGTGCGCGCCTGGGCCACGTAGCTCAGCGCCTTGCGCACCGGCGGCACTGCGCCCAGGCCCAGCGCGGCGCTCGCACCCAGCAGGGGCTGGATCAGGCCCGCGCGCAGCGGCGCCGGCACGCGCCCATACAGGCTGAACACCCACTGCGTGGCGTAGCGTTCGTTGCCGCCAAAGAGCTCGTCGCCGCCGTCGCCCGCCAGCAGGGTGCTGAGTCCCGCCTCGCGGGCGCGGCGCGCGCACCAGTAGGTGGGCACGGCGCTGGCGTTGCCGAAGGGTTGCTCGTAGAACGCCGCGATGCGCGGCAGCGCCTCCACCACGTCGGCCGGGGTCACGTAGTACTCGTGCTGATCGGTGCCAAAGTGCTGCGCGGCGGTGCGCGCGTAGCCCATCTCGTCGTAGCCCTGCGCGTCGAAGCCGATCGACCAGGTGTTCGCCGGCCGCCCCGCCACGCGCGTGAGCATGCCGCTCACGGTGGAGCTGTCGGTCCCGCCCGACAAGAAGGCCCCCGCGCGCGCGTCGCCCGCCCAGGGGCGCACCGCGTCTTCCAGCAGGTGCATGAACTCGGCCTTGGCGGCGCCGAACTCGGGCGTGGTGTCTTCTTCGTAGTGCGGCTGCCACCAGGTCTCTTGCGCCACCGTGCCGTCGCGCCAGCGCAGCAGGCTGCCGGGCAACAGGCGCTGGCACTCGCGCCAGATGGTGCGCGGCGCCGGGATCATGTGAAAGTACAGGTAGTCGAACACCGCCTGCGCGTCCTGGCTCCATGGCCCCAGGGCCGCGCGCAGCGGCGCCATCTGCGTGCCCACCGCGATGCCCTGCGGCCGCGCGCACCAATACAGCGGCACGGTGCCCAGCCGGTCGGTAGAGGCCACCATTTCCGCCCGCTCGCCGCGCGTGTCCAGCACCACCATCGCCCAGTGCCCGCGCAGGCGTGCAAGCAGTGCGGTGCCTTCCTCGGCCCACGCAGCCAGCAGTTGCTCTGCGCTGGCCGGGCCAGTGCTGGCGGCCAGGCCATCCTCGTTGGCGGGCAGCAGGGGCCGGCCGGCCACCGCCAGGCGCAGGCCGTGGGCGCCCGCGCACTGGCTGGCCACCGTGCTGGTGATCACCCCGCGCGCGTCGCGCAGGGCGTGCGCTGCGCCTGCGGCGGGCATCAGGGCATCGAGCATGCGGGCGTCGTCGGCGCGCGCCAGCAGCGCGGCGGCCAGGTGGTTCATGGCGTGTCCTCGGGGGCGGCCTTCGCGGGCCGCAGGCGGTCGCGCAGCGTGCGCGCCGCAGGTTTCAGGCGCGTGTCCCACAGGTGCAGGGCGCGGCCGCGCAGGGTGGGGCTCCACGCGCGCAATTGCATGAGCTCTGCGCCGCTGCGCGTCCAGCGCAGCTTGTACGCGTTCTCGCCGGGGCCCATGTAGTAGCTCGTGAGGCCCTCGCCGAACAGGCGCTCCAGCAGCTTCCAGTTCAGGTAGGTGCCGGGCGAGACCTGCGCGTGCTCGGCCACGAAGTCCGAGCGCAGGGCGTACACGGTGCCGTCGGAGATGAGTTGCAGCTCCATCGCCACCGGCGCGCCGTTCAGCCGCCCGATCCACACCGACAGCCAGCCGCGCTCTGCCGCCAGTTGCGCCAGCCGCGCGCACCAGGCTTGCGGGCCGGGCTGATCCAGGCTCAGGCCGGTCTCGCGCTTCCAGCTCGCGGCCGAGATCTGCGTGATGGCTTCCAGCAGCTCGGGCGTGCTGGTGCGCAGCCACTCCACTTCCAGCCCGCCCACGCGCGCCAGGCGGTTGGCGGCGAGCTTGTTCTTCTCGCGCACGGTCTTGCTCAGCCCCGCGTAGTAGGGCGCCCAGGGCTGGTCGAGCGCGATGTGCAGGTTGCGCACGAAGGGCGCCTCGTCCACGGTGCAGCGCGCGGCGAGCGCGCTGCGCAACGCGCACCACGCGCCGCCGGGGCGCAGGTGGGTGAACTCCAGCGCGTCCCACTCGCCGCGCGCGGCCACCAGCGCCTCGGCCATGCAGGCCGCCACCGCGGGCGCCTGCGCCGGCG
>DAOTEJ010000108.1:0-2761 GCA_035454085.1 Burkholderiaceae bacterium | reverse complement strand
CGCAGCCCCGGGAACGGATGCCCCATCGCGTAGGCCTTCTGCGCGTATTGGTTGGCCAGCTCCGGCCGCTTGGTCTGCATGTAGAGCAGCCCGAGGTTGTAGTTGGCGTTGATCGATGCGGGGTCGAGCTCAATGGCCTTGAGCAGCAGCGGCTCGGCCGCCTTCGGGTTGCCGTTGCGCATCAGATGCGCGGCGATGATCACGTAGGTGGGCGCGGCGTCGGGCGCCACGTCGATCGCCGGCTTGGCGTACTTGTCTACCAACTGCGGGCGCTTGAGCAGGGTGGCGGCTTCGAACACCCCGCGCAGCGCCTGGGGGTGGTTGGGCCAGACCCAGAGCATGTAGTGAAACTCGCTGACGGCGTACTCGAGCTCGTGCGGCTTGCGCGTGGCAAGGTGCCTGAGACCCTTGTGCAGGTGGACTTCCTCGTTGTTCTTGAGTAGCAGCGCGAGCGCGGGATCGCCCGCCGCCTTGTAGTAGTTGTTGTTCACCGTGTCCGCAGCCTGCGCAAGCACCGCGGTAGGCGCGACGACCAGCGCAATCCACAGCAGCGCCGGCCGCATAACGCGGTGGAGTCGTTCCAGAGCGGTTGTGGGGCGCGTGAGGCTTGGTTTCATGGGCCGGTTCGTCGATGGCGTGGAGCGCAGATGGGCAGATGCGCAGTGGGCCCGAGTCTAAGCGCCGGGCGCGTCACGGCGTGTCACGCCGCGTCCGTTGCGGGCGCAAGCCTGTGTGAGGCGTGCCACAGCGCCATCGTCGTGGCACGGGCGTGGGGTACCCTCGGCGCTGACTTCACGGTGCCAACTGCAAGCGGTGTCCTCCAGCAGCAGCGTTCCCCTGGTGTATTCCTCCTGGTACGGCGACCTCGGCGGCGGCGAGTTGCGCCTGCTCGACCACGTGCGCAACACGCGCTTTGCCGGGCGGGTGACGGCACTGCTCAACGCCCCTGGCGAACTCGACGCAGCCCTGAAGGCTGCCGGAGCGCGCACCCGGGTGGTCCGCTGGAAGGCAGGAAAGAGCTGGCTGGCGCGCCAGGCGCATTGGTATTCGGCCAAGGCGCGCACCGCGCTCACGCTGGCCCGCATGCCGCGCGGTGTGTTCGTGGCCAACACCTTCTCGGACCTCGAGACCACCGGCCGCGTGGCCGCCGCTCTGGGCTGGCCCGTGGTGTGGCGCGCGCGGGCCGACACCTTTACCCAGACCGGCGACTGGCCGCCCGGCCGCCTGCGGGAACTGGTGCACTTCTTGAACACGCGCGTGGCGCGCATCGTGCCCACCACGCACTACGAGGCCCGGCTGATGCAGGCAGCGGGCGTGAAGATGAGCAAGGTCTTCGTCGTGCACAACGGCGTGGACCTGGCTCGCTACACCGACGAGGCCGCCGGACGCGCCCTGCGCGAGTCCACCGGCTGGGGGCCGGAGCAGTTCGTGCTGGCCGCGGTGGCGCGCATGGTGCCGCAGAAGGGCTGGGAGGTCCTCTTCGAGGCCGCGGCCCAGGCGCGCACCGCGGGCGTGCCGGTAAAGATCCTGGCCGCGGGCGACACTACGCTAATGGACGGCGACCCGGACGCCTACCGCCGCAGTCTGCACGAGCACGCGGCGCGGCTGGGCCTCGCCGAGCATGTGCGCTTCCTGGGCTTTCGCTCCGACGTGTGGGCCGTGATGAAGGCGGCGGACGCCTTCGTGCTGGCCTCGCTGATCGAACCCTTTGGCACCACGGTGATCGAGGCCATGGCCGCCGGCCGGGCGGTGATCGCCAGCGATCTGCCCGGCCCGCGCGAGAGCGTGGTCGAGGGCGAGACCGGCCTGTTCTTCCCCGCGGGTGACGCCAAAGCGCTGGCCGAGCGTCTGGCCGCGCTGCACGGCGACCGCGCCCGCTGCGGCGCGCTGGGCCGCGCCGGCCGGGCGCGCGCCGAGGCCGTGTTCGATCTGGAGCGCAACGTGGCGGAGCTCGACCGCCATTGCGCCGAAGCGGCGGGGATCGACTGATGCTGCCCGTGCTGCTGACCGTGGACTGCGAGGTCTGGTGCGACGACTGGGCGCACCTGGACGAGCAGTTTCCCGGCGCATGGCGGCGCTACGCTTACGGCCCCACGGCGCGCGGCGAGCATGGCCTGCCGCTGCAACTGAAGATGCTGGCCGACCACGGGCTGAAGGCCTGTTTCTTCGTGGAGCCGCTCTTTGCCATGCGCTTTGGCCGCCAGTGGCTGGCCGAGGAAGTAGGGCTGATCCGGGCCGCCGGCCAGGAGGTGCAACTGCACCTTCACACCGAGTGGGCCGACGAGACCCGTCCGCCGCTGGTGGCGGGCATGACGGGCAAGCGCCAGTACCTGCGCGACTTCAGCCGCGCCGAGCAGACCGAACTCATCGCCCTGGGCAAGCGCCTGCTGATCGAGGCCGGCGCGCCGGAAGTCACCGCCTTCCGGGCGGGCAGCTTTGGCTTCAACGCCGACACCCTGCCAGCGCTGGCCGCCAACGGCATCGCCTACGACAGCAGCTACAACGCCACCATGTTTGGCCCCGACAGCGGCGTGCGCCCCAGCGAGCTGCTGCTCGCACCCACGACGGTGGACGGCGTGTGCGAAGTGCCGTTGAGCGTTTACCGCGACGGCCTGGGCCGGCTGCGCCATGTGCAGATCGGCGCCACCTCGTGGGGCGAGATGGAGCGCCTGCTGTGGCAGGCGGCCGAGGCCGAGTGGCCCGCCTTCGTGATCCTGTTCCACAACTTCGAGCTCATGAACCAGCGCAAGGACTCGCCCGA
>DAOTEJ010000107.1:2909-7219 GCA_035454085.1 Burkholderiaceae bacterium | reverse complement strand
CCGAGGCGTCGTCCTGGCACCTGATCGAGGTGAAGTCCTCGGCCTCGCTCAAGGACACGCACCGCGACGACGCCGCGATTCAGGCCTGGATCGCACGCGGCGCGCAACTGGACCTTGCCTCGGTGCGCGTGGCCCACATCGACACGCGCTTTGTCTACCCCGGCGCTGGCGACTACCGCGGCCTGCTGCGTGAGCACGATCTGACGGCGGAAGTCGCCGCCCGCGCGGACGAGGTCGCCACCTGGGTCGAAGATGCCCATCGCGTCGCGGATCTGCCCGCCGCACCCGAGCGCGCCACTGGCCCTCACTGCCACAGCCCGCACGAGTGCGGGTTCCTCGGGCACTGCCGCAGCCTCGAGCCCCAGGCCGAGCATCCCGTGGCCTGGCTGCCCAGGGTCACCCGCCGCGCGCTCCGCGAGTTCCTCGCCAGTTCGGGCGCGCGCGACCTGCGCGAGGTCCCCGACGAACTGCTTACCGAGGAGCAGCGCCGCGTGAAGCACTGCACGCTCACCGGCAGCGTTCACTTCGACCGCGCGGCCACGACGCTGGCCCTGGCGACCCAGCCCTCGCCCGCGCGCTTCCTGGACTTCGAGACCACCCAGTTCGCGGTGCCCGTCTGGCCCGGCACCCGGCCGCACCAGCAGATTCCCTTCCAGTTCAGCCTGCAGGTCCTGGCGCAAGACGGCTCGCTCGCCGAATCAGCCTTCCTCGACTTGAGCGGCGCCGACCCGCGCGGCGCTTTCGCCGAGGCCTTGATCGCAAGCTGCGGCTCGGGCGGAGCGATCTTTGTCTACAACGCCGCCTTCGAGGCCGGGCGCATCCGCGAACTCGCCGCGCTGCTGCCGCAGCATGCGGCCCCCTTGCAGGCGCTCGCACTGCGCCTCGTCGACCTGCTTCCCATCGTCCAGACGCACTTCTACCACCCGGCCCAGCAGGGCTCGTGGAGCATCAAGAAGGTGCTGGCGGCCGTGTTCCCGGAACTCGCGCACGACACGCTCGACGGCGTTAAGGACGGTGCCGCTGCCGCGGGTGCCTACCAGGAGGCAATCGCCCCGACCACCAGCCCCGAGCGGCGCGCACAGATCGAGGCCGAGTTGCGCGCCTACTGCCGCCGCGACACCGAAGCGCTCGCACGGCTGTGGAGCTTCCTGCGCGGTGCCTGAACGGCGCGGAGTCGCGCGATCAGTTCTGCGCCGCAGCTGTCGCGGCCGAGTTCACCGCGAGCTCGTCGGCTCGGCCATGATCGGGGGCAGCGTTCAGGCGCAGCGCGTTGGCCACCACCAGCGCCGAACTGGCCGCCATCCCCAGCGCCGCCAACCAGGGCGCGATCACGCCGCTGGCGGCCAGCGGAATCGCCAGCAGGTTGTAGCCGGCCGCCCAGGCGAGGTTCTGGTGCAGCACGCGGCGCGCGCGGCGCGCCAGCCGGCGCGCGCGGGGCACCGCGTCCAGAGACTCACCCGCGATCAGGAAGTCGGCCGAGGCGCGCGCCAGTTGCGCCGCATCCGCAAAGCTCAGCGAGGCGTCCGCTGCCGCCAGCGTCGGCGCATCGTTCAAGCCATCGCCGACCATCAGCACGGCACCGTGCGCTGCGCGAGCGCGCGCGAGCCAGTCGAGCTTGCCCTGCGGGCTGCACGCGCCCAGGGCCTCGTCCAGTCCCGCGGCCGCGGCCGCGCGCGCCACCCCCGCGCCGGGGTCGCCACTCAGGCAGGCCGTGTGCCGCACGCCCGCACGCTGCAAGGCGGGGCCGAGCGCTTGCGCGCCGGGCCGCAGGGCATCCTCGAACGCGAAGAGCGCACCGCGCTGCCCACCGTCCGACAACACGGCCACCAGTCGGCCCTCGGCGGCCCAATGCGCAGCGCGCTCGTTGAGCGCTGCCGCGCCCGGTGCAAATTCGCGCGCCCCCAGCCACCAGCGCGCGGCGCCGAGTTCGCCCGACACGCCCGCCCCCGGATGTTGTTCAAGGCGCTCGACGACCCGCAATGTGCTCTCTTCCTCGCGCAGGGCGTGCGCGATCGGATGCAGGCTGTCGCGCTCCAGCGCCGCGGCTAGTGAACGCGCCTCCGCGGCGTCCAGGCCGCCACAGGTCTCGACGGCCACGAGCACGGGCTTGCCACGCGTGAGCGTGCCGGTCTTGTCGAACGCCGCCACTGGCGCGGTGGCCAGGGCATCCAGGGCGGCCAAGCGCAGCGGCACTATGCCCGAGCGCGCCAGGCGCCCCGCCGCGAGCGCCAGGGTGAGGGGCGTGGCGAGCGCCAGCGCGCAGGGACAACTCACCACCAACACGGCGATCGCAGCCGGCAGCGCGCGCGCAGGATCGATCACCTGCCACGCCAGCCAGGTGAGCGCCGCGGCCGCCAGCACCACGGCCACCAGTGCCGGTGCCCACCGGTCGGCCAACGCCGCCAGCGCGGGCCGGCTGGTCAGGCCACGCTCGATCAGGGCGCGCAACTCGCCTAGGGTGCTGGCGGCCCCGACCCGCGTGACCGTGAGGCGCAGCGCCTGCTCGATCACCACGCTGCCTGCGGCAACCGCCTCGCCTCTGACGCGTCGCCGCGGGTAGGGCTCGCCCGTGAGGTGCGACTCATCGAGCAGGGCCGAGTCCGAGCTAAGCACGCCGTCGGCCGGCACTGCCTCGCCGGGGCGCACCCGCAGTTCGTCGCCTGGCGCTAGATCGAGCGCGGGCACGGCTTCGTCGGTGCCGTCGGCCCGGCAGCGCAGGGCCAATTGCGGCTCGATCACCGACAGCCGGTCCAGTGCGGCCGCCGCGTCGCGGCGTGCACGGGCCTCGAGCCAGCGTGCGCCCAGCACCGCCGGCACGAGCATGGCAATGGCATCGAAGTACACCGGGCCGCCGTCCGCCAGCCCGACCAGGCTGCCCGCGTACGCCGCAGCTAGGCCGAGTGCGACCGGCACATCCATACCCAGACGCCGCCCGCGCAGATCGCGCCACGCGCCGCCGAAGAAGTCGGCGCCGCACCAGGCCAGCAGCGGCACACACAGCAGCGCGCTGAGCACGCGCACCACTTGCTCCCACAAGGCCAGCGGCGGCGCCGCGCTGCCCGCCAGATAGAGGGCAAGGGCTGCGTTCATCACGGTCATGCCGAGCACGACCGCCACCACCAGGCGTTCGCCATCGCGCCAGGCGGCCGCCTGCTGCGCCTGATCGAGCGCATGGCCCGCGATCGGGCGGGCGCGGTAGCCCAGCATCTCGATGGCCGAGACCGCCGCGGCCAGCGACTCCTCTCCCGGCTGCCAGCGCACGCTGGCGGTCTGCGACGCGTAGTCCGCCTCGGCGCCGAGCACTCCCGGCAGACCCCGCAGGCGCTGCGCGATCAGCCACAGGCAGGCGGGGCAGCGCACGCCCTCGAGCGCCAGCCGTGCCTGGCGGCCGCCCGCGGCGCTGCCGGAGTAGGCCACGGCGCACTCGGGGCGGTCGAACAGCGCGGAGGGTAAGGCGGCGGGTAGCGCCCGCGGCGCGGCGGCACTGCGAGTGCGGTAGTAGTCGGAAAGGCCGGCGGCCTCGATCGCCTCGGCCGCCGCCTGGCAGCCGACGCAACAGAACTGTCGGGGGACGCCGTTCACCAACGCGCGCCAGCGGCCGCCCTCGGTGGGCTCGCCACAGTGAAAGCACGCCGACGCCGAGGCGTTCATGCGTGCCACCGTGCCGCGCTAGCGGGCGGGCAAGGCGCGGGCGAGGTCGGCGCGATCGTTCAGCTCGGCGCTGCCGGCCGGTACCCCGTTGCGGCTCAAGAGGAAGGCAAGGATGTCGATCGACACGGGCGCCGCATCCGAGCCCGGCGCCTGCATCGGCATCTTGGCGTGCACTTCCTTCCACGCCACGGCGAAGGGCTTGCCGCCCCACTGGGTCCAGAAGCTGCGCCCGGCGAGTGCCGGCCCCATGCCGCCGCCCAGCGCGGCGCCATGGCACATCGCGCACTGCGCGGCGTAGAGCTTGCCGCCGCGCTCGGCCTGGACCGGCGTGTACCAGCCCGCGCCGCTGCCGGCTGCGCTCGCCACCGGTTCCGATGCGGACGGCGCTGCAGCGTCGGGCGCGGGTGCGACTGCGGGCGCCGATGCCGGCGCGGAGCCAACACTCGCCGGCTTGGCCGCGAGCGGCGCAACCGTGGTTCCCGAGTAGTAGGACGCGAGCCAGGCGATCTCGGTGGGGCTCAGGCGCCGCGCCACATCGCGCATCGCGCGGTAAACGTCGTTGTGACGCTCGCCGCTCGCAAAGGCATGCAGGGTCTGCTGCAAGTAGGCGCCCTTCTGCCCTTCGAGCGCCGGCATGCCGTACATGCCGGGATTGCCGC
>DAOTEJ010000107.1:0-2809 GCA_035454085.1 Burkholderiaceae bacterium | reverse complement strand
GAGGGCGACACGCCGGTCGCGCCATGGCAGTCGACGCACGCGGCGTGCAAGGTCTTGCCGCGCTCGGCCTGCCCCGACTTGATGAAGTTCACGGTCTTCAGGTCCCAGGCCACCTGGGAGGGCCGGGTCTGGGCATGGGCCACGCCCGTCAGGGCCGTGGCGACGACCAGCGTCGCGAAGGTGCAGAGAAGTTTCATCGCGGGCCTCAGCTGAAGCCCCAGGGCAGGGCGGGGTACTGCTTGACGAGGAAGAACTGCACGATCGGGTAGCCCCAGGCCATGGCCATCAGCGCCAGCAGCAGCCAGTTCCACAGAGCGAAGCCGTTGAGCGAGCGCGGCAGGACTGCCGTGGCCTCGTAGGGCCGGGCGAAGCCGCCCGCCATGGTCGCGCTCGAAGCCGGCAGCGTGCGGCCGCTTAGGAACAGGATCAGCAGCAGCAGCCAGCCCGAGAGGCACAGCAGCACGCCGCCGATGATCATGATCCCGGTCCAGGGCAGCCACTGGGCGGCGATCTCGGGCGCGTAGGCGTAGTAGGCGATGCGCCGCGGCATGCCCAGCAGGCCCACGTAGTGCCAGGGCAGCGAGAGGATGTTCATGCCGATGATCCACAGCCAGATCTGCGCCAGCGCCAGCTTGGGCGCCCACAGCGCGCGGCCGGTCAGGCGCGGCCAGAAGTAGTAGGCCAGCCCGAAGTAGCCGGTCACCGCCACGCCGCCAAAGATGTAGTGGAAGTGCGCGGTGACCCACTGCGTGTTGTGGACCATGGCGTTTTGCGCGTAGGCCGCGTTCACCAGGCCGCCAAAGCCGCCCAGGATCAGCATGAACAGCGCCATGACGCCGGCCAGCACCACCGGGTCATCCCACTTGAGCCGCCGCATCCAGCCGAACAAGCCGGTGCCGCCGCGCAGTCGGCCCGATATCTCGAGCGAGGCCCACACCGTGAAGCCGGTGAGCATCGTCGGAATCACCACCAGGAAGGTGCCGATGCCCTGCAGCAGCTTGAAGCCCGCGGAGTGCGGCGGGTCCATGTAGAGGTGGTGCATGCCGATGGGCAGGCCGAAGATCAGCAGCATCACGAAGGCGACCCGCGCCATCTCGTCCGAGAACAGATAGCCGCCGGCCTCCTCGGGCACGATGGTGTAGAGGAAGACGTAGGTCGGGATCAGCCAGAAGTAGACGATCGGGTGCAAGGTCCAGGCGAACAGCGCGCGGGCGAGGTTGACGTCGATGCTCTGGGTCAGCCCGAAGGCCAGCGGAATGAGCTGCAGCAGCACCTCGAGGACCACGCCCACCATGGTCCAGGCCCACACCAGGGCGCAGATGCTCATACCGAACTGCGCCAGCGGCAGGTTCTGGCCGCGATGCGCACCTTTCCATTGCGCGCTCATCACCAGGGTAATCACGATCCAACCAATCGAGCCCGCCACCAGCAGCGCGGCGCCGACGTAGAAGCTCCAGTGCGCCATCTGCGGCGGGTAGAAGGTGTAGAGCACCGAGGCCTTGCCGGCGAGGATCGACAGCGCCGCCAGCACGGTGCCGGCCAGCATCACCCAGAAGCACAGCCAGGCCAGCCCGGGCGCCCACACGCGCGTGCCCAGGGCGCGCTCGCTGATCGCGTAGCCGATCCCGGTGATGAAGAAGATCGTGAGCGCGTAGCCCATCACCACCCCATGCAGGGTGGTCGAGGCGTAGTAGCTCGCGGCATGGGAGCCCAGCACGCCGTCGCGCGCCAGCACCTGATAGACGCCGAGCAGCAGCGCGACACCGAACAGCAGGAAGGCCACCCAGACGTGTGCCAGGACGAGACGGCCGGACGGGGCGGGTGCGATGTTGGTGGTCATGGCGGCCCTCAGCGGATCGGCTTGACGGTGACGCGGGCCCACATCGACTGGTGCCCGTAACCGCAGTACTCGTTGCAGAACAGGGGCACCGTGACGCTGCCGTCAGGATTGCGGATCCCGTGCTTGGCCACCTCGGGAAAGACCACCTGGGTGCGCACCTGAGAGACGTAGCCCGGCACCACCATGGTGTTGATGTTGGTGCCGGGCACGTTGAGGCCGTGCACCACGTCGGGCGTGGCGATGCGGAAGGTCACCTGCACATCGGCCGGAATCGTGAACTCCTGCGGATGCACGAGGTACTTGGCCATCACGAGGCGCACCGTGACCGTGCCGTCGGGATTGGTGCGCGCGCCCAGATTCGACTCGGCGAACTCCTCGCTCAGGTGCAGACGGGTGGAGTCGATCGTCTCGCCCGAGTTCGATGGCGGGTAGATGTTGAGCAGCACGAAGCTGCCCACGATCAGGGTCAGCATCAGCCCCACCAGCACGCTGACGGTGATGAGGTAGCGCTTCTCGTAGACGTTGATGGACACGGCGCGTCCTCAGCTCACCGGGCCCTGGGCCAGGAACTTGCCCACATACAGGGCCACCCACGCCAGGAACATGGTGATGGCGACCGTCATGGTCAGCGCCCAGGTGCCCTTGGGCACGTCCTTGAGACGCTCCTTTTGCTCAGGCGTGAGATCGGGCACGGCGGACTCCTTGGGGTGGCGCGATCCAGCCGGCTTCGGCACCTCGCGAGGGGGCGAGCATAGGGGAGAACACACGATGGGTCGCCTTGGCTGCTGCACTCCACCGATCAAACTGGGTCAGTGGCGCGCGTCCCAGTCCTGTCCGAACGGCCGGCGCTCGCGCTGCAGGGCGTCCGCAGCCGGGCTCGCGCGTTCAGCCGGCATCCGCCTTGGCGAAAACGCCCAGCGCCTCGACCGAGGGCACCCAGTAGTACGCGCCGGTCAGCGGCGTCGAAAA
>DAOTEJ010000106.1:0-7249 GCA_035454085.1 Burkholderiaceae bacterium | reverse complement strand
AGGTGCGGGCCGGGGGCCGTACCGCCTAGACTCGCGCCTGTTTCGTTTTCGGCCCTGCCTCGCCCCATGAGCCTGCGCGTCCTCACCGGCATCACCACCACCGGCACGCCTCACCTCGGCAACTACGTCGGCGCGATCCGGCCCGCCATCGCCGCGAGCCGCGCCCCCGGCGTGGAGAGCTTCTTCTTCATGGCCGACTACCACGCGCTGATCAAGTGCGACGAGCCCGGCCGCATCGAGCGCTCGCGCCTGGCGATCGCCGCCACCTGGCTGGCCGCGGGGCTCGACACCGAGCGCGTGGTCTTCTACCGGCAAAGCGACGTGCCCGAGATCGCCGAGCTCAACTGGCTGCTCACCTGCGTCACCAGCAAGGGCCAGATGAACCGCGCCCACGCCTACAAGGCCGCGGTCGACGCCAACCTCGCCGCGGGCGAGGAAGCCGACGCCGGCGTGAGCATGGGCCTGTACTGCTACCCCATCCTGATGGCCGCCGACATCCTGATGTTCAACGCCCACCAGGTGCCGGTGGGCAAGGACCAGGTCCAGCACATCGAGATGGCGCGCGACGTGGCGCAGCGCTTCAACCACCTGTTCGGGGGCGCCCGCGAATTCTTCGTGCTACCCGAGGCGGTGACCGACGCCGAGATGGAACTGCTGCCCGGACTCGACGGCCGCAAGATGAGCAAGAGCTACGACAACGTGATCCCGCTGTTCGAGGGCGGCGAGCGCGCGCTGCGCGAGGCCATCGCGCGCATCGTCACCGACTCGCGCCTGCCCGGCGAGCCCAAGGAGCCCGAGGGCACGGCGCTGGTGGCGATCTACGACGCCTTCGCCACCCCCGCCGAGCGTGCCGCCTTCCGCGCCGAGCTGCGCGCCGGGCTGGCCTGGGGCGAGGCCAAGCGGCGCCTGGCCGAGCGCATCGAGGCCGAGGTCGGCCCGCTGCGCGCGCGCTACGAGTCGCTCATGGCCCACCCCGAGCACATCGAGCAGACCTTGCAGGCCGGTGCGGCGCGCGCCCGCGCACTGGCCGCGCCGCTGATGGACGAGCTGCGCCGCGCCGTGGGCCTGCGCCCCTTCCGCGCGCTGGCCGCGCCGGCCCCGGCCGCCGCGCCCGAGGCCGCGCCCGCGCTGCCCGTGTTCAAGCAGTACCGCGAGGCCGACGGCCGCTTCTACTTCAAGCTCAGCGCCGCCGACGGGCGCGTGCTGCTGCAAAGCGAGGGCTTCGCCTCCGGGCGCGACGCCGGCCAGTGGGTGGCCCGGCTCAAGCTCGAGGGCGCCGCGGCGCTGGCCGAGGCCCCCGCAAACTGCGTGGCCGATCGCGCCGAGGTCGCCGCCGCCCTGGCCCGCCTGATCGAAGCCGCGGCCGCCTGAGCGCCGCCGCACCCGGGCGCGGGCTCGACGCGGCCCGGTCCGGCCTGGCCCGTCGCTTCGCGCCGCGGGGCGGCGTGACACAACTGCCACCGCCCCGGCTTTCTAGGGGAGAACGCGACATTCCCCCGGACCGGTGCACGCGGCTAGAATGCGCGCTCGCCTCGAGGAGCGTTGCGACGGGTTCCCCACCCGCCAGGCTCGAGGCAGCGGGCCTCCCCGGCCCGCTGGCAACGGCGCTCGCAAACTTCTATCCAGGAGGGCGCGAGATGAGCGCTGTACTCAAGACCAAGACCGATTCCACCCCCGACTACGTCATCGCCGACATCGGCCTGGCCGACTGGGGTCGCAAGGAAATCCGCATCGCCGAGACCGAGATGCCCGGCCTCATGGCGATCCGCGACGAATACGCCGCCAGCCAGCCGCTGCGTGGCGCGCGCATCACCGGATCGCTGCACATGACGATCCAGACCGCGGTGCTGATCGAGACGCTGGCCGCGCTGGGCGCCGAAGTGCGCTGGGCCAGCTGCAACATCTACTCGACCCAGGACCACGCCGCCGCGGCCATCGCCGCCGCCGGCCACCCGGTGTTCGCCGTCAAGGGCGAGTCGCTCGCCGACTACTGGGACTACACCCACCGCATCTTCGAGTGGCGCGACGGCGGCTACTCGAACATGATCCTCGACGACGGCGGCGACGCCACCCTGCTGCTGCACCTGGGCGCCAAGGCCGAGTCCGACCTGGCCGTGCTCGCCAACCCGACGAGCGAGGAAGAGATCGAACTCTTCGCCTCGATCAAGAAGAAGCTCGCCACCGATCCCAAGTGGTACTCGACGCGGCTCGCGCACATCAAGGGCGTGACCGAAGAGACCACCACCGGCGTCAAGCGCCTCTACCAGATGGCCAAGGACGGCCTGCTGCGCTTCCCGGCGATCAACGTCAACGACTCGGTCACCAAGAGCAAGTTCGACAACCTCTACGGCTGCCGCGAGTCGCTGGTCGACGGCATCAAGCGCGCCACCGACGTGATGATCGCCGGCAAGGTCGCGGTGGTGATCGGCTACGGCGACGTGGGCAAGGGCTGCGCGCAGGCGCTCAAGGCGCTCTCGGCCCAGGTGTGGGTGACCGAGATCGACCCGATCTGCGCCCTGCAGGCCGCGATGGAAGGCTATCGCGTGGTGACCATGGACTACGCCGCCGACAAGGCCGACATCTTCGTGACCGCCACCGGCAACTACCACGTGATCACCCACGATCACATGCTGAAGATGAAGGACCAGGCCATCGTCTGCAACATCGGCCACTTCGACAACGAGATCGACGTGGCGGCGATGAAGAAGTACGCCTGGGAGAACATCAAGCCGCAGGTCGACCACATCATCCTGCCCAACGGCCACCGCATCATCCTGCTCGCCGAGGGCCGCCTGGTGAACCTGGGCTGCGCCACCGGCCACCCCAGCTACGTGATGTCGAGCTCGTTTGCCAACCAGACCATCGCGCAGATCGAGCTGTTCGTGAACACCGAGGCCTACCCGGTGGGCGTGTACGTGCTGCCCAAGCACCTCGACGAGAAGGTCGCGCGCCTGCAGCTGGCGAAGCTCAACGCCCAGCTCACCGAGCTCACCGACGCCCAGGCGCGCTACATCGGCGTGGCCAAGGAAGGGCCGTACAAGCCCGAGAGCTACCGGTACTAGTGTTGCAGCGGAAAGTTTCGCGAGCGGGCTCACGCCCGCTCGCGTGCCGCTTTTCAGCGTGAAGTCGAGCCGCACTCACAAGGGGAGAGAAAAACAATGCGCATCCTGCTGGTCTGGATACTCAACGCGGTCGCGCTCTACCTGGTCACGCTGGTCGTGCCCGGGGTCACGGTCGACACCTACACGTCGGCCTTCATCGCCGCGATCGTGCTCGGCCTGGTCAACGTGCTGGTCAAGCCCATCCTGATCGTGCTCACCCTGCCGGTGACCATCCTCACGCTCGGCCTGTTCCTGTTCGTGCTCAACGCGCTGCTGTTCTGGGCGGTGGGCAACCTGCTGCCCGGCTTCCACGTCAACGGCTTCTGGGCCGCGCTGTTCGGCGCGATCCTGTTCTCGATCTTCGGCTGGCTGTTCTCCTTCCTGCTGCCCAACAAGTTCGATCGCAAGCGCTGATGCAGAGCTTCAGTTTCGAGTTCTTTCCGCCCAAGACGCCCGAGGGCGCCGACAAGCTGCGCGCGGTGCGCGCCCGCCTGGCCGAGGTGCGGCCCGAGTTCTTCTCGGTCACCTTCGGCGCCGGCGGCTCCACGCGCGAGGGCACGCTCACCACGGTGATGGAGATCCACGCCGCGGGCCTCACCGTGGCGCCGCACCTGTCGTGCGTCGGCTCCACCCGCGAGGAAGTGCGCGAGCTGCTCGCCACCTACCGCGCCGCCGGCATCCGCCGGCTGGTGGCGCTGCGCGGCGACCTGCCGTCGGGCGCGGGCACGGGCGCGGCCGACTTCCGCTACGCCAACGAGCTCGTGGAGTTCATCCGCGCCGAGACCGGCGATCACTTCCGCATCGAGGTGGCCGCCTACCCCGAGGTGCACCCGCAGGCGCGCACCGCGGCCGACGACCTCGCCGCCTTCGTGCGCAAGTGCCGCGCGGGCGCCAACTCGGCGATCACGCAGTACTTCTACAACTCCGACGCGTATTACCGCTTCATCGAGGACGCGGCGGCGGCCGGCTGCACCGTGCCGGTGGTGCCGGGCATCATGCCCATCACCAACTACACGCAGCTCGCGCGCTTTTCTGACGGCTGCGGGGCCGAGATCCCGCGCTGGGTGCGCCGCCGGCTCGAAAGCTACGGCGACGACCGCGAGTCGATCCGCGCCTTCGGCCTGGACGTGGTGACCGACCTGTGCGAGCAGCTGCTCGCCATGGAGGCGCCCGGCCTGCACTTCTACACCATGAACCAGGCCGAGCCCACGCTCGAGCTCTGGAAGCGCCTCGGCCTGGCGGCCTGATCAGCGCAGCGCCACGCCCGCACCGTCGGTGAGCACGGCATCGAGCGCCACGTCGTGAGGCTCGGGCGCGATGCTCGCCAGCCGGCAGGCCTCGTAGGCCACGCCCAGCGTGCGCGGCCGCGGATCCAGCGCGGCCAGCGTGCGGTCGTACCAGCCGCCGCCGTAGCCCAGCCGGTAGCCCGCCGCATCGAAGCCCACGCAGGGCACCAGCAGCGCGGCGGGCTGCACTTGCGGCGTGTCGTGCGGCACGGCGATGCCATAGGCGCCGCGGCCCATGGGCGTGGCGGGCGTCCAGGCGTGAAAGCGCATGCGCTCGCCCTCGATCACCGGCAGGGCCGCCACCCGCTGCGGGTCAGCCGCCAGCCAGGCGGCGAGCACCGGCCGCAGATCGGGCTCGCCGCGCACCGGCCAGTAAAACCCCACGCACACCGGCGCGGCGCGCGCCAGCCACTCGGCCACGCCCGCGGCCACGCGCGCCTCGGCCGCGGGCGGCTGGGCGGCACGCAGCCGCAGCAGCGCCTCGCGCTGCAACTTGCGGGCGCGGACGCGCTCCAAGGGTTCGAGGGGCTCGCTCATGGCCTCGTGGTGTAATTCGCGCATGCAGTTTCTTCGACTGGCAGTCTATTCGGCCCTGCTCTCGGTGGTGGTCGCCACCGGGGCGGCGGCGCAGACCAACCCCGCCGCCGCGCGCCGCGCGCCCGCCTCGGCCACGGTCAGTGGCGACGACGCCTTCCTGGCCGCGCGCGACGCCGCGCGCAGCGGCGACCGCGCCAAGCTCGACGCCCTCGCGCCGCGCCTGGCTGACCACCCGCTCGCCGCCTACGTGGAGTTCTGGCAGATCCAGCCGCGCCTGCGCGCGCTCGACGCCCAGACCACCGCCGACCTGCGCCGCTACTTCGAGAAGTACCCCGGCACCTACCCCGCCGACCGGCTGCGCTTCGAGTGGCTGATCGCGCTGGGCCGCTCGGGCGACCTGGCCACGCTCGAGCGCGAGCTGCCGCCGCTGGTGTGGAACACCGACGACCCTCAGCTGCGCTGCTTCGTGACCCTGGCGCGCTACCAGCGCGCCGACAAGGCCGCCGCCGACAAGATCGCCCACGAGGCGCGCGTGCTGCTGGCCAACTCGCCCGCCGCCGGCAGCGACGGCTGCCTGGCGCTCACCGAGGCGCTGCTCACCGACCGGCGCATCTCGGGCTGGGAGCGGGTGCGCGCGCTGGTGGAGCAGAACCAGTTCGGCACCGCCAAGCGGCTGGGTACCCAGCTCACCGACGGCAAGGGCCGCCCGGTGGACGCCAAGCAGCTTGCCCAGGCGATCGACCAGCCGGCGCGCTGGCTGGCGATTCACGAGCGGCGCCTGACGCAGGTGCAGACCGAGCTCGCGCTGGTGGCGATTGCCCGCCTGGCCAAGGACGACCCCAAGGAAGCCGCCGAGCACGGCGCCGCGCTCAACCTGCACCTCACGCCCGAGCAGCGCGGCGTGATGTGGGGCCGCATCGGCCACATGGGCGCGCTCAAGCTGCTGCCGCAGGCCGACGAGTGGTACCAGCGCGGCGGCCAGCAGGTGGGCGTGGGCCCCGACGCCGCGCGCATCGACGAGGTGCTCGAGTGGCAGGCGCGCGCCGCGCTGCGCGCCGGCAACTGGAAGATGCTGCGCTCCACCATCGAGCGCATGCCGCCCGATCTGCGCAAGGACCCGGCCTGGGTCTACTGGCTGGCGCGCGCGCAGGCGCAAGAGGGCCGCAAGGCCGAGGCCGCCGAGCTCTACAACAGCATCGCCGGGCAGTTTCACTTCTACGGCAAGCTGGCTTCCGAAGAGCTGGGCCAGCCCATCGTGATTCCGCCGCGCGCCGCGCCGCCCACGGTGGACGAGCTCACCGCCATTGCCGCCAACCCCGGCTACGCGCGCGCGCTCAAGTTCTATGAACTGGGCATGCGCGCCGAGGGCAACCGCGAATGGAACTGGCAGCTGCGCGGCCTGGACGACCGCCAACTGCTGGCCGTGGCCGAGTACGCGCGCAGCCAGAGCGTGCTGGACCGCATGATCAACACCTCGGACCGCACCAAGGCCGAATACGACTTCACCCAGCGCTTCCCCATGCCGCACCGCGAGGCCCTGACGCGCTACGCCCAGGCCGCGGGCATCGACCCCTACTGGACCTACGGCCTGATCCGCCAGGAGTCGCGCTTCATTCAGGACGCGCGCTCCTCGGTGGGCGCCTCGGGGCTGATGCAGCTCATGCCCGCCACCGCGCGCTACGTGGCCACCAAGCTCAAGGTGGCCGACTACTCGCCCGCGCGCGTGAACGAGCTCGACCTCAACCTGCAACTGGGCACCGGCTACCTGCGCATGGTGCTCGACGACCTGGACGGCCACCCCGTGCTGGCCACCGCCGCCTACAACGCCGGCCCGGGGCGCGCGCGCAACTGGCGCTCCAGCCTGCCCGGCCCGGTGGAAGGCGCGATCTACGCCGAGACCATCCCCTTCAACGAGACGCGCGACTACGTGAAGAAGGTGATGTCCAACGCGGTCTATTACAGCGCGCTGGCGAGCGACAAGCAGCAATCGCTCAAGGCGCGGCTGGGGACGATTGCGCCCAAGACGGCGGTGGCTTCGTCCGACTTGCCCTGAGGTTGGGCCGCTGCGCGGGACACTGCGCGGCTAGTGCCGCCGCACGGCCCCCGAGGGGTGGACCGCCACCCCTCGGGACTCCCCGCTCCCCCTGTCGGCCGGCCCTGCGGGCTGCCCTGGTAACGCGCCGCGATGGCGGCGGGCGGCCAACCGCGCTTGCGCGGCGGCGCAGGCTAACTTCGCGCAGCGAAGTTAAGCGCAGCGGCCGAAGCCAACTGCACGATCCCGCGCCTGCGGCGCGGGCCACGTGCTTCGAACAGTGGCCACCCGAA
>DAOTEJ010000105.1:3008-7269 GCA_035454085.1 Burkholderiaceae bacterium | reverse complement strand
GCGGCCACGCGCACCGTGCGCCCGGCGTAGGGCCAGGGGCGCACCGCGCGCTCGGCGTAGCTGGGGATGAGCAGGCTCTCGTAGCCGCCCCAGGAGTAGCCCCGGCCGAAGAGCTGAAGCGCGTCGACCATGGCCACGAAGCGCTCCTCGGCGTGCGGATGCAGCACCACGCCGAACAGCCCCGTGGCGCCGCCGAAGTCGCGCTTCCAGATGGCGTGGCCGGGGTCCTCGGGCAGCGCGGGCCAGAGCACGCGCTCCACCTCGGGCTGGCCCTGGAACCAGGCGATCAGGGTGCGCGCCGTGGCCTCGTGCTGCGCCAGGCGCGCGGCCATGGTGTGCAGGCCGCGGTGCGCGAGGTACACGTCGTCGGGGCTGGCGCACTGGCCCAGCGCCGCGATCATCTGCTTGAGCTGCGGCCAGGCGCGCTCGTTGGACGTGACCGTGCCCATCAGCACGTCGGCGTGGCCGCAGATGTACTTGGTGGCCGCGTGGATGCTGACGTCCACGCCGTGCTTCAGGGGCTGGAAGTGCAGCGGCGTGGCCCAGGTGTTGTCGATCATGCTCACCGCGCCGTGCGCGCGCGCGATGCCGGCCAGCAGCGGCACGTCCTGCATCTCGAAGCTGTGCGAGCCCGGGGCCTCGAGCACCAGCAGGCGCGTGTTGGGGCGAAACTGCGCGGCGAGCTCGGCGCCGATGCAGGGGTCGTAGAAGCTCACCTCCACGCCAAAGCGCGGCAGCACCTGGCGGCAGAAGTCGCGCGTGGGGCCGTAGGCGCTGTCGGTCACCAGCACGTGGTCGCCGGCGCCAGCGAAGGCAAGGATGGGCACGGTGCACGCCGCCAGGCCCGAGGCGAAGGCCCAGCTCGCGTGCCCGCCCTCGAGCGCATTGAGCGCCGCGTAGAAGGCCTCGTGGGTGGGCGTGCCCCAGATGCCGTAGGTGGGGCGGCCAGGCTCGCCCGCGTTGCGCGCGCGGATGCGCTCGCGCATGTCGGCCACCGAGTCGTGCAGCACCGTCGAGCCGCGCACCAGCGGCGGGTTCACGAAGCCGAAGCTCGCCTGCGGATCGCGTCCCGCGTGCACCAGGGTGGTCAGCGGGCGTAGGGTCTTGGGGTCATGCGACATGGATCGTCCTGTTGGTGAGCCATACGCCGGCCAGCGTCATCACGCCGCCGACCAGCGCCGCCGGGGGCAGCGCCTCGCCCAGCAGCGCCGCGGCAAAGAGCACCGCGAACACCGGCACCAGATTGTTGAACACCGCCGCGCGCGCCGCACCCAGCACGCGCACCCCGTCGTAGAACCACACGAAGGCGAGCGCCGTGGCCGGCACCGCGATGTAGAGCATCGCACCCCACTGCACGGCGTCGAGCTCGGGCCAGGCCCGCGCCTCGGGGACCAGGGCCGCGTGCACCAGCAGTGCCGCCACCAGGGCCGCGCCGCCGATGAGCGCAGCCGCCGTGGTGGCGGCGAGCGCCGAGACGCTGCCGTCGGCCATCACGCGGCGGCCGACCAGCGTGTACGCCGTCCACAGCAGCGCCATGCCCAGGCTCAGCGCCTCGCCCAGGCCCACGCTGCCCGCCAGTTGCAGCGGCGCGCCGTCGCTGATCACCACCCAGGCGCCGGCCAGCGCCAGGGCCACGCCCGCCCACTGCAGCGCGCGCAGGTGCGCGCCCAGGAACAGCGCGCCGGCGAGCGCGGTGAGCGAGGGGTTCGCCGCCATGATCAGCGCCACGCGGCTGGCCGGAATGTGGTGCAGGGCCGAAAAGAAGCACAGCGAATACGCGAACACGCCGGTGAAGCCCAGCGCCGCCAGGCCCCACGCGTGGCGGCGCAGGCCGCGCGGCCAGCCGCGCTCCACCACCCACAGCACGGCCAGCAGCGCCAGCGCGGCGATCGCATAGCGCAGCGCCGCGGCCGTGAGCACGGGCACGCCGCGCGCCAGGCCGCGGCCGGCGATGTAGGCGCCGCCCCACAGCGCGGCCGCGCCCACCATGCGCGCGACCACCCAGGGCCGCGCTGCGGCGCCGGCACTCAAGGCAGGCTCTCGGTCCCCAGGAAGGCGCAGCCCGCGTAGGCCTTGCCATCGAGCTTCACCTCGGCGGTCCAGCCGAAAGCGGCGTCGGCCATGGTGTCGCGGCAGATGCGCGGCGTGAACCTGGCCGAGAGCCAGCGCGCCTCGGTGCGAACGTTGACCAAGGCCTCGGCGCGGTCGGGCCGGCCGCCGCGCCAGGTCCAGCTGAACTGCGCGGGCGGCACGGTGATGGTGGGCAGGCCCAGGCGCGTGAGCGTGGTGCCGGCCGGCGTGCCGCGCAGCGTCCAGAAGGGCTCGTTGCCCTGCGCCTGCCACAGCGGACGCTCCTGGGGGCAGCCCATCTCGATGCCCGCGCGGTTGAGGCGGTCGATCACCACCTGGCCCTGCTCGTAGGGCCGGCCAAAGGCCTCGAGGTAGATGCTTGGCACGCGCCGGCCGAAGCCCAGGTCGCCGAGCACGGCGGTGATCACCACCTCGGGCGACACGTCGCGCAGCCGCAGCGCCGGCCCGCCGCCGCAGGGCGCGAGCCACCACTGATCCGCGCGCGCGCTCAGCATGCCGGCATAGAGCTGGCGCGGCGCAAGCTCGGCCGGGGTGCGCGCGTCGGGAGCGGCGAGCAGCAGCTTGTAGTCGAGCTTGCTGGCGATGCGCTGCTCGCTGCGGTCGAGCATTTCGAGCGCCGAGGGCGACAGGCGCGCGTAGCTGCGCCGGTCCTGATCCGAGCCCAGGATCAGGCGGATGCGGTCCACCGCCGCCACCCCCGAGGCACGCGCATCGCCCCGGATCAGGCGGTACTGGCCCGAGGACTCGAACACCTGGTCGCCCTCGCGCGTGGCGAGGTAGGTGTCGCGCAGCCGGAAGCGGCCCAGGCCGTCGGCGCCCACGGGGCCGAGCCACAGCTCGCTGCGGATCGCGTTGCAGTCGGCGCAAGGCAGGGTGCCGACGTAGCGCTCGACGCTCGCGGGCGACTGCGCAGCGGCCGCGGCGGGCGCCTGGGCGCGCGCCGACGGCGCGAGCAGGCCGAACATGAGCGCGCACAGAGCGGCGAGCACGAGCGAGCAACGGTGCATCTCGAACCCTCAGGTGGCTTGGAAGCGGAACACCCCGTCGGCACCGCGCGTGCGCTGCAGGCGGCCTTCGCGCCAGAGCGCGTGCAGGTGGGCGATGGCCTCGCCCAGCGCGAAGCCGAGCTGATGCATGTCGAGCGCGCGCGCAAAGAGCACCGGCACGACCTGCGCCGCGCTGCGCGGCTCGACGCAGGCGGCGCGCACCTCCTCGAGCCGCGCCGCGTGGTGCGCGTGCTGCTGCGCCACGCGCGCATGCAGGCCGCGGAAGGGCAGGCCGTGCGAAGGCAGCACCAGCGTGTCGGCGGCGAGCATGAGGTAGTGGTCCAGGCTGCGCAGATAGAGCGGCAGCGGGTCGGCCTCGGGGTCGATGTCGAACACGCTCACGTTGGTCGAGATGCGCGGCAGCACCATGTCGCCCGAGATCAGCAGGCGATCCTCCGCGCAGTGCAGCGACAAGTGCTCCACCGAGTGTCCGTAGCCCGCGATCAGGTGGAACACGCGCCGCGCGCCGGCCGGCCCGATGGCCAGTGCGCCGCCGGGAAACAGGCGGTGAAAGCTCGGCGGCACCGCCGGCACCAGGCTCGCGTAGTGGCTGCCGCCGCGCGCGCGCAGCATCGCCAGCCCGGCCTCGTCGCTCACGCCGTGCGCGCGGAAGAAGGCCGCGGCGCGCTCGCCGGCCTGCTCGCCCGCCGCGCCGGTGAGCTGCGACAAGTACCGCCCCGTGGCGTACTCGCCGGCGCTGGCGAGCAGCGGCGCCTGCCAGCGCGCGTCGTCGCCGCCGGCGCACAGCCAGTGCGCCAGGCCCAGGTGGTCGGGATGGAAGTGCGTGGCCACCACGCGCAGCAGCGGACGCCCCGCGAAGTGCGTGGCAAAGATCGCGCGCCAGGCCTGCTGCGTGGGCGCGGTGGCCACACCGCAGTCCACCACCGTCCAGCCGCGCACGCCGTCGAGCTCGTCGTCGAGCACCCAGAGGTTGATGTGGTCGAGCGCGAAAGGCAGCGGCATGCGCACCCAGTGCAGGCCCGGCGCGACCGTGTGCCAGCTGCCGGGCGCGGGCGGCGTGCTCCAGGGAAACTCGAGTTGGTGGGCCTGGGGGTTCATGCAAGGAGGCGCGCGGCGCGCAAGGGCGTGGCGCAACATTCTACGAGCCGACGCGGGCGCGCCCG
>DAOTEJ010000105.1:0-2908 GCA_035454085.1 Burkholderiaceae bacterium | reverse complement strand
GCGCCCGTATCATCCGCCTCCCGCTCCTGATGGCCGCTGCCGGCCGCTTCCGTGCACCCGTGTTCAAGCATTTCGAAAAGCTGATCCATCCCTATCCGGACGGCGCCACCGCCCCGGCCCCGCCAAAGCTGCTGGCCTTCCTGTGGGAATGCACGCGCGGCGTGCGTCCGCAGCTGGCCACGCTGACCCTGCTCGCGGCGGCGATCGGCGCCTTCGAGGCGCTGCTGTTCGCCTTCATGGGCCGCATCGTCGACTGGCTGGGCAGCGTGCCTCCGGCCGAACTCTGGGCGCGCCACGGCCACACGCTCAGCCTCCTCGCGCTGGCCCTGGTGGCCAGCCTGGTGGTGACGGCGGCCTGGGCGCTGATGCGCTTCAACGCCATCGCCGGCAACTTCCCGATGCGGCTGCGCTGGCAGTTCCACCGCCAGCTGCTGGGCCAGAGCATGGGCTTCTTCCAGGACGAGTTCGCCGGGCGCATCGCCACCAAGCTGATGCAGACCGCGCTCGCGGTGCGCGAGACCTGGATGATCGGCGCCGACATCCTGGTCTACGTGCTGGTGTACTTCCTCACCCTGATCGGCGTGCTGGCGGGCTTCGACCTGTGGCTGCTCACGCCCTTCCTGGCCTGGCTCGGCCTGTACGTGCTCGCCCTGTGGTTCTTCGTGCCGCGCCTGGCCAAGGTGGGGCAGGCGCAGGCCGACGCGCGCAGCCTGATGACCGGGCGCATCACCGACGCCTACACCAACATCGCCACCGTCAAGCTGTTCTCGCACACCCATCGCGAGGCAGCCTACGCGCGCAGCGCGATGGCCGAATTCCTCGACACCGCCTACCAGCAGATGCGCCTGGTGACCTGGGTGGACCAGATCAACCAGGCCCTGTCGGTGATGCTGATCGGCTCGACCATGGCGCTGTCGCTGTGGCTGTGGTCGCAGGGCCAGGTGGGCGCGGGCGCGGTGGCGGCGGCCAGCGCCATGGCGCTGCGGCTCAACGGCATCGCGCACTGGATCATGTGGGAGCTGGCGTCGCTGTTCGAGCACATCGGCACGGTGCAGGACGGCATCGCCACCCTGTCGCGCCACCAGACGGTGGTGGACGCGCCAGATGCGCGCGCGCTTGCCGTGCCGCACGGCGAGATCCGCTTCGAGGACGTGAGCTTCTCGTACGCCACGGCCAAGGGCAGCGAGGCCCGGCCGGTGATCGAGCACCTGAACCTCACCATCCGGCCGGGCGAGAAGATCGGCCTGATCGGCCGCTCGGGCGCGGGCAAGAGCACGGTGGTCAACCTGCTGCTGCGCTTCTACGACGTGCAGCAGGGCCGCATCCTGATCGACGGGCAGGACATCGCCCGGGTGACGCAGGACAGCCTGCGCGCGCACATCGGCATGGTCACGCAGGACACCAGCCTGCTGCACCGCTCGGTGCGCGACAACATCCTCTACGGTCGCCCCGACGCCGGCGAGGAGGCGATGATCGCCGCCGCGCGCCGCGCCGAGGCGCACGAGTTCATCGGCGGCCTGGCCGACCTCAAGGGCCGCACCGGCTACGAGGCCCACGTGGGCGAGCGCGGCGTGAAGCTCAGTGGCGGGCAGCGCCAGCGCATTGCGATTGCGCGCGTGATGCTCAAGGACGCGCCCATCCTGCTGCTCGACGAGGCCACCAGCGCACTCGACAGCGAGGTCGAGGCCGCGATCCAGACCAGCCTGTACAAGCTCATGGAAGGCAAGACGGTGGTGGCGATCGCGCACCGGCTCTCCACGATCGCGGCGATGGACCGGCTGATCGTGCTCGACCGCGGCCGCATCGTCGAAGAAGGCGACCACCGCAGCCTGCTCGCCAAGGGCGGGCTGTACGCGCGCCTGTGGGAGCACCAGAGCGGCGGCTTCCTGGGCGAGGAAGTCGGCGAAGAGGCCGCCGCCGCCGAGGCCGAGGCCCGCCCGGCCTAGCGGCTGGGCAGGGGGATGAATTCCTCGCGGTCGCGCGGCGGCAGGGCGATGCGGCCCGCGGCCCAGTCGGCCTTGGCCTGCTCGATGCGCTCGCGGCGGCTCGACACGAAGTTCCACCACACGAAGCGCGGCCCGAGCGGCTCGCCACCCAGCAGCATCACGGTGGCGTCCTCGGTGGCGGTGAGCGCGGCGGGCACGCCCGCCTCGAACACCAGCATCTCGCCCACCTCGGCGGCGAGCGTGCCGGACTCGATGCGCCCCGCCACCACATAGGCCGCGCGCTCGGTGTAATCGGCAGGCAGGGCGAGTGCGGTGCCGGCCGCGATGCGCGCGTGCGCGTAGAACAGCGCCGAGCGGGTGCGCACCGGGCTCGTCAGGCCGGCCACCGTGCCGGCGATCACGCGCAGCCACAGGCCGGGCGCCTCGAGCACGGGCAGCTCGGCCAGCGGCGTGTGCGCGAAGGCGGGCTCGCATTCCTCGTCGGCCTCGGGCAGCGCCACCCAGGCCTGCAGCAGCTCCAGGCCCGGCGCGGCGAAGACCGACTCGTCCTCGAAGCGCTCGGAGTGCGCGATGCCGCGCCCCGCCGTCATCCAGTTCACGTCGCCGGGGCGGATCATGATTTCCACGCCCAGGCTGTCGCGGTGCATGACCGCGCCGCTGAGCAGGTAGCTCACCGTGGCCAGGCCGATGTGCGGATGCGGGCGCACGTCGGCGCTGCGGCCGGTGTCGGGCGGCAGCACCACCGGGCCGGCGTGGTCCAGGAACACGAAGGGGCCCACGCTGCGCACATGCGCGTGCGGCAGGGCGCGGCGCACCACCAGGCCGTGGCCCAGGTCGGCGCGGCGGGATTCGATGCGCAGGGTGCTCATGGATCTACCCTGCGCGCTGCGCGCTCAGTGATTCGCGCTTGGGGTGGCCTGGCTCGCTCATGCAGCCTCCTCGATCAGGGCGAGCACCTGCCC
>DAOTEJ010000104.1:0-7430 GCA_035454085.1 Burkholderiaceae bacterium | reverse complement strand
TTCTGCATGACCGGGCGCGACGGCCTGCTGCGCCAGCTGGGCAGCGCCGAGATCGCCGCGCAGGTGGCGCTGGGCCGCCGCCAGCGCACGGTGCGCAAGGTGGTGTTCATGGGCATGGGCGAGCCCGCGCACAACCTCGACGCGGTGCTCGAGGCCATCGAGACCCTGGCCGCCGAGGGCAGCGTGGGCCACAAGTCGCTGGTGTTCTCCACGGTGGGCGACGAGCGCGTGTTCGAGCGCCTGCCGCGCGCCGCGGTGCAGCCCGCGCTGGCGCTGTCGCTGCACAGCACGCGCGCCGCGCTGCGCGAGGAACTGCTGCCGCGCGCGCCGCGCCTGAGTCCCGACTGGCTGGTGGCGCAGTCCGAGGCCTACGCGCGCGCCACCGGCTACCCGGTGCAGATCCAGTGGACCCTGCTCGCCGGCATCAACGACGGCGACGACGAGCTCGCCGGGCTCGAGCGCCTGCTCGCCGGCAAGTACGCGGTGCTCAACCTGATTCCCTACAACGCCGTCGAGGGCCTGCCCTACGCGCGGCCCGACTGGGAGCGCGCCGCCGAGATGGCGCGCCACCTGCACCGGCGCGGCATCCTGACCAAGCTGCGCCACTCCGCGGGCCAGGACGTGGAGGGCGGCTGCGGGCAGTTGCGTGCGCGCGCGGTGGCCACCATCGCGCCGCCCGTGCGCCGCGCGGCCGCCGCACCCTGAAGCCAATCGGGCGCGCAGTGCGCCACGGCCGCGCGTTGCGCGAGGTCACTTGGCTCGCGCTCCGCTAGCAGGCCCCGGCGCGGCGGCCTGCCACAATGCCGCCATGCGCTGGCTGATCACCATCTTCATCGCGCTCGTGATCATCACGAGCCTGCAACCCTGGCTGCAGAAGCTCGGCATCGGCCGGCTGCCCGGCGACATCCGCTTCAAGCTGCGCGGGCGCGAGGTGCTGCTGCCCTTCACCAGCACGGTGCTGCTCTCGCTGGTGGCGCTGCTGATCGGGCGGTTTATCTAGCGCCTTGCGCGGCCACGGCCGCCACGCGCGCGGCGTGCACGGCCTGCGGGATGGCCGCGGGGCTCGCGGCCTGGGCAGCCACTTGGCCGGCGTCCACGCTGCGCGCCGCGGCCGCGGCGCGGCGCCAGGGCGCGGCGTCGGCCTGCGCCAGCACCTCCCACGCACGCAGCAAGTCCTCGAAGCGCTCGGGCCGGCGGAACAGATCGGCGCGCTCGAACAGGCGCACGCGGGCCTCGGGCTCGCGCTCGGTGCCCAGCGCGCCGCGCAACTCGGCGAGCAGGCGCGTGAGCGCGATGGCCTCGGCCGGGGCGCGCAGGCGCTCGGCCAGCGCCTGGGCGGCCTCGGGCGCGGGCACGGCGGCCAAGAGCAGCGCCAGGCGCGCGGGCAGGGGCAGGGCAGCGTCGGCCGCGCGGTCGAGCGCGGCGGCGGTGGCCGGCAGGGCGGCCTCGGGCAAGTCGGGGGCGAGCCGCGCCAGCGCGCCGCAGGCGGCCAGCACCGCCAGCATGCGCGAGGGCCGCGCCTGCATCAGCCCGCGCGAAAGTTCTTGCATCACGCGCTCGGGCACCAGAGCGTCGGCCTCGCCGGCGGCGACCATGGCGCGCATCAGCTCGCCGGTCTCGGGCGCCACCGTGAAGTCCGGGAACTGCGCCGCAAAACGCGCCACGCGCAGGATGCGCACCGGGTCTTCGGTGAAGGCCGGGCTCACGTGGCGCAGCACGCGCGCGGCCAGGTCGCGCTCGCCGCCGTGCGGGTCGATCAGCGTGCCGGCCTCGTCCAGCGCCATGGCGTTGACGGTGAGGTCGCGGCGCACGAGGTCTTGCTCGAGCGTGACCTCGGGGTCGGCGTGGAACACGAAGCCCTTGTAGCCCGGCGCGGTCTTGCGCTCGGTGCGCGCCAGCGCGTATTCCTCTTGCGTGGCCGGGTGCAGAAAGACCGGGAAGTCCTTGCCCACCGGGCGGAAGCCGGCCGCCGCCATGGCCGCGGGCGTGGCGCCCACCACCACCCAGTCGCGGTCGCCGGGCGTGATGGCGCGGCCCGCGCGAGCCAGCAGGGTGTCGCGCACCCAGCCGCCCACGGTGTAGACGCGCATGGGCTTAGTGGTCGCCGAGGTCTTCAGTCTCGGCATGCGCGGCGGCGGTCCACTCGCGCATGGGGGCGAGCCCCAGCACATGGCTCGAGTACTCGGCCAGCCGCCCCTCGAGCGCCACGCCGTAGGTCACGAAGCGCGTGAGCACCGGCGCGTAGAAGGCGTCGGCAATGCAGAACTCGCCGAACAGGCAGGGCCCGCCGGAGCGCAGCAGCGCCTCGGCCCACAGCGCCTGCAGGCGCGCCACGTCGGCGGCGACCTCGGGCCGCGCCAGCGCCGCGGCACCGCGCTCGGGCGCGCGGCGGCGGATGTTCATCGACATGTGCGTGCGCACCGCGGCGAAGCTGGAATGCATCTCGCACGCGGCGGCGCGCGCGCGGGCGCGGGCCTCGCGATTGGCCGGCCACATGCGGCCGCCGGCGTGGGCCTCGTTCACGTATTCGCAGATCGCCAGCGAATCCCACACGGTGAGCGTGCCGTCCACCAGCGCGGGCACGCGGCCAGTGGGCGACACGGCCAGGATCTTCTCGCGCGTGTCGGGCTGGTCGAGGCAGATGCGCTCTTCCTCGAAGGCCACGCCGGCCATCTTCATGGCCAGCCACGGCCGCAGCGACCACGACGAGTAGTTCTTGTTGCCGATATAGAGCTTCATGCCGCCCCCTCAGCGCTTGGCGCGCGCGCGTGCGGCGTCGTAGCGCGTGCGCGCGTGGCGGCCCGCCAGGTAGTCGGCGGCGGCGGTCTCCATGGCGGCGTGGGTGATGCCCAGCTCCGGCGCGGGCGTCCAGCCGGCGGGGGCGACGTTGTCGACCTTCATGGAGTCGAGGTTGTCGCGCGAGAGCAGCGGCTCGCCGGGGGCGAGCTCCATGAGCCGCGCCTGCAGGCGGGCCAGGCCGTCGGGCAGCGCCAGCACGGCGCGCGGGTGGCCGCTGGCCGCGGCGGCAAAGCGCACCAGCTCGCGCAGCGTGTACACGCGCGGGCCGGCGAGCGGGTAGGACTGGTGATAGCTCGCGGGATTGTCGAGCGTGTTGGCAAAGGCGTCGGCCACGTCTTCCACCCACACGGGCTGGAACTTCACCTCGGCCCCGCCCACCGGCAGCACCGGCGCAAAGCGCGCCAGCGTGGCGAACATGTTGAGGAACTTGTCCTCGGGCCCGAACACCACCGAGGGCTGATAGATGGTCCATTCGAGCTTGGAGGCGCGCACCGCCGACTCGGCCGCGCCCTTGCTGCGCTGGTACATCGAGGGGCCGGTCTCGGAGGCACCCAGCGCGCTCATGTGCTGGTAGCGCAGCACGCCCGCCGCCGTGCAGGCCGCCACGGTGCGGCGGGTGAGGGCAGCGTGCGCGCGCTCGAAATCCGCCGCCGAGCCCTGCAGGATGCCCACCAGGTTGATCACCGCGTCCTGCCCGGCCACCAGGCGCGCGAGAACGGCGTCGTCGTGGATGTTGGCCTCGATCACCTCGACGGTGGGGTGATGGATCAGGTGCTTGGCCTTGTCGCGCCGGCGCACCGGCACCATGACCTGGCGCCCGTCGCGCACCAGCCGGTTGATCAGATGGCGCCCGACGAAGCCGGAGCCGCCGAGGACGAGGACTTTGCGATGCTGCATGGGTGTCGCGCCTGAGGGGCAGGGGAGGGTGGGGGGATTCTAGGGGGCGAGGGAGAAAGAAAAGGCGGAGTGATTGCCCGGGTCACTGGCTAGCGCGTGGGGAGCGTGCGCGTCAGGCTAGCTAGAGCCCGAGCTAAGCCGCCTGCGGAGGCGCGTTCTGCAAGCCCAGACCGCAACGACAGTACGAGTGGTGCGGTGCTCGGCCGAAGCTCATACGTCGGCTCTAACGAAGGGCTGGGCAATGCCCATGGTGCTCGGTTAATCGACGTACCTAATGAATCCGGGCCCTCGCGAGCGTTCTGGCGCTACTTCGAGCCGCCGAGCGTTCGCGTAGAAGATGTCGTACCGCGGCACGCCGCCCAATGTGTCATACGGCGGTGCGCTTGGCTTAACGGCGACGATGTCGGCTTCCCAGGCAAGACTGTAGGCGCCGTCCGAATCGTCGCGTACATCTTTGAAGGCGATCACGATCTGATTGATGGTGCGCTGCCGATCCAGAGCGAACGGTTGGCAGAAGGCGATGCCCGCATTCGTCGCAATACGCTGACCCTCCCACTCGTAGCTTTGGGGAAGATTCTCAGGCAGTCGGGTAAACAAGGCTAGCTTCATCGCATATCGGCCTCGGGCGCTTTCAGGTCTACGCTCTGCGACATGGCTGTGGCCTCTGGCTCGCTTCTACTTTAAGGGCGTGGCATTCATGCGGCCTTACGTTCCGCATCAGCTGCGGCGCGAAGCGAGGTCAGCTGCATGATGTTGTTATCCGGTTGTCGGCCGCACGCGGCACGAAGCGGAGCGCTTGTGGCCGGCATCATCTTGGCTACGCGAGCAGTGCATTGAACGCCTTGAACACTTCCTCGAATCGGTCGAGAGTCGCGCGAACTGCGGGCGTATCCGCATCCAGCACAGACGGGTTCTCCAAGAGCCAGCGCGATGCTCCGAAGTGATCGAACTCGGCGACCGACGCGGGCATCAGCTTGAAAAGCGCCTCCGCCTTCTTGACGATGCGCGGGGTAGGCGCCGCCGCCATCAATGCATCCTTCGTCACCGCATTGGTCGCGGGCGGCTTGTAGGCTCCATTGAGCATCTCGACGAACAGGTCGGCATCGAACAAGTCCTCGACATCCGACTCGGCCTGATTCGTGAAGTCCGCGCAGGTGTAGAAATGCCCAGCCTTCAAGATGTCAGCCTTCTTCAAATTCTCGATCTTGGTCTTGTCACCATTGGCGATGTCGGAAAGGACCGCCACATTGATCTTATTGCCGCCGAACAGCCTCACGAATGGGGCGATCTTGTCGATGCCGC
This sequence comes from Burkholderiaceae bacterium, assembly GCA_035454085.1. GTDB lineage: Bacteria > Pseudomonadota > Gammaproteobacteria > Burkholderiales > Burkholderiaceae_F > DAOTEJ01. The sequence goes on along the minus strand of DAOTEJ010000104.1, from coordinate 2,432 downwards.
CCGATGGGCATAGCGTCCACTTCGGGTCGAGCCCAACGCGTCGGCGCTTGGTCAACGCCTGCGACACAACCTGCAAAAAGAGGATGTCCGACGGACCTTCGACCAGCCATGTGTTGGCGCCGATGAAAAGCGACTGGGTCACCTCATAGCCCAACGCTCCTTGGAGCGGGAAGAGCGTGTCGTCGTTGACATCCATCACGTCTGATCGAACCTTCGTGCCCTTGACCTCGGGCCGCTTGCCCGGCTTCGCAATGACCACGTCCTCCACGATTCGGACATCGGCAAGGCGGTCCATCGGAACCATGAAGGGCGAGTGGGTAGTGAAGATGACCTGGTGGTCAGGCAGCAGACGCTCAACGATGTAGCGCAGCAAATCGCCTTGCGCCTTGCCATGCAGGGTCAGGCCGGGCTCGTCCAACAAGATGACCGCATTGCCATTGCCCGGCGTCTTTTTGAGCTGCTTGAACTGGGCGAGGAATGAGAAGAACCAGACAAAGCCCGCGCTGCGCTCGGACAGGGGCAGCGTCGCCTTGTGGTTGGTGTTCTTGATTCGGATGTCGGCGACCATGCCTGTGTTGAACGGAGCCGGATCCTTGGGCTTGGCGTTGTCGATCTCGATGACGACTTCAAGCGCATTGTTCTGGCTCCAGAACTGGAAAATCTCCTCGGTGATCTCGTTGCTGGCGGCCTCGCACTTGGCCTTCAACTCCTCGCGGCGATCCACATTCTTCAAGTCCTCCAGAGTGGTGCCCGCGTATTCGAGGAAGTCGAGAAAAATCTTGTCGCCGGCGGAGACCTTGTTGCTCTGCTTGTCCTGCTGAAGCTTTTCAATCGAGACCATGCCCGACATGCGCTCGAAGTGCGAGGTGAAGAAGAACTTTGGTTGGCGTGCGGCAAGCACGTCAATCACGCCCTTGGTGAAACTGGACCCCTTGCTCTTCTTGATATCCTGCAAGAGAGCCTCCTGTTTAGGCGTCCGTTCCGCAAGCGCTGTCAGCGCCTTGTCTGCCGATGGACCGTCATGAACTCCATGCAGGACGTTGCGTTCCGTGGCGTCAAGTGCATGCCTGCTGACCAGATTTTCCAGCGCCTTGGCTTGATTGATTTCGATTGTCCAGAGGCGCCTATCATCGTCATACCGGAATCCGAACGCCGCCTGGAACACGTCGCCGTTCAATACTCCAGCGCCAAAGCGTTCCTCGACAGCAGCCTTGTCCTCATCTTCGAGGCGCCACCATGTCCGAATCACTTCGGCTTTCCCATCAGGATGCCGCTCTTCGAAACGGGTTGAAAAACGTCGCGGGTAGTCAATGACTTCATCGAACTCAAACGGCTGCGAGGGTTTGAGGCCGCGCATGGCGCTCAATAGCGCTGTCTTGCCCGCCTCGTTCTTGCCAACAAGGCACGTGAGTTCGCCAATCGCGAATTCCTCGCTATCCTCCACGGACCGATAGTTTTGGACCCGCACTTTTGTGAGCTTCATTGTTTATCTATCCCGTGGTCACACACTTACGATCGAAATTGTCGGACAACGTGCCGTGTAGAGACGCTTAGACATGTCGTGCGTGCAGCAGCGTCTTGGCCCCAACACCAGTGCCGCATAAGAGTGCCGCATAACGTTCGAGCTAAGCCGACCGCGGAGGCAGGGGGCGTAAGCCCAGGCTGAGATGATGCACCGAGTGCCTCAGCCCGGACTTACGTTGCCTGCCGTCGCGGGTCTGCCTGAGCGAGGGGTTAGGCGTCACCGGAGTGCACGTTATTAAGGCAGCAAATCAAGGACGAGTCAGGAGAGGGAAGGCTTGCCACGCCTGGCTAGTTGCACTGGTGCTTGCTGATCCCTTCGCCAGAAGCTCGAGGTACAGGTACGCGCGCTGGATCGTTTGTTCGTTTTCTTCGTTCAGCTTGATGCCATTCACAAGGTTCTCGCAGTACGAAACGAAAGCCGAGAAAGATGAAGGACTGGATGCAAATTCAGGCTTGCTGAAGTGGTGGAGCTCTCGAAACTCCTGTTCGAAACTGGAAGGCGCTTGGCTGGCAAGTTGTTTCAAGCTAGCGAGCGTGTGTTTTGGCATAGCAGATGATTCCCAGAGGGTGCCTGCCGGTGCGCGGCGAGGCTGCGTTTGTGACGCCTAATGTAATTTAGAGGTGACAGCGGGTCCATTAACTCGGCCGCGCTTCACCTAACGCGCTCAGCCTGTCACAGAATCTTCCTTGCGTCATCAACGAGTTGCGCCGCTCGTTGACGTACATCCACACCACTAACCGAATCGACAAACCCGTCACGTCTGACCGACGCCAGTCGCGCAGCGACGCCGCGCGTAGCACGGCTTCTTTCCCCTTCGGAGGCCGCCGCAGCGGTGCGTTGCGATGGCGGGGTTTCGGGTGGCCACTGTTCGAAGCACGTGGCCCGCGCCGCAGGCGCGGGATCGTGC
>DAOTEJ010000103.1:0-7506 GCA_035454085.1 Burkholderiaceae bacterium | reverse complement strand
CGCAGGAGTTGCGCCACTATCCGGATATGGGCGACTTTCGCCCGACATTGAAGTTGGGCGTCACGCGCACCGCTTGCAGGCTGTTAGCGTCTGTGCTAACTTCCACTCGTGGCGTTCGAGATCGAGTACTTCCACGAGCGTGTGCTCTCCGAGATCCAGTCGTGGCCAGTAGACGTTCTGGCCGACTATGCGTGCCTGGTCGAACTTCTCGCCGAGCACGGCCCGGATCTGCGGCTTCCGCATTCCCGCGCGCTTGGCGAGGGGCTGTTTGAGTTGCGGCCTCGTGGCCGTTCAGGCATCGGCCGCGCGTTCTACTGCTTCGTCATCGCGCGTCGCATTGTCGTTGTGCACGCGTTCATCAAGAAGTCGCAGCAAACACCCGACAAGGAGCTGAAGCTGGCGCGCAAGCGCGCCAAGGAGTTGACCAATGGCTAACCTCAAGTACACCCCCGTCAAGCACGATCACCAGGCTTTTCTCGCCAAGGCGCGAGCCCGTAAGGGATTCACCGAGGCGTACGACGGGTTGGAGCTCGAGTACCGCGTTGCAGACCAGCTACTCAAAGCAAGATCAAGAGCTGGGCTGACCCAGGATGCCGTCGCAGAACGTATGGGCACTACCAAGAGCGCCATCTCTCGCCTGGAGGCCTCTGGCAAGCACACGCCTTCGCTGGCCACGCTACAGCGCTATGCAAAGGCTGTTGGCTGTGATCTTCAGGTAAAACTCGTACCGCAGAAGTGACGCCCAACCCCGCATTGCACCCGACGTGCTACGGCTGGCTTCGCCAGCCTTCGCCCGCGGGTGAGTGCAAACGTTAGGCCGCACAGTCGACGGTCCCCGCGCATCGATCGGTCGCGTGTAGCCCACGTGCTACACTGGCCGACATGCGCGTCGAGAAGACCGAGGAGTACCGGGCGTGGATCGACGGCCTCAAGGACCGCGCCGGACGCGCTCGGATCTTGATGCGGGTCGACCGCTTCATCCACGGCAATCCAGGCTCTCATCGCGATCTGACAGAGGGCGTTTCCGAGCTCAAGATCGACTTTGGCCCAGGCTACCGTGTCTACTACTCGATCAGGCGCACGCAGTTGCTCTTGCTCATCGCCGGCGGCGACAAGGCATCTCAGCAGAAGGACATCGCCGTGGCCCTGTCGCTGAACCGGAACTTCAAGGGTTGATCATCATGTCCAAGGTTGCGGCCAAGAAGGCCCAGAAGACGAAGACGACGCCCTACGACGTCGCCGAACACCTCCGCACGCCGGAGGAAATGGCCGCCTACCTTGATGCGTGGCTCGAAGAGGCTCCAGACGACGCGGCAGGAATCGCCCGCGCCCTTGGGGACATTGCCCGGGCCAAAGGCATGAGCCAGGTTGCCAAGGACGCGGGCTTGAGCCGCGAGAGCCTGTACCGAGCGCTCAGCGCCGAGGGCAACCCCTCGTTCGCAACGATACTGAAGGTGGCCAAGGCTCTCGGTGTGCGTCTGCACGCCCAGGCTGCCGGGTAGCGGTGCGAGTGCGGTCTAACCTTGCGCTCGAGCTGACACGCCCCGCTGCGGCGTGCAGCTAAGCTCGGACGGGTTAGGCGCCAGAGTTCCCTGCCTCGCGTGGTCGCCTTGTTCCTCGACGTTTGTGTAGATACGCTTACCGGGTGCGCATCTCCTACGACCCCGTCAAGCGAGAACGTACGCTCGCCGAACGCGGCTTGGACTTCGAAGACGCAGCAGCCGTCTTTGATGGCATCACGGTCGAGGTCGAGGATGCGCGCAAGGATTACGGTGAACGCCGCATCATCTGCTATGGCCTGCTCGCGGCTCGCCTGGTAGTTGTCGGCTACACCCCGGGTGGCTCGGTGCGCCACGTCTTCAGCACGCGAAAGGCCAACGGCCGTGAACACATCCGCCTCGCGCCGTTCTTTGGGCTCTGACCTCCAGCGCGTAGACGCACACGTAGTGAAGCCCCACGAGTACAAGGAGCTTCCTGAGCTTACCGACGCGATGCTGGCCCGCGCTGTCGTCAGCAAGGGCGGTCGGCCTCGTTCATCCAACCCGCGTCAGCTGATCAGTCTGCGCCTGCCGCCGGAGGTCATCGAGCGCTGGCGCTCCACCGGGTCGGGCTGGCAAACGCGCATGGCGGAGCGTCTGGCCAAGGTGCCCGCCCCCCGCGCGAAACGTGGCGCCTAACACGTCGCTCGAGGCGTCTGCGCTCTCAGCGAGTGCATCAATCGCGTCGAGCGCCTCCGTGCGAGACGCATCTGCTGCAAGCGGGCTTCGCTCGAAGTCCCAAAGGAACGCTTCACGCACCTCTGCCTCTGCGGGAGGCAGAACCTCAACTGCAAATCGAGTCACAGTGCGCTCAGTCGCGCTCGCGCTTCGGCCCAGGGCACCGCCTTCAGCGCCCCCTCGCGCAGCGCCTGTTTGCGCTGCCGGAGATCTTTCTTCCAGGCGTCGGAGATCGCAGCGTCGGTGCTCCCTTCCAGGCTGTCGAGCAGTGCCACCACAAGGGCAGAGCGCTTATCCACAGGGAGATCCAAGGCGTCCGTCAGCAGTTGGTCCATACGCCCGTTCATGCAGCGCAGTCAATTCTCAGTGGTTCTCAGCCAGCGGGCCACGCGGGCGGCGTCTAGCTCCAACGTCAAGCACACCAAGGTCAGCGCGTCTTGTGTAGGCTGCCGCACAAGGAGGCGCACATGGCCACGAACCTCGCCATTGACCCCGATCTGTTGGGCCGCGCCCTTCAGGTGAGCGGCGAACGTACCAAGAAGGCAGCGGTCACCAAGGCCCTGCAAGAGTTCATTGCGCGGCGCGAGCAACGACGTCTTCTTGACCTCATGGGAAAGCTTGAATGGGATCAATCGTTCGACTACAAGGCTGAGCGGTCGCGCAAGTGACCCTGCTCGACGACACAAGCGTCTGGTCCTTGGCGCTGCGCCGGGATGCGCCGGCAACCGAGCCGGAAGTTGCCGCCCTCAAGGACGCACTCGCCGGCGCGAGTGTGGTCGTCACGACGGGCCTCGTCTTGCAGGAACTGCTGCAGGGCTTCGGTCCACCCAAGGCCCGAGCGCAAGTCATCTCCAGCTTCGCAGCCCTCGCACTCATTCAGCCGGACCGCGAAGACCACATTGCCGCCGCCGGCCTTCGGAGCGCGTGCCGCGCGGCCGGCGCCCAGCTCGGGACTATCGAGGCATTGATTGCGCAGCTTTGCATCAGGCACAGCCTTACGCTTCTGACCACAGACCGGGATTTCGTGCGCGCCGCCAAGCACAGCAAGCTGAAGTTGTGGTCTCCGCCATCGGCCACCGCGAAGTGACGGCTGACCCGCGGCTCAAGTGGACAGCCCGCGGCCGGCCTCGCCATCAGCGGCCTGCCGCTCAGCCGCCACGTTGATTTCCCAATGACCTCCATCCCCCACGCCGAGATGTCCGGCTCACTCCGCCAGTCACTACCCTGAATCCGTGGCCCGGGAAGACCTCGTCCCACGCCCGAGACCGGCGCGTTGGCGGTGATGGCGATGCTCTCGGGCTCGCAGCGCTCGGCGATCAGCTCGAACAGCACCGAGGTCTCGCCCCGGTCGCGCCGGGCGCAGCTGAAGTCGTCCAGCACGATCAGCTCGAAGCGGTCGAGCTTGGCCAGTTCGGCCGGCAGCCGCCGATCGCCCCGGGCGGCCTGCAGCCGCTGCACCCGCTCGCTGGTGCGCACGACCAGCACCTTCAGCCCGCGATCGATCAGCGCATGGCCGATGCCCGCCAGCAGATGCGTCTTGCTTCGGGTGGACAGTACGCAGGTCGGCGGTGACGAGTCACGGATTCAGGGACAACTTTACGCAGGCCCAACAGGCCGGCAACCCTGCACCGGCATACTTGCCGCCATGCGCCTGACCCGAGTGGCATCGGCGGCCGCGCTGGCGCTGGGGGTGGCCGGCTGCGCGGTCGGCCCCGACTATCGCGAACCCACATCCACCTTGCCGGCTGCCTGGACGACTGCCGATCCGCCGTCGGCTGCCCAGGCGGCGGCTGCCCAGGCGGCGCCCGCGCCCGACCCCGCATGGTGGCGCCGCTTCGACGACAAGCTGCTCGACGAGCTGATCGGGCGCGCGCTCGCCGCCAACACCGACCTGCGCATCGCCGGCGCCCGGCTGCGCGCGGCGCGCGCCGCGACCGTACAGGCCGAAGCGGCGCTGTGGCCGACGCTGGGCGTCTACGGCTCGGCCAGCCGCTCGACCGACGGCGGCCGCAGCCCGACCTCGAGCTACGGCCTGGGCTTCGACGCCGGCTGGGAGATCGACCTGTTCGGCGGGCTGCGGCGCGGCGTGGAGGCCGCCGATGCCGACGCCGGGTCGAGCGCCGCGACGCTGGCCGCGACCCAGGTCTCGCTGGTGGCCGAGGTGGCGCGCAACTACGTGCTGCTGCGCGGCTACCGGCAGCGCCTCGTGATCACCCGCGCCAACCTCGACAACCAGGCGCAGACGCTGCAGCTGACCGAATGGCGCGCGCAGGCCGGGCTGGTGGGCTCGCTCGACGTCGAGCAGGCACGCGCCAACCTCGAGCAGACGCGCGCGCAGGAGCCGCTGCTGCAGGACGCCGCCGTGCAGACGCGCAACGCGCTCGCGGTGCTGCTGAACGAGGCGCCGCAGGCCACTGCGCAGCGGCTCGCGGCAGCACCTGAAGCAGCGATCCCCGGCATCGGCGCCGAGCCGCTGCTGGGCGTGCCGGCCGATCTGCTGCGCCGCCGCCCCGACATCGTCGCCGCCGAGCGCACGCTGGCCGCGGCCACCGCGCGCATCGGCGTGGCCGAGGCGGCGCGCTACCCGTCGTTCAGCCTGGCCGGCACGATCGGCCTGCAGGGCGCGGCACTGTCGGCGTTGAGCGGCAGCGGCGCGGCGACCCGCTTCGTCGCCGGCAGCCTGGCCGCGCCGATCTTCGACGCCGGGCGGCTGCGCCAGCAGGTGGTGATCCAGACCGCGCAGCAGGAGCAGGCGCTGGCCGCCTACGAAGCCGCGCTGGCCGGGGCGCTGCGCGACGTCGAGAACGCGCGCGCCGCGCTCGCCAACGGGCGCGCGCGCGGCGAGGCGCTGGCGCAGGCGGTGCAGGCGGCGCGCAACGCGGCGCTGCTGGCGAGCTTTCGCTACCGCTCGGGCCTGGTGGACTTCCAGACCGTGCTCGACACCGAACGCAGCGTGCGCTCGCTCGAAGACAGCCAGGCCTCGACGCAGGCCGACACCGTGATCGCGATGATCCAGCTCTACAAGGCGCTGGGCGGCGGCTGGTCCGCCGAAACCCCGGCCGCCGCACCCGCTGCCCAACCATGACCCGACCCGATTCCGCCGCCGCCGCCGGCCTCGATGCGTTGCTGGGCGACGACGCGCCGCGCCCCTGGTGGCGGCGGCGCGCCACCTGGATCGCCGCGCTGCTGCTGCTGACCGCGGCCGCCGCGGTGGCCTTCGCGCTCGGCCGGCGCGCCGACACCGCGCAGCAGCGCCAGTTCCGCACCGAGGCGGTGCAGCGCGGCACGCTCGAGCTCAAGGTGGTGGCCAACGGCACGCTGGCGCCGACGCTGACGGTCAACATCGGCAGCGAGCTGTCGGGCACGGTGGCCAAGGTGCTGGTGGACATCAACGACCGGGTGGAGAAGGGCCAGGTGCTGGTCGAGCTCGACACCACGAAGCTGCGCGACCAGATGGCGCGCTCGCGCGCGACGCTGGCCTCGGCCGAGGCGCAGGTGGCGCAGGCCGCGGCCACGCTGAAGGAGGCGCGCGCCAACCTGGCGCGCATGGACGAGGTGTCGCGGCTGTCGGGCGGGCGGGTGCCGTCGGCCACCGAGTTCGACAGCGCGCGCGCCAACGCCGAGCGCGCGGCCGCCGACGAGGCCGCGGCGCGCGCCAAGGTGGCCGACGCGCGCGCCGCGCTGCGCGTGGACGAGACCAACCTCGCCAAGGCGTCGATCCGCTCGCCGATCGACGGCGTGGTGCTGACGCGATCGGTCGACCCGGGCAACGCGGTCGCGGCTTCGCTGCAGGCGGTGACGCTGTTCAGCATCGCCGCCGACCTGAAGCGGATGAAGCTGCAGGTCAACGTCGACGAAGCCGACGTCGGCCGGGTGCAGCAGGGCCAGCAGGCGAGCTTCACCGTCGCCGCCTGGCCGAACCGCAGCTTCCCGGCGACGATCCAGCGCGTCGGCTACGGCTCGACGACCAAGGAGAACGTGGTCACCTACGTCGCCGACCTGAGCGTGGACAACAGCGAGCTGCTGCTGCGCCCCGGCATGACGGCCACTGCCAACATCGCCGCGGCGCGGCGCGAAGGCGTGCTGCTCGTGCCCAATCCGGCGCTGCGCTTCACGCCGGCCGAGCCGCGCGCGGCGTCGCCCGACGCCGGCCTGGTGGGCAAGCTGATGCCGGGGCCGCCGCGCGGCCCGGCCAAGCGGGCCGGCGTCAGCGCGGCGCCGGGTGCGCAGCGCCAGGTCTGGGTGCTGCGCGACGGCGCGCCGGTGGCGGTGCCGGTGACCACGGGGCTGAGCGACGGCCGGCGCACCGAAGTCAGCGGCGGCGGCCTGCGCGAAGGCGACGCGGTGATCGTCGACGAGACGGTGCGGCCGTCATGACCGCAACCTGCGGGGCAGCCGCGCACGGGGCCGCCCGATGAGCGCGCCGGGCCGCTCCCAAGCGCTCGTCCCGCAACGCGCAGCGTGGAGGGCAGTCCAATGAGCGCCGCCCCGCTGCCGCTGATCCGGCTGCGCGGCGTGACCCGCCACTACGGCCAGGGCCAGGCGCTGGTGCGCGCGCTCGACGGCGTCGATCTCGACATCGAAGCCGGCGAGTTCGTCGCGGTCATGGGGCCCAGCGGCTCGGGCAAGTCGACGGTGATGAACCTGATCGGCTGCCTGGACATGCCCACTTCGGGCGAGTACCTGTTCCGCGGCGTGCACGTGGAGCGGCTGACGCGCGACCAGCGCGCGCGTCTGCGCCGCCGCCACCTGGGCTTCGTGTTCCAGGGCTTCAACCTGCTGGCGCGCACCAGCGCGCTCGAGAACGTCGAGCTGCCGCTGCTGTACCGCGGCGAGCCGACCGCCCGCCGCCACGCGGCGGCGCGCGCGGCGCTGGATTCGGTGGGGCTGCAAGGGCGCGAGCACCACACGCCGGGCGAGCTGTCGGGCGGCCAGCAGCAGCGCGTGGCGATCGCGCGCGCGATCGTCACCCAGCCGACCGTGCTGCTCGCCGACGAGCCCACCGGCAACCTCGACACGCAGCGCAGCCGCGAGATCATGGAGCTGCTGGCGGCGCTGAACCGCGAGCGCGGCATCACCGTGCTGATGGTCACGCACGAGCCCGACATGGCGCTGTACGCGCGGCGCACGGTGCGCTTCGTCGACGGCCGCATCGCCGAGGACCGGCGCCGCTCTCCCGAGCCCGCGCCCGCCGCACAGGCCGCCTGATGCTCTGGAACTCGCTGCTGCTGGCGTTGCGCTCGATCCGGCGCAACCTGCTGCGCTCGTTCCTGACCGTGCTCGGCGTGGT
>DAOTEJ010000102.1:0-7530 GCA_035454085.1 Burkholderiaceae bacterium | reverse complement strand
CCGGGATTCGGAGGCGTGGGCGAGGAAAGCGGCGTGCCGCTCGTGGCGCGGGCAAGCTACTCGATCACGCCCAGCATGTCGCTCGACTTCTATGCGGGCGCCGTGGTCAACGGTGAGCTCAAGATCATCGACGGCGCGGGCAACACGCGCAGCAGCGCCGATCTGGGAACCGTGCCGCTGTTCGCGGTCAACCTCAGCGCGCGCTTCTAGGACTCTGAGTTCGCGGCACGCCCGGCGTGCCGCGCGCCGGGCTCAGTCCACCGGCCGCAGCCAGTCGGCCTCGGCCGCGTAGATGCGTGCTATCAGCGCGGACTCGCGCCGCGCGATGGTGGCCAGAAATTCGCGCGCGCCCTTCATCTTCGCGAAGGCGTCGAATCCACCCTCCAGGAATCCGTGCAGGTGCGCCAGGCCCATCGCCGCGGCCGGACCGCGCATCAGGTGCAAGGTGGCGCGCAGCAGAGGCACGCGCGAAAGCTTGTCCAGCGTGCGCCCGATGCCCTCGACGGCAGCGACCTGCGCGTCGCGCTGGGCCCGCGTGCCCACCTGGCGGAACGCCCGCGCGTAGGACTCGGCCGTGATCGACAGGCCCAGCCGCCCGGCCATCTGCGAGTCGAGGGTCTCGGACAGTTCGTCGAGCTCGACCGCCGCCACCAGCGTCTCGACCGCGCTCTCGGGCAGCATGCGCGCGAGCTTGGGCACGACGCGGCGCGTCTCGGCGTCGCGCTGCTCGAAGTCCTTGGCCCCGTAGATCTCCTCGAGGAAGAACTGCGCTGCGTCGTGATAGCGCTCGGAGGCGAGCAGGTCGGGGTAGGTCTGCGCCAGGCGCTGCGACTGCCAGTGCTTCAGCGCGAGCCAGTGTTGCGCAAGCTGCGGGTCGCCCGCGAGCGCGCGGCGCAGTTCCATGACACGGTCCAGCCCATCGGCCAGACGCGCCTGGAGTTCGCTGCTCATCCGGGCTAGGCGGCGCTCGCCAGCGGGCCGATGCGCCCGGCCAGGCCACGGGGAATGGCGCCCAGCAGGCGGCGCGTGTAGTCGTGCTGCGGCTCGGCGTAGATCGCCTGCGCATCGCCCGCCTCGACCACCTCGCCCTCGCGCATCACGATCATGTCGTCGGCCATGTACTTCACCACCGCCAGGTCGTGCGAAATGAACAGGTAGGCCAGTCCGCGCTCCTCCTGCAGGTCGAGCAGCAGGTTGAGCACCGTGGCCTGCACGCTCACGTCGAGCGCCGACACCGACTCGTCGCAGATCAGCACCTCGGGCTCGACCGCCAGGGCGCGCGCGATGGCGATGCGCTGGCGCTGGCCGCCCGAGAACTCGTGCGGGTACTTGTAGAACGCGCCTTCGGGCAGTCCCACCCGCGCCAGCAGCGCATGGCTGCGCTCGACCCGATCGGCCTCGTTGGCGCCGAGCCGGTGGATCTTCATGGGTTCGGTGAGGATCTGGCCGATGGTGAAGCGCGGGTTCAGGCTGGCGTAGGGATTCTGGAAGATCACCTGGATGCGGCGTCGGTAGGCCATCATCTGCTCGTCGCTCAGTTGCAGCAGATCGGTGCCGTCCCACAGCACCTGGCCGCCGCTGGCGTCGAGCAGGCGCATGAGCATCATGCCCACGGTGGTCTTGCCCGAGCCCGACTCGCCCACCAGCCCCAGCGTGCGCCCGCGCGCGAGGTCGAAGTCCACGCCCTTCACGGCGTGCAGCGACTCGCTGCGAAACAGGCCGGTCTTGAGCTTGAACTCCTTGCACAGGCCGCGCACCTGGACCACGGCGCCGTCCTTGGGCGGACGCACCAGCGGCGCGGTCTCGGCGCCCCCCCGGCCACTGAGGAAGTCGTCGATCACCGGCAGGCGCCGGGGGCGCGCATCGACCGTCGGCCGGCAGGCGAGCAGCGCCTGCGTGTAGGGGTGGGACGGCGCCTCGAAGATGCGCGCAACCTCGCCCTGCTCCTGCACCTCGCCCTGGCGCATCACCACCACCCGGTCGGCGATCTCGCCCACCACACCGAGGTCGTGGGTGATGAACAGCACGCTCATCCGGTGCTTGTCCTTGAGCCGCGCGAGCAGCTCCAGCACCTGGCGCTGGATGGTCACGTCCAGCGCCGTGGTCGGCTCGTCGGCGATCAGCAGCTTGGGCTCGTTGGCGATCGCCATGGCGATCATCACGCGCTGCTGCTGGCCGCCCGACATCTCGTGCGGGTAGGCGTTGAGCCGCGCGCGCGGGTTGGGGATCCCCACCTCGTCGAGCAGTTCGAGCGTGCGCTCGCGCGCGGCCCGGCCCGCCAGGCCACGGTGCAGGCGCAGCACCTCGGCGATCTGGTCGCCCACCGTGTAGACCGGGTTGAGCGAGCTCATCGGCTCCTGGAACACGGCCGTGATGTCGTGCCCGCGGATCGCGCGCAGGCGCGACTCCGGGGCGCGCAGCAGGTCGTCGCCGGCGTAGACGATGCGGCTGGCGGCGTCGACCATGGCGTTGTCGGGCAGCAGGCGCAGGATCGACATCGCGGTCACGCTCTTGCCCGAGCCCGATTCGCCCACCACGGCCACGGTGCTGTTGGCCGGGATGTCGAAGCTCACGCCGCGCACCGCGGGCGCGACCTCGTGCTTGCCCAGCCGGAACGAGACCCGCAGGTCCTGGATCGAGACGAGTGCGCTCATGGCCTTACCTCAGCTTGGGATCGAGCGCGTCGCGCACGCTGTCGGTGAGCATCGAGAAGGCCGTCAGGAACACCGCCATGAACACGGTGGCCACCACCAGCTGCCACCACTTGCCGATCACCAGTTCGGTCTGCGCCTCGGCGAGCATGGTGCCCCACGACACCATGTCCACCGGTACGCCCAGGCCGAGGAAAGACAAGATCACCTCGACCTTGATGAAGCCCACCACCAGCAGCGACAGGCGCACCAGGATCACGTGGCTGATGTTGGGCAGGATGTGCACGAACATGCGCTGGCTGTGGCTCGCGCCGATCGCCTGCGCGGCGCGCACGTAGTCGCGCGAGCGGTGCTTCATGAACTCGGCGCGCACCTGGCGGTACATCCCGGTCCAGCCGGTGATGGCCAGGATGATCACCACGATCCAGATGCCCTCAGACAGGATCTTGCCCAGCCAGCCGGTGCGCAGCACCGCGGCCAGCGTGAGGATCAGCAAGATGTCGGGGATCGAGGTGAAGACGTTGTAGACCCACTCGAGGAAGTCGTTGCTGCGCCCGCCGAAGTAGCCCGCCAGGGCGCCCAGGAGCGTGCCGATAAGCGTGGCGCACAGGGCGGCGGCCAGGCCCACGGCGATCGAGACCTGCGAACCCTTGATCGCCTTGTCGATCACATCGCGGCCCCAACGGTCACCGCCCAGGGGCAGGGTCTGGGCGCGCGGTGCTTCGGTGGTGGCCAGTTCCTTGGCGCGGCGATCCCAGTCGGCGTACTTGGACTCGAGCGGGTCGATCCCCGCCAGGCTGGGCGGCGCGCCGCGGTCGGTCTGCAGTTCCGAGCCGATGCGCGCCTCGTCGTTGGCGCGGTGCGCCAGGAAGCCCGGGTTGGCGTAGGGCACGCCGACCTCGGTGGACCAGTTGGCCGCGATCAGCCCGGCGCCGGCGGCCAGGATCATGAGCACGTAGGCGGTCACGATCGCCAGGCTCGCCATGCCCACGGCGTCGCCGCGTAGCCGCTTCCAGGCGGCGCGCCACACGCCGTCGGACTTCTGGTGGGGGGCCGTCGGCGCGGCGCCGGCGGTGTCGGCAACGGTGCTCATGGCCGGCTCACTTGAGTTGCACGCGCGGATCGACGAACTTGTAGAGCACGTCCGCGGTCAGGTTGATCAGCATGGTCAGCACCGCCAGGTACACCGTGAAGGCCTGGATCACCGGGTAGTCGCTGCGGTTGACGGCGAGGTAGATCTCGCGTCCCAGGCCCGGGATGGAGAAGAAGATCTCGAGCAGGAAACTGCCCACGAACACACCGGGCAGCAGCAGGGCCACGTTGGTGAGGATGGGGATCATCGCGTTGCGCAGCACGTGGCGCGTGAGGATGCGCCCCTCCGACAGGCCCTTGGCCCGCGCGGTGCGCACGTAGTCGTGCTTGATCTCGTCGAGAAAGAAGGTGCGGTACAGCCGCGTCTGGGGCGCCAGGCTCACCGCCACCGCGAGCAGGATGGGCAGCGGCGCGTAGGTCACGAGGTTCTTCCACAGGCTGTCGCTCCAGCCTTGCACCGGAAACAGCCCCCACTCGAAGGCCAGGAAGTACTGGCCGACGATGATGTAGACCAGGAAGGACACCGACATCGCCAGCACGCACACGATCATCACCGCGCGGTCGAACAGCTTGCCGCGGTAGTAGGCCACGGCCAGCGCGATCGGGATCGCCAGCAGCACCTCGAGCAGCAGGATGGGCAGGGTGATGGTCAACGTCGCGGGCAGGCGGCTGAGGAAGATCGCCGACACCTGCTCCTTGGTCATCCAGCTCTTGCCGAAGTCGAAGGTGAAGATGTCCTGCACGAAGATCCACAGTTGCACCCACCAGGGCTGGTCGAGCCCGAGTTCCTTGCGGATCAGGTCGATCTGCTCCTGGCTGGCGGCCTGCCCGCCGAGGATCTCGGCCGGATCGCCTCCGAAGGCCTTGAAGATGAAGAAGATGAGCAGGATGACCCCGGCAAGCGTAGGAATCATCTGCCACAGTCTGCGCAGGATGTAGGCGGTCACGGCCGTGGCCTTGAAAGCGGGGAAGCGACGCTCCGGTGCCCGGGCGCGCGAAAGCGCGGATTATGCCGGTGCCCGGGCTATTCCGCAGGCGAGGATGCCCTCCAACTCTTTATGATGCGCGGTCTGCCCAAAGGGCTCCTCGCGCGTCAAGCTCGCATCCATGAGACCCCTCGACTTCCTCCGCGTCGTGCTGCGTGGCCTGCTCGCCGCCCTGGCCCTGCTGCCGCTGGCCTCGGCCGCCCAGGACAAGGCCGCCGGCACCCTGCCCAAGGTGCTGCGCTTCGCCTTCCCGGTGGCCGAGACCGGCTTCGACCCGGTGCAGATCAACGACCTGTACTCGTCGAACGTGCTGGCGCACATCTTCGATGCGCCGCTGACCTACGACTACCTGGCCCGGCCGGTGCAGGTCAGGCCCGCCACCGCCACCTCGCTGCCCCAGGTCTCGGAGGACGGCAAGACCTGGACGGTGCGCATCCGTCCCGGCATCTACTTCGACAACGACCCTGCCTTCAAGGGCGTCAAGCGCGAGCTCACGGCCGCGGACTACGTCTACTCGATCAAGCGCCAGTGGGACCCCCGGCTCAAGGCGCCCAACCTGTACCTGCTCGACAAGCGAGTGGTCGGCATGGCGGAGCTGCGCGCCGAGGCGATCAAGAGCGGCAAGTTCGACTACGACCGCGAGGTGGAAGGCATCAAGGCGCTGGACCGCTACACCTTCCAGATCCGCCTGACCGAGCCCACCCCCAACATGCTGTACTACCTGACCTACTGCAACCTCAGCTGCGCGATGGCGCGCGAGGTGGTCGAGGCCTACGGCGACAAGATCATGGAGCACCCGGTCGGCACCAACGCCTTCCGGCTGGCGCAGTGGAAGCGCTCCTCGCGCATGGTGCTAGAGCGCAATCCCAACTTCCGCGACGAGTTCTACGAGGCCACGCCCGATCCCACCGACCCGGTGTCGCAGCAGATTGCCGCCAAGCTCAAGGGACGCAAGCTGCCCATGCTCGACCGAGTGGAGATCAACATCGTCGAGGAGGCCCAGCCGCGCTGGCTCGCCTTCCTGAATCGCGAGCACGACTGGCTGGCCGGCATCCCGGCCGAGTACATCAACATCGCCATCCCCAACGGCAAACTTGCGCCCAACCTCGCCAAGCAGGGCATCCAGATGCACCGCACCGCGGAGCTGGACCTGGCCTACGTGTACTTCGGGATGGAGAACCCGGTGGTGGGCGGCTACACGCCCGACAAGGTGGCCCTGCGCCGCGCGCTGGCCCTGGGCTTCAACCTCGACGAGGCGATGCGCATCCTCTACCGCGGCCAGGTGGTACCGGCGCACTCGGTGGTGCCGCCCAGCGCCGTCGGCGGCCGGCCGGACCTGGCCGGCACGCTGGCCGAGTACAACCCCGCCAAGTCCAAGGCTCTGCTCGACACCTACGGCTACAAGGACGTCGACGGCGACGGCTACCGCGAGCTGCCCAGTGGCGAGAAGCTGGTGCTGGTGCTGGGCACCACGCCCGACTCCAACGGCAAGCAGCTCGACGAGCTCTGGCGCAAGAGCATGGACAAGATTGGCGTGCGCATCGAGTTCAAGAAGGCCAAGTGGCCCGAGCTGCTGCGCGAGTCGCGCTCCGGCAAGCTGATGATGTGGTCCTCGGGCTGGACCGCGGCCATCCCCGACGCCGACACCTTCTACGTGCTGCTCTACGGGCCCAACGCCGGCCAGAGCAATCACTCGCGCTTCAACCTGCCGCAGTTCAACGCGCTCTACGACAAGGCCAAGGTCCTGCCCGATGGGCCCGAGCGCCGCGCGCTGTACGAGCAGATGGACATGTACGTCTCGGCCTACGCGCCGGTGCGCCCCATCGTGCACCGCGTGGTCACCAGCCTGTCGCAGCCCTGGATGACCGGCTTCCGACGGCACCCCGTGTCGCGCCAGTTCTGGCAGTACGTCGACATCGACGCCGAGGCGCAGGCCAAGGCCACGCAGTAGGCGGACGGCGCGCCATGCTCGCGCGCGGCCTGCGCATCGCCAACCTCGTGGTGGCCCTGGCCACCAGCCTGCTCGCCTGGACTGTGCACCGCATGGGGCACGACTGGCCCGCCGCGATCGCGCTGGCGCTGCTGCTGCCGCTGGGCCTGCAGGCGCTGCCGCTGGCCTTGGAGTTCGCCACCGGCGCACTGGTCGATCGCCGCGCCGGCGACCGGCTCGGGCCGATCGCCGGGCTGCGCCTGTGGCTGGGCGAGACCTGGCACTCGCTGCGCCTGTTCAACTGCGACCAGGTGTGGCGCGCCGGCTTCCCCGAGCCGGCCGTGAACCGCGACCCCGCGCGCCCCGCCGTGCTCCTGATCCACGGCTACATGTGCAACCGCGCCGTCTGGCGCGAGTGGCTGCCTCGCATGAGCAACGCCGCCAACGTGGCAACCCTCAACCTCGAGCCCGTCTTCGGACCCATCGAGGGATACGCCGAGCGCATCGCGCAGGCGGTGGAGCGGCTGCGCGCAGCCAGCGGCGCGCCGCGGGTGACGATCGTGGCGCACAGCATGGGCGGGCTGGCCACACGCGCCTACCTGCGCCGCCACGGCGAGGCGGCGGTCGCTCAGGTGATCACCCTGGCCACACCGCACCACGGCACGGTGTTCGCGCGCCTGGGCCTGGGCCGCAACGCTCGCCAGATGCGCCCGGGCAGCGACTTCCTGCGGACGCTCAATGGCACGAACGAGCCCGTGCCCTTCACCTGCATCGCCGCCGGCGACGACAACCTCATCGTGCCGCGCAGCAGCCCCCTGCTGCCCGGCGCGGCGGCGATTCGCATCGAGCGCGTCGGTCACCTTGCCTTGCT
>DAOTEJ010000101.1:0-7542 GCA_035454085.1 Burkholderiaceae bacterium | reverse complement strand
CACGAGGAACCCGCGCGGGGGCGCGATCAGGGTGGTGCATGGAATCCTCTCCTCGCCGGGCTCTGACGGCCCGTCGTGCTTTGAACGCGGGTACAGTTTAGCGATTGCTGCCTGGCTCGTTGGTGCACGAACGCAAGCAGGTCGGCAATATCGATCGACTCTCCCGCCAGGAACAGTGCAAGGACGTTCGCGTGAGCGGATTGCGACTTGCCTGTCCCATTGGGAACGCGGCGCGTTTCGCGATGTCCCAAAGTGCCGGCCTTCGGCTAGCTGCCCAGCAGCGCGAGCGTACCCCGCGCGATCACTTGTTCCTCGTCCGTGGGCAGCACCCAGGCGGCGACCCGGCTGCGCACGGTGCTGATGCGCGGGCCATGGCTTGCGTTGGCCGCGGCGTCGAGCTCCAGTCCCAGCCAGGCGGCGTGCCGCGCGACAAGCTCGCGCACGAGCGCGCTGTGCTCGCCGATGCCCGCGGTGAACACGATTGCATCCAGCCCGCCCAGCGCGGCGGCCAGAGATCCCAGTTCGCGGCCGATGCGGTAAGCGAAGAGCTCGATCGCCTCGCGCGCCTCGGGGGCCGCGCTCGCCTCGAGCGTGCGCATGTCGCTCGAGATGCCCGACACGCCCAGCAGTCCGGACTCCTGATAGATCAGCCGCTCGATGGCGCGCGCGTCCATCTTCAGCTCGTCCAGGCAGTACAGCACCACGCCGGGGTCCAGGTTGCCGCAGCGCGTGCCCATGGGCAGCCCGTCGACCGCGGTGAAGCCCATCGTGCTCGCCATGCTGCGGCCCGCAGCCAGCGCGCACATGCTCGCGCCATTGCCCAGGTGCAGCACCACCGTGCGGCCGGTGGCCGCGCGCGCATCGACCGAGGGCAGCACGCTCGCGATGTGCTCGTACGACAGGCCGTGGAATCCGTAGCGACGCACGCCCTGGGCGGTGAGCGCCCGCGGCAGCGCGAAGGCCTGCGCCACCTCGGGTTGGCTGCGGTGGAAGGCGGTATCGAAGCAGGCCACCTGGGGCAGCGCGGGCGTGCGGTCGAGCAGCACGCGCACGAGCGCGAGGTTGTGCGGCTGGTGCAGGGGCGCGAGTGGCACATAGCGTTCGAGGTTGGCGAGCACCTCGGGTGTGATGCGCACCGGCGCGCTGTACTGCAGGCCGCCGTGCACCACGCGGTGGCCCACGGCGGCGAGCTCGAGATCGGCGAGTTCCGCGCGCAGCACCTGCGTGAGATGGTCGAGCGCCTCGGCGTGGCTCAGACGCTGGCCGGCACCCCAGTCGCGGATGGCGAGCACGCGCCCGTCCGCGAGGGTCGCGCGGAACCGGGGGTGTGTACCGAGCCCTTCCGCCTGCCCGTGCGCGAGCAGCTTCAGCGCCTGGCCGGCGTAGGAGTAGAGCGAAAACTTCAGGCTCGAGGAGCCGGCGTTGAGGACGGCAAGTGCCTTCATCGATGTTCCTGGTTCGGTGCCGGCGCGCAGTGGTCCGTCATGCCGGGCTCCGGCCGCGGGCCGCGCCGCGGCTCTGGCTGGGTGCCCGGCCGGTGCGTTGCCGGTACCAGCGAGAAAAGCCGCTCGGCGCGGCAAACCCGAGCAGGCCGGAGATTTCGCTCAGGCTGTGCGCGGAACTCGCGAGATAACGCTCGGCCAGTTCGAGGCGTGTCTCGTCGACCAGACCTGAGAAGGTCTGCCGCTCGCGCTCCAGCCGGCGGTGGATGGTGCGCCGATCGACGCCGAGGTGCGCGGCCGCGCGCTCCACGGTGCACGCGCCCTGAGCGAGCAGCAGCACGATGATCTCGCGCACCGTGCGCGCAAAGGGCGCGTTCAATGGGGGTGCCGAGCCGAGCATGGTCGCGGCCAACAGGGCCAGGCCCGGGTCGGGATCGGGGTTGGGCGTGTCGAGTTCGGCCCGCGCGATGACCAGGCCGTTGAAGCTGTGCCCGAACTCGACGCGGCAGCCAAAGAACTTGTCGTGCAGCCGGCGATCGTGCGGCGCCTCGTGGGCAAAGCACACGCGCGCCGGCACCCACGCCGGCCCGAGGAAGGAGCGCAGCAGCCGAAACACCACCGCGACCAGCAGTTCCGTGGCCTGGCGCACCGGCCCCGCTGCGCCGGTGACCAACTCCTCGCGCAGCACGACCCACGGCCCGCAATCCTCGAGCACGAGCACGATGGCTTCGTTGATCTGCCGGTTGTAGCGGATCAGGGCGTCGAGAGCGGCCCGCAAGCTCGGCTGCTGCCGCACCAGCAGGCCCATCGGACCCACGTCCGACAGGTGGCGAAGCTGCGCCATGCGTATGCCCACGCTCTCGCAGCCCGTGCGCTCGGCCGTGGCCTCGAGCAGGGCGCGCACCGCAGCGATCGGGATGCGCAACTCCAGTTCGCCCAGGCACGAGGGCGGCAGGCCGAACTCGCGCAACATGGCCCGGTGATCGAGCCCGAGTTCGCGTGCGACCTGGTCGTAGTGGCGCAGGCTGGCGCTGCGGATGAGGATGGGCATGGCGACAGAGAAGTCCCGATTGGATAAGTCTAAGTCACCTACCGATGCGCACGACGCCCACGCGCGCAGGACACTGATCACTCCCACACTGCCTTGCCCGTCCGCCGCCACCACCACCATGAGCCCCAGGGACCCTGCCCCCGCATTCGTCGCGCCGTCGGATGTCCACGCCGCGAGCGGCAACTGGAACGCCGACTGGGAATCCTTCGCCCGGCTCGATCCGGACTGGACCGAGCGCATGGTGTCGGCCTCGCTGGCGCCCGCCGTCTCGGGTGCGCTCGACGCCAAGACGATCGAGCTTGTGCAGATCGCGCTCTGTGCCTCGATCGCGCAACTCAACGAGCCAGGCGTGCGGCGTCATGTCAGGCGCGCGCTCGATCGCGGGGCGAGCCGCGAGGAGATCGTCGCCGTGCTGCAGGTGACCGCCCTGCAGGGCCTGCAGTCCATGGCGCTGGCGGCGCCCGTGCTGCTCGACGAACTGCGGTGTCGTCCCGCCGCCGCGTAGCGCACCCAATGCCAGCTGGCTTTCACCGGAGAGAATCATGAGCACCAGCAAGAACGCGCGTCGCAAGACGCCCGAGTCGCCCGCGCCGCAAGGCGAGCCGGCGGCCGCGCCCGCCTCCGGCAAGGGCGATGCGCCAGAGGGGCCCGAGTCCGGACCGCTCGGCAGCAAGGCCTACGAGCGCCAGCTCAAGAAGCTCCATGTGGAGCTCGTCAAGCTGCAGCAGTGGGTTCTGAAGCACGGACTCAAGGTGTGCGTGGTGTTCGAGGGGCGCGACGGGGCCGGCAAGGGCGGCACGATCAAGGCCCTGACCGAGCGCGTCAGCCCGCGCGTGTTCCGCGTGGTGGCGCTGCCCGCGCCCACCGAGCGCGAGAAGACGCAGATGTACGTGCAGCGCTACATCCAGCACTTCCCGGCGGCGGGCGAGGTCGTGATCTTCGATCGCAGTTGGTACAACCGCGCCGGGGTCGAGCGGGTGATGGGCTTTTGCAGCGACGAGCAGGCGCGCCGCTTCCTGCGCGGGGTGCCCCTGGTCGAGCAGGCCATGGTCGAGTCGGGAATCATCCTCATCAAGTACTGGCTGGAAGTCAGCCCCGAGGAGCAGACCCGGCGCCTGGCCGACCGCATCCATGACGGCCGCAAGCTGTGGAAGCTCACGCCCATGGACCTCAAGTCCTACAGCCGCTGGTACGACTACTCGCGCGCCCGCGACGAGATGTTCTCGGCCACCGATACCGACATCGCGCCGTGGTTCGTGGCCCGCTCCGACGACAAGAAGCGGCTGCGCCTCAACGTGATCAGCCACCTGCTGAGTCGCATCCCCTACGAGGAACTGCGGCACGAGAAGATCAAGCTGCCCAAGCGCCAGAAGAAGGGCGACTATCAGCCGAGCGACCATCCGCTGCGCTATGTGCCCGAGCGGTTCTGACTTGCCCACGCGCCGCGGCCGCCGTGCGCCGGACGCGGAGCGCCACGAGGAACTTGCATGACGCCGCTTGAGCAGTTCTCGTGGGAGGCCCGCCTCAAGTCCGGCGCGGTGGCGCGCATCCGCCCGCTTGGCCCGGGCGACCGCGAGCGCATGGCCCAGGCCATTCGCGGGCTGGATGCGCAGTCGATCTACACGCGGCTCTTCAGCCACCGCAAGGGCTTGACCGAGGCCGGCCTCGACCGCGTTATGCACACCGATCCGGTGCGCGAGGTGGTGCTGGTGGCCACCCTGCCCGGCCCCGAGGGGGAAGTGATCATCGGCGCCGGTCGCTACGTGGCGGCCGCCGCTCCTGCTCCCCTGCACAGCGCCGATGTGGCCTTCGTGGTCGAGGAGGACTACCACGGCCAGGGGTTGGCCAGCGCCCTGCTGCGGCATCTGGTGGAGGTGGCGCGCGACCGCGGGATCGACTGCCTCGAGGCCGACGTACTGGCCGAGAACCCATCGATGCTCAAGGTCTTTGCCCGATCCGGCCTGCCCCTGCGCAAGCGCCACGAAGCCGGCAGCCTGCACCTCTGGCTGGATCTCGCCGCCTCCTGAAGGCGCGCCTTGCGTGGGCGCGGCTGGGTGGCGGGCGCTGCCGTGGCCCGCTCAAGCGGCTAGCATCGCGTCGCGCGCGGACCAGGCCCACCACTTCGGTGCTTCCCCCGCGCGGTGCGACGAAAGACCCATGCCCTCGATCCTGATTCTGTACATGAGCCGCGGCGGCCACACCGCCCGCGTGGCGCGGCGCATCTGCGAGGCGGCGGCCGCCGCCGGCGCGCGCGCCGAGATGATGGATCTGCGCGAGGCGCGCGGCGAAGGCGTCGACTGGGCGCGCTACGACGTGCGCGTGCTCGGCGCGCCGGTGCTCTATGGCAACTACGACGCGAGCGTGTGGGACTTCGTGCGCACTCACCGCGCCGAGCTCGACGCCCGCCCCAACAGCTTCTTCAACGTGTCGGTGGTGGCGCGCACGCCCGTCAAGGCCACGGTCGAGGGCAACCGCTACATGCAGAAGTTCCTGCAGCGCTCGCCCTGGCGGCCGCGCGACCTGCGGGTGATTGCCGGCAAGGTCGACTACCCGTCCTGGCCCTGGCTCGACCGCCAGGCGATCCGCCTGATCATGAAGATGACCGACGGCCCCACCGACCCCAGCGCGGTGATCGACTACACCGACTGGGACGACGTGGCTGCGTACGGCCGCCACCTGACGACGCTGGCCTGAGTCGACTCCCCCGCGCCTAGAAGTTGGCGCGCAGAGTGAGGCGAACGGTGCGCGGCTCGGCAGGATGGATGTGACGGTCAAACACGGCCGCGGCTTCCCCGGGCAGGCGCGATTCGTACCAGTACTCGATGTCGTTGACCTGGGTGTCGAAGAGGTTGAGCACGTCGAGATAGACCTCTACGCGCCGGGTGGGCCGCCAGCCCAGGCGCAGGTTGGCGATGGTCGAGGCCTGCGAGCGCACCGAGTTGTCCTCGACCAGCGGACGCGCGCCGAAGTAGCGCACTCGCACTCCGCCGAAGAAGGCTCCGCCGCGGTCGTAGAGCACGCCGGCCTGGGCGGTGGTCTCGATCGCGCCCGGGATGTAGTCGCCCTCGGGGGCGCTCTCGGTGTAGCGCGCGTGCGACCACGAAAGGTCGAAGTCCACCACCCAGCCCGGCGACGGGGTCCAGTAGTTGGTCCACTCGACGCCGTAGCGGCGGCTGGGGCGGGTGGGCTCGGTCAGGCCGGCGTCGCCCACGAACACGAGCTCCGAGCCGAGATTGAGTTGCCACAGCGCAAGCGCGCTCTGCAACCCGGGGATCAGCGTGGTGCGTGCGCCGAGTTCGCCACCGGTGGTGCGCACCAGCAGCGGCACCTGGTCGACGGGGTTCAGGTACTCCGGGTCGCGCGGGTCCGGATTGACGCGGATGGTGGCGCCGCGCGCGTCGTTGGAGTGGTAGCCCTGGCCCCAGTTGACGAAGAACTCGGTCTGCCTGAAGGGGCCGAAGGTGGCGGTGAACTTGGGCTGGGCAATGGCCTGCGAGTCCGAGCCCGAGTTCTCGGGCAGGCTGCTGTCCACCTTGACGCGCATCTGGTCCACGCGCAGCCCGGCCACCAAGCTCATCCAGGGCTGCACCTGTACGGCCGCCTCGCCGAATATCGCCGCCTGGGTCTGGGTGACCTGATCCTGACGCACCGTCGTCAGACGCTCGCGCGCGGTGGTGAGGTACAGACCCACGGGGTCGATGCGGTCCTGCCGCAGTTGCAGGCCGCCCAGCCATTGCACCGGCACGCCGGCCACGGGCGCGTCGATCCGGCGCAACAGGGTGCCGCCCCAGGTGCGGCGCCGGTCGGCCTGCTCGAACTGGTCGCCGTTGACCTCGTCGTTGAGCGCGTAAGTGAAGTTCGAGAACAGGTTGAGGCGGTAGGCAAAGGCGTAGGCATTGGCCTGCCAGCCGCCGTGCGTGTCCTGGTGACCCCACTGGCCCGAGAGCGAGTAGCGCTCGGTGTCGCCGCCGGAGGAGGAGTCGAGCGAGCCGAAGCGCCCGATCAGGCCGGCATCGATCGCCCGTTGCGCGACCTGGTCAGTCGCCGTCCACTTGGCCCGGTAGTAGGTGCCCGTGAGGTCGTAGCCCTCGGCCAGCGTGCCCTGGGTGTAGCGCAGCACTGCGTTGCCCTTGCGAAAGTCCTGAGGCACGTCCCAGGGGCCGTCGTTGTGGTAGCCCTCGGCGGCGATCAGCAGATTGCCGCGGCCTACCGCGGGCGCGCCGGCGCCCAGCACGCGCAGGTAGCCGTGGTTGCCCACCGTGACCTCCGCAAACGGATCCAGCAGACGCCGGTACTCGAAGGCCGAGGAGCCCGCGGACGCGAAGTCGCCCTGCAGCACCGAGTAGGGCCCCTTGCGGTAGCGGATCGTCTCGACCAGCTCCGGGATCAGGAAGTTGAGGTCGATGTAGCCCTGGCCGTGAGCGTGGGTAGGCAGGTTGACCGGCATGCCCATCACGCTGACCGCGAAATCGGTGCCGTGGTCGAGGTTGAAGCCGCGCAGGAAGTACTGGTTTGCCTTCCCGTCGCCCGAGTGCTGGGTGACGATCAGGCCAGGGATGGACTCGAGCAATTCGGCGGGCCGCAGCCAGGGGCGGGTGGTGATCTGGATGCCGGTGATGGTCCCCTCGCTGGCGGACTCGGCGCCGCCCACGATCGAGCCGCGGCTGGCGCTCACCTCGACGGGGTCGAGCGTCTGAACGCCCCCGGCGAGGCTGGCAAGCGGCCAGGCCCAGGCAAGCAGGATGGCGCGGGATAGGGCGCTTGGCGCAAGACCAGGTCGGGACGAGCAGGCGAGCACGCGTTCACCGGAGCGGGAATGCGCCACAAGTCGGGCGCGTATGAACTATTTCGGAAAGTTCATACGCCCGCCTTGACCTTACTCAACTGCCAGTGAGGCGCCGTGCCATCAGTGGCGCGAGCGCCGCGCGCTCAGAGGTGCGGGGTCAGATGCGGGTGGGTGTGGCTGTGCGGGTGGGTGTGCTTGCCGGCTTCGTTCACGGTCACCAGGTTGAGCTGCCCGTGGCGCACGCCGCGCTCGGCGCATAGCGC
>DAOTEJ010000100.1:4626-7643 GCA_035454085.1 Burkholderiaceae bacterium | reverse complement strand
CCGCGCCGCGCGCCTGCTCGAGGACATGGAAAAGGCCGGCCTGGTGAGCGCCATGCACAGCAACGGCAACCGCGAAATCATCGTGCCCAGCCGCGATGAGAACTGACGCGCGCCCAGGTCGCGAGGCTCGCGGCCACCTGTGGGCCGCGGTGCTGGCCCTGGCCGCCGCCGCGTGGGTCGGGCCGGCGCATGCCTCGGGCGGCATCGAGCAGTTGCGCGCCTTCCTCACGGCAACGCAGAGCGCCAAGGGCGAGTTCAGCCAGCGCGTCGCGCGCCGCGACGGGCAGGCGGTGGGCCAGCCCGCGCGCGGCAGCTTCGTGTTCCAGCGTCCCGGGCGCTTTCGCTGGACCTACGAGCAGCCCTACGAGCAGGTGCTGGTGAGCGACGGCCAGCGCCTGTGGATGTACGACCGCGACCTGAATCAGGTGACGGTGCGCAAGCTCGCCGCCAGCCTGCCCGCGAGCCCGGCCTCGATCCTGTTCGGCGCCAACGATTTCGAACGCGAGTTCGAGGTCGCCGAGGACGGCGCGGCCGCGGGCCTGGCGTGGATTGCCGCGCGCCCGCGCACCCGCGACTCCACGTTCGAGCGCATCCGCATCGGCTTTCGCGACGGCCTGCCGGCGGAGATGGAACTCGTGGACGGATTCGGCCAGACTTCGCGCCTGAGCTTTTCCAAGCTGCAGCGCAACCCGCGCGTCGAGCCCGACACCTTCCGCTTCGTGCCGCCCAAGGGCGCGGACGTGCTCGAAGACAAGTAGCCCCGACCCCCCGCCGGCGCAGTCGCGTCCGGCATCGCAACCTGCCTCACCCAGGAGACCCGAGACGTGACCCCCAAGCTTGCAGCTGAATTCATTGGCACCTTCTGGCTCGTGCTCGGCGGCTGCGGCAGCGCCGTGCTGGCCGCGGCCTTCCCGGAACTCGGCATCGGCTTCGCCGGCGTGGCGCTTGCCTTCGGCCTGACCGTGCTCACCGCCGCCTACGCGCTGGGGCCAATCTCGGGCGGGCACTTCAATCCTGCGGTCTCGTTCGGACTGTGGGCGGGCGGACGCTTCCCGGCCGCGAGCCTGCTGCCCTACGTGGTGGCGCAGGTGGCCGGCGCCATCGTCGCCGCGGCCGTGCTCTACGTGATCGCCAGCGGCAAGGCCGGATTCGATCTGGCCGGCGGCTTCGCGTCCAACGGCTTTGGCGAGCACTCGCCAGGCAAGTACGGCCTCGGCGCGGCGCTGGTCACCGAGGTCGTGATGACCTTCATGTTCCTGATCATCATCCTCGGCGCCACTCACAAGCGCGCGCCGGTGGGCTTCGCCGGCATCGCCATCGGTCTGGCGCTCACGCTCATCCACCTGATCAGCATCCCGGTGACCAACACCTCGGTCAACCCGGCGCGCAGCACCGGCCCGGCGCTCTTCGTGGGCGGCTGGGCGCTGCAGCAGTTGTGGCTGTTCTGGGTGGCGCCGATCGCCGGCGCGATTGCCGCGGGCTTCCTGTCCCGCACGCTGTTCGACTCGGCCGACGAGCCCGAAGTCAGCGGCAAGGCAGCTCGATAGAGTCTCGCCCGGGGCGGAGGGCCCCCCCGCCCCGGTGCAATGTCCCGACGCCGGGCCGGGGTGCCGCCCGCCCCACCGCACCCTGTCGCTATGCTCGCGACGAGTTGCGAACCGCTTCCGAGAGCCGGCCATGTCTGCGAACACCTCCCCCGCGATCGACCCGCTCATCGCCGCGACGGCGCCGCCGCACTTCCACCTGCTCGCCAAGCCTTCGGGCTCGACCTGCAACATCGACTGCAAGTACTGCTTCTTCCTGTCCAAGGAGGCGCTCTACCCGGACGAGAAGCACCGCATGTCGGCGGCCACGCACGAGGCCTACATCCGCCAGCTGCTCGAGTCGCACCGCGCGCCCGAGGTGACGATTGCCTGGCAAGGCGGCGAGCCCACCCTCATGGGCCTGGCCTTCTTCCGCCAGACCATGGCTTTTGTGGAGCAGTACAAGCGGCCGGGTCAGCGGATCCAGCACACCTTCCAGACCAACGGCATCGCGCTCGATGACGAGTGGTGCGCCTTCTTCAAGCAGCACGGGTTTCTGATCGGCCTCTCGGTCGACGGCCCGCGCGACCTGCACGACGCCTACCGGGTCACCCGCAACGGCAAGGGCACGTTCGACCTGGTGATGAAGGGCTGGGAGGCGCTGCGTCGTCACCGCGTGGACTTCAACGTGCTGTGTACGGTCAACGCCGCCAACCAGCACCACGGGCGGCGCGTCTACCAGTTCTTCCGCGACGAGCTGGGCGCCACCTGGATCCAGTTCATTCCCATCGTCGAGCGCGCCACCGCCGACACCATCGC
The DNA here is from genome assembly GCA_035454085.1 of Burkholderiaceae bacterium. Lineage (GTDB taxonomy): Bacteria > Pseudomonadota > Gammaproteobacteria > Burkholderiales > Burkholderiaceae_F > DAOTEJ01. Next base: position 5,301 of record DAOTEJ010000100.1, on the reverse strand, counting down.
CATCGCCAACCTGGGCTGGAGCGCGCAGCCGCGCGGCAAGCGCCTGCTCTACACCCAGACCGGCAACCACGTGACCGAGCGTTCGGTGGGGGGCGAGCAGTACGGCCAGTTCCTGATCGACGTGTTCGAGGAGTGGGTGCGCCACGACATCGGCCGCGTCTACGTGCAGATGTTCGACGTCACGCTCGAGGCCACCTACGGCAGGCATCTGCTGTGCATTCACGCGCCCGAGTGCGGCACCGGCCCGGCGCTCGAATACAACGGCGACCTCTACGCCTGCGATCACTTCGTCGAACCGCGCTTCAAGCTGGGCAACATCCACAAGACGCACCTGCTCGAACTGGTGGCCTCGCCCGCGCAGCGCGAGTTCGGGCGCAACAAGCTCGATTCGCTCACCCAGCAGTGTCGCCAGTGCGAGGTGAGGTCGCTGTGCAACGGCGGCTGCCCCAAGGATCGCTTCGCGCGCTCGCACGATGGCGAGGAGGGACAGAACTACCTCTGTGCCGGCCTCTACAAGTTCTTCACCCACACCCGGCCCGCGATGCAGCGCATGAGGGCCCTGCTCGATGCGGGCCGCGCTCCGGCCGAGCTGATGCGCGAGGTCGCCCAGACCGACCAGCGCCGCGGTCCCTACGCGCCGTGCCCCTGCGGCAGCGGGCGCAAGCTGCGCTTCTG
>DAOTEJ010000100.1:0-4526 GCA_035454085.1 Burkholderiaceae bacterium | reverse complement strand
GCGGCCGCGATGGCGCGGCCGATGCCGCGGCGGCTGAAGGCGGGCGCCGTGTAGAGCAGGGCGAGGTGGTCCTGCGGATGCAGTTGCCCGAAGGCGGCCAGCCGCCCATCGAACTCGGCCACGAGCGTCGTGCCGCAGGCCAGCTTGGCGGCGAACGCGGCTTCGTCCTCGGCCGATGCCGCCCAGGCCGCGACTTGCGCGGGGCTGTAGGCGGCCGGCCCCAGTCCACGCGCCGAGTCGCGATACAAGGCGGCGAGGGCGCGTGCCTCGTCCGCCCGGTAGGGACGCAGCGCCAGGTTCACGCGCGCTGGGCGTGCGGCACGTCGGGCTCGAAAAAGGTCCAGCCCACCTGCGGGAAGTGCCGCTTGAGGTCGTCCTCGACCCGGTTGATGTCGGCGATCAGCGCCGGGATCGCGTCGTGCCAGCGCATCTTGGCCTGCACCGACACCACCAGCTTCTCGCCCCATTGCAGGGTGACGATGCGCATCACCTCGTCGACCTCGGGACGGGCCACGATCCAGGCCTCGATCTCGGCCCGCAGCCGGGGCTCGGCCGACTCGCCCACGATCATGCCCTTGACCTCGAGCATCACGGCGATGGCCACGACCACCAGCAGCGCGCCGATCGCCACGGAACCGAGCGCGTCGTAGAGCGGATTGCCGGTGAGCGCGCTGGCGGCCACGGCCACGAAGGCCAGCACCAGGCCGCCAAGGGCGGCGATGTCCTCGCCGGCGATGACCATCAGCACGCTCTCGCGCGTCTCGCGGAACCACTGCATGAAGCTGCGGCCGCCCTGGACCTTGCGGATCTCCTTCATCGCGCCCCACAGCGAGAAGGCTTCGAGCACGATGGCCACGCCCAGCACCGCCAGCGCCACCACGGGCTGGTGCAGTTCTCCGGGGTTCAGGGCGCGATGCACGCCCTCGTAGACCGAGAACAGCCCGCCCACGAAGAACAGCAGCACCGCCACCATCATCGAGTAGAAGTAAACGACGCGGTGATGGCCCAGCGGATGGTCGGCCGTGGCGGGCCGCTGCGCGCGCTTCATGCCCAGCAGCAGGAGCAGCTGGTTGCCGCAGTCGGCCAGCGAGTGGATGCCCTCGGCGAGCATCGAGCCCGAACCCGTGTAGGCCGCCGCCGCGAACTTGGTGATGGCAATGCCGGTGTTCGCGCCCAGCGCGTAGAGCACCGCCCGGGTCGAGCCGTCGGCCGCCATGCTCAGCGCGCCGGGGCGACGTCGAGCAGCTCGACCTCGAAGATCAGGGTCGCGCCAGGCGGAACGTCGCGGCCGGCGCCGCGATCGCCGTAGGCGATCGAGGGCGGGCACACCAGCTTGGCCTTGCCGCCGACCTTCATCTTCTGCACGCCCTCGGTCCAGCAGGCGATCACGCGGTTGAGCGCGAAGCTCGCGGGCTGGCCGCGCTTGTACGAGGAATCGAACTCGCGCCCGTCGGGCAGGGTGCCGCGGTAGTTCACGCGCACCGTGTCGGTGGCGGCGGGCTGGGCGCCGGTGCCGTCCCTGAGCGAGCGGAACACCAGCCCGCTGGGCGTGCGCACCGCGCCGGGCTCGGCCGCCGCGGCAGCCAGCGCGGCCTCGCCGGACTGGGCGTGCGCCGGTGCGGCCTCGAGCAGCGCCAGCGTCAGGGCGGCGGCGCAGGCGGCGCGCAGCCAGGGATGCGAATGCTTGGGGGCAGGGCAGGCGGGCACGGGGTCTCCTTGGGTGGGGGGTTCGAGGGCGGACTCGGACGGCCGCTCTCGGGACGCGCCGGATGCTAGCCTGCCAGCGTGACCAGCACCAATCCCGGCCCCGACCTATTTGGTTCGCCCGCCGCCGTGCCTGCCGCCTCGGCGCCGCTGGCCGAGCGCCTGCGCCCGCGCCACCTCGACGAGGTGGTGGGGCAGGCGCACCTGCTGGGCGAGGGGCGGCCGCTGCGCGCGGCCTTCGAGTCGCGCCGGCCGCACTCGATGATCCTTTGGGGTCCGCCGGGCGTGGGCAAGACCACACTCGCGCGGCTCATGGCCGACGCCTTCGGGCTGGAGTTCATCGCCATCTCGGCGGTGCTGGGCGGGGTCAAGGACATCCGCGAGGCGGTGGAGCGTGCTCAGGCCACGCAGCGGACCACCGGCCGCGCCACGGTCGTTTTCGTCGACGAGGTGCACCGCTTCAACAAGGCCCAGCAGGACGCCTTCCTGCCGCACGTGGAGTCGGGCCTGTTCGTGTTCATCGGCGCGACCACCGAGAACCCGAGCTTCGAAGTGGTGGGTGCGCTGCTGTCGCGCTCGGCGGTCTACGTGCTGGAGCCGCTCGCGCCCGACGAGGCGGCGCGGTTGCTCGAGCGCGCGATCGAGCGCGAGCTGCCCGGGCTCGCGCTCGACGCGGACGCCCGCCGCATGCTGATCGACGCCGCCGACGGCGATGCGCGCCGCCTGCTCAACGCGCTCGAGGTCGTGGCGGCGATGGCGGGCAAACAGGGCCAGGCGGCCGTGGACGCCGCTTTCCTGCGCCGCGCTCTGCCCGCCACGCTGCGCCGCTTCGACAAGGGCGGCGAGGCCTTCTACGACCAGATCTCGGCCCTGCACAAGGCAGTGCGCGGCTCCGACCCGGACGCCGCGCTCTACTGGATGGTGCGCATGCTCGACGGCGGCGCCGATGCCCGCTACGTGGCGCGGCGCGTGATCCGCATGGCGGTCGAGGACATCGGCCTGGCCGACCCGCGCGCCACCACGCTGGCGCGCGAGGCGGCCGAGATCTACGAGCGGCTCGGCTCGCCCGAGGGCGAACTGGCCCTGGCCCAGGCCGTCGTCTACCTCGCCGTCGCCGCGAAGAGCAACGCGGTCTACACCGCCTACAACGCGGTGCGCGAGTTCGTGGCGCAAGACGGCAGCCGGCCCGTGCCCATGCATCTGCGCAACGCGCCCACACGGCTGATGAAGGACCTGGGCTACGGCAGCGCCTACCGCTACGCGCACGACGAAGCCGGCGGCTTCGCGCCAGGCGAGCGCTATCTGCCCGAGGGCGTGCCCGAGGCCGCCTGGTATCAGCCCACCGACCGGGGTCTCGAGGCGCGCATCGCCGAGAGGCTGCAACAACTGCGCGAGGCCAACCGCGCCGCGCGAACGTCCCAGGAAACACCATGATCCGCTTCGACTTCCCGGCCGCAAGCCTGGCCCTGATCTTGAGTGCAGTGCTTGCGCCGTTCGGCGCGGCATCGGCGCAGACCCCTGCGAACGCGCCGGCGGCCGTCACGCCCGCGACCGGCAGGTGGATCGCCTACGACGAGGGCACCGACGCGCACGCCGACATCAAGCAGGCCCTGGCCGCCGCCGCAAGCCGGGGGCGCAAGGTGCTGGTGGTGTTCGGGGCCAACTGGTGCCCGGACTGCATCGTGCTCGACCAGTCGATGAAGCAGGGCAGCCTCAAGCCGCTGGTGGCGCGCGACTTCGAGGTGGTCAAGGTCGACGTGGGCCGCTTCAAGAAGAATCTCGATCTAGCGGAGCAGTACGGCGTGCCGCTGAAAAAGGGCATCCCGGCGATTGCCGTGCTCGACGCCCAGGGCCGCGTGGTCTACGCCACGCGCGAGGGCGAGATCGGCGACGCCCGCCAGATGGGCGAGGACGGCCTGGCGAAGTTCTTCGACCGGGCCTGGTAGTTCGCCGTCGCGGCTTGCGTGGTCGGCACCGCGGGCGCGACAATCCGCTCCATGAAGCCGCATCTTTGCCTTCCTGCCCACCGCGCCGGCCGTGCCGAGCCGGCTTGGACCGCGGCCGCGCGAAGTTCCCGCTCCGCGCCCTGATCGCCCTTGCGCGCGGCACCGCCGCGCGCGCTCCCAGCGACATTCTCCGCGGTCCGCGATGCGGGCCTTCAAGGACACGCCATGCTCGACACCAATCTCCTGCGCAAGCAGCTCGACGCCACCGTGGCGCGGCTGGCCACGCGCCCCTACGCCTTCCCGGTGGAAGCGTTCAACCTGCTCGAGGCCGAGCGCAAGACAGTGCAGACCCGCACCGAGGAACTGCAGGCGCGGCGCAACGCGCTTTCCAAGCAGATCGGCGTGGCGCGCGGCCAGGGCCAGGACGCCGCCGCGCTGATGGCCGAGGCCGCCGCCATCCCCGATGAACTGAAGCTGCTGGAAGATCAGCTCGCCGGTATCCGCGACCGACTCGACGCGCTGATGCTCGACGTGCCCAACCTGCCGCACGAATCGGTGCCGGTGGGCAAGGACGAGCACGCCAACGCCGAGCAGCGCCGCTGGGGCACGCCGCGCGCCTTCGACTTCGCGGTCAAGGATCACGTGGACCTGGGCGGCCCGCTCGGGCTGGACTTCGACGCCGGGGCCAAGCTGGCCGGCGCGCGCTTTGCCTTCATGCGCGGGCCGGTGGCGCGGCTGCACCGCGCGCTCGCGCAGTTCATGCTCGACGTGCAAACGCTCGAGCACGGCTACACCGAGTGCTACACGCCCTACATCGTGAACCGCGAGACCCTGGTGGGCACCGGCCAGTTGCCCAAGTTCGAGGCCGATCTGTTC
>DAOTEJ010000099.1:0-7647 GCA_035454085.1 Burkholderiaceae bacterium | reverse complement strand
AGCGCGTCGGCGAGGTCGGCGTCTTCGGCCTCGACCATGACACGCAGCACGGGCTCGGTGCCCGAGGGCCGGATCAGCACCCGGCCCGACCCGGCCAGCGCTTCTTCGACCTCGGCCACGCGCCGCGACAAGGGCGCGTGCGACTGCCAGTCGAAGCCACGCTCGACCCGCGTGTTGAGCAGCACCTGGGGCATCAGGCGCAGGTCGGCGGTGAGTTCGGCCAGGGTCTGGCCGCTGCGGCGCAACGCCGCCAGCACCTGCAGGCTGCTGACGATGCCGTCGCCGGTGGTGTGGCGGTCGAGCGTGAGCAGATGCCCCGATCCCTCGCCGCCGTACAGCCAGCCGCGCTGCTCGAGTTGCTCGAGCACGTAGCGGTCGCCCACCTTGGCGCGGGCGAAGGGCACGCCCAGTTCCGCGAAGCGCCGTTCGAGCGCGTAGTTGGTCATCAGCGTGCCCACCGCGCCGGCCACCGGGCCTTGGCGCATGCGGTCGCGCACGATCACGTAGAGCAGTTCGTCGCCGTTGTAGATGCGCCCCTGCGCGTCGGCCATCACCAGCCGGTCGGCGTCGCCGTCGAGCGCGATGGCCAGATCCGCCTCCGCGCGCTCGACCTCGTGCGCGAGGTGCTCGGTGTGGGTGGCGCCGACCCCGTCGTTGATGTTGAAGCCGTTGGGCGTGTTGCCGATCGACACCACCTCGGCGCCGAGTTCGTGGAACACGAAGGGCGCCACGTGGTAGGCGGCGCCGTGCGCGCTGTCGACCAGGATGCGCATGCCCTTGAGGTCGAGCTCGCTCGGGAAGCTGCTCTTGCAGAACTCGATGTAGCGCCCGGCGGCGTCCTCCAGGCGGCGCGCCTTGCCAAGGTCCTGGCTCGCGACGCAGGCAAAGCCACGCTCGAGCTCCGCCTCGATCTGCAATTCCATCTCGTCGGGCAGCTTGGTGCCGCGCGCCGAGAAGAACTTGATGCCGTTGTCGGGATACGGATTGTGCGAGGCGCTGATCACGACGCCCGCGTCGAGCCGCTGGGCACGCGTGAGGTAGGCCACCGCCGGCGTGGGCAGCGGGCCGCACAGCACCACGTCCACACCCGCGCTGGAGAAGCCCGCCTCGAGCGCAGCCTCGAGCATGTAGCCCGAGACGCGCGTGTCCTTGCCGATCAGCACCGCGGGCCGCTGCCCCCCACTGCGCGCGCGCAGCACGCGGCCAGCCGCCTGCCCCAGGCGCAGCACGAAGTCCGGGGTGATGGGATCCTGCCCCACCGTGCCACGCACGCCGTCGGTGCCAAAGTACTTGCGGCTCATCGACTGCCTCCCTGTTCTTGTTGGTCGTTGTCCTGGAGCGCCTGCCAGACCTTCAGCGCATCGACGGTCGCGCCCACGTCGTGGACGCGCACGATGCGCGCGCCGCGCTGCACGGCAAGCAAGGCCGCCGCCGCCGAGGCTACCGCGCGCTCATCCGCGGGGCGACCGGTGATGGCGCCCAGCATGGACTTGCGCGACAGGCCCGCCAGCACCGGGTAGGCCGTTGCCGCCAGGCACTCGAGCCGACCCAGCAAGGCGAGATTGTGGGCCAGCGTCTTGCCGAAGCCAAAGCCCGGATCGAGCGCGATCCGGCCTCGCGCGATGCCGGCCGCCTCGCAGGCGGCAGCGCGCGCGAGGAGGAAGTCCCTGACCTCGGCCACCACGTCGTCGTAGCGCGGATCGGCCTGCATGCCGCGCGGCGCACCCTGCATGTGCATCAGCACCAGGCCGCAGTCGTGATCCCTCACGGCCTCGATCGCGCCGGGCGCCGCCAGCGCCCGCACGTCGTTGACGATGGCCGCGCCCTCGGCAAGCGCGGCGCGCATGACCTGCGGCTTGCTGGTATCGACCGAGAGCGGCGCACCGGCGTCGCGCAGTCCGCGCAGCACCGGCAGCACGCGGGCGAGTTCTTCGTCCACGCCGACTTCGGCCGCGCCCGGGCGGGTGGACTCGCCGCCGATGTCGAGCAGGTCGGCGCCCTCGGCGACGAGACGCTGGCCATGCTCGATCGCGCGCCCCGGATCGAAGTAGCGGCCCCCGTCCGAAAACGAGTCGGGCGTGACGTTGACGATGCCCATGATCAGCGGCCGGGCAAACGACACCACGCCGCCTGCGATCTGCCAATGGGCAGGGCGCGTGCCGGGTGCGTGAGCGCCAGCGTGGTTCATTTGCGCGATTCTAGTGAGCAGCGCAGCGACCCCTGCCCCGCCTATCCGTGACCGCCCGCGGCGGCACTGAGCGGCGTCAAAAAGAACAGGGCCGCCCTGAGGCGGCCCCGTCACGGCCTGCGGCGCGCTCAGGCAGGCGCGGCGGCCCCGGCCACGCCACTGGCCGGCCCGGAGGAACTGCCCGACGAACTCGGCGTGGTCACCTTGGGCGGGCGCGGCGGGCGGCCGTCCATGATGTCGTCGATCTGCTCGGCGTCGATCGTTTCCCAGTCGAGCAGGGCGCGCGTCATGGCCTCGACCTTGTCGCGGTTGTCCTCGATCAGCTTGCGCGCCAGGGCGTACTGCTCGTCGATGATGCGGCGGATCTCGGTGTCGACCTTGCGCATCGTCTCTTCGGACATGTGCGTGGTCTTGGTGATCGAGCGTCCCAGGAATACTTCGCCCTCGTTCTCGGCGTAGACCATGGGGCCGAGCACGTCGCTCATGCCGTAGCGGGTGACCATGTCGCGGGCCATCTGCGTGGCGCGCTCGAAGTCGTTGCTGGCGCCGGTGGTCATCTGGTTCATGAACACCTCTTCGGCGATGCGGCCGCCGAACAGCACCGCGATGCGCGACAGCAGGTAGGTGCGGTCGTAGGCGTAGCGATCCTCGGTGGGCAGCTGCATGGTCACGCCCAGCGCTCGCCCGCGAGGAATGATGGTGACCTTGTGCACCGGGTCGCTCTTGGGCACCAGGCGCGCGACGATGGCATGCCCCGACTCGTGATACGCCGTGTTGCGGCGCTCCTCCTCGGACATGACCATGGACTTGCGCTCCGCGCCCATCATGATCTTGTCCTTGGCCTTCTCGAAGTCGTGCATCTCGACGACGCGGCCGTTGCGCCGCGCGGCAAAGAGCGCCGCCTCGTTGACCAGGTTGGCCAGATCCGCGCCCGAGAAGCCCGGGGTGCCGCGCGCCAGAACGTCGGCCTTGACGTCGGCGCCGATAGGCACCTTGCGCATGTGCACGTTGAGGATCTGCTCACGGCCGCGGATGTCGGGCAGCGGCACGACAACCTGACGGTCGAAGCGGCCCGGGCGCAGCAGTGCGGGGTCGAGCACGTCGGGGCGGTTGGTCGCGGCGATCACGATCACGCCCATGCCGGTCTCGAAGCCGTCCATCTCGACGAGCATCTGGTTGAGGGTCTGCTCGCGCTCGTCGTTGCCGCCGCCCAGGCCCGCGCCACGCTGGCGGCCCACGGCGTCGATTTCGTCGATGAAGATGATGCAGGGCGCGTGCTTCTTGGCGTTCTCGAACATGTCGCGCACGCGGGCAGCGCCCACGCCCACGAACATCTCGACGAAGTCCGAGCCGCTGATGCTGAAAAATGGCACCTTGGCCTCGCCGGCGATGGCCTTGGCGAGCAGGGTCTTGCCGGTGCCCGGGCTGCCGACCATGAGCACGCCGCGCGGAATGCGCCCGCCGAGCTTCTGGAACTTGGTGGGGTCGCGCAGGAACTCGACCAGTTCCTGGACCTCTTCCTTGGCCTCGTCGCAGCCGGCCACGTCGACGAAGGTGATGGTGTTGTTGCTCTCGTCGAGCATGCGCGCGCGGCTCTTGCCGAAGCTGAAGGCGCCGCCCTTGCCGCCGCCTTGCATCTGGCGCATGAAGAAGATCCACACGCCGATCAGCAGCAGCATGGGGAACCACGAGACGAAGATCGTGGTCAGCAGCGACTGCTCTTCCTCCGGCTTGCCGTAGACCTGCACGCCGGCCTTGCGCAGGTCGTCGACCATCCACAGGTCGCCGGGCGAGGTCAGCGTGTAGCGCGCGCCCTCGTTGGGCGTGACGCTCAGAGTGCGGCCCTGCACGTCGACGCGCTTGATCTTGCCCGCCTTGGCCTCCTCCATGAACTGGGTGTAGCTGGTGGCCTCGACCGGTGCCTTGCGGGTCTCGAACTGCTTGAAGACCGTGAAAAGCACGAGGGCGATCACCATCCAGATCGCGGCCTTCGCGAGCATGTTGTTGTTCAACAGAGTCTCCTAGCGGCGGCTCGGGAGGGCGGGCGCCCTGCCCCGGCCAGATGTGCGTTTGGACCGATTCTAGTCCCGGACCGGACCCCTAACTTAAGGGCCGCCGGCCGGTGCCTCAAGTGCTGCTGACGCGAAAGCGGGTTTACCCCGCTGACGGCGGCGGCGCACCGGCGCCGTCCTTCAGGCCGCGCGCCACGAGATAGGTCTCGGCCGAGGTGTCACGCGAGGCTGCCGGCTTGCGCGTGGCCACCGCCTTGAAGTGTCGCTTGAGCGCCTCGACGAATTGCGAATACCCGCTGCCCTGAAAGGCCTTGGTCACGAATGCCCCCTCGGGCTTCAGGTGGGCCAGAACGAACTCGAGGGCCAGCTCGTTGAGCAGGGCCGAGCGCGCGGCGTCGGCGGCGGACACCCCGGACAGGTTGGGCGACATGTCCGAGAGCACGACATCGACCTTCTCGCCTCCCAGCAGGGCGGCCAACTGGTCGGCCACCGCCTGCTCGCGAAAGTCGCCCTGGATGAAGTCCACGCCCGGCAACGGATCCATCGGCAGGATGTCCATGGCGATCACCTTGCCCCGCATCTGACCCGCCTTGTCGCGCAGGCGCTCGCACACGATCTGCGTCCAACTGCCGGGGGCGGCGCCCAGGTCGACCACGGTGATGCCAGGCTTGAGCAGCCGCTCCTTGTCATCGAGCTCGGTGAGCTTGTAGACGGAGCGCGCGCGATAGCCCTCCTGGCGCGACTTCTTCACGAAGGGATCGTTGATGTGCCTCTCGATCCACTCGCGGTTGGAGCGGTGTTTCTTCGTCGCCTTGGGCATGGTGAAACTAGAATACTTTCAAAAGGAGGCTACACATGGCCGAACTGACCCTCACCCGCGACGAGCGCCTCGAGCTGCGCGCCCGGGCTCACCCCCTCAATCCCGTCGTGCTGCTGGGCAACCAGGGGCTCACCGAGGCGGTGATGAAGGAGATCGACCGCGCCCTGGCTGCCCACGAACTCATCAAGGTGCGGGTGCCGGGCGACGATCGCGAGCAACGCGAGGCGATCTATCAGGCCGTGGCCGAGGCGCTGGGCGCCGGCCGAGTCCAGGCCATCGGCAAGCTCCTGGTGCTCTACCGCCCCCGGCCGCCCGAAGAGGCTCCCGAGCGCTCGGCCAAGGCGCCCGCGAGCAAGCCCTCGGCGCCCCGCTCCACCGTGCGCAAGGCCGCCACCAAGGCCACCAGTGGCGAGATCCGCCGCACCGAACGCAAGGTGCCGCCGCGCCGGCCTAGCGTGGCGCCGACCGGGCGCCGCGGCCAGACCAAGGCACGCTAGCCCCGCCCGGCACCGGCGGGCGGCTCAGAGGTAGTCGACGCCCAGGATCTCGTAGGAACGCAGCCCGCCGGGGGCGGCGACCTCGGCCACGTCGCCCTCGCTCTTGCCGATCAGCGCGCGCGCGATCGGGCTGGAGATCGAGATCAGCCCCACCTTGATGTCGGCCTCGTCGTCGCCGACGATCTGGTACTTCACGACCTCGCTGGTCTTGAGGTCCTCGAGCTCGACGGTCGCGCCAAAGACGATGCGGCCCCCCGCGTCGACCTCGGCCGGATGAATGATCTGCAGCGCCCCGAGCTTGCCCTCGAGTTCCATGATGCGGCCCTCGATGAAGCCCTGGCGCTCGCGCGCCGCGTCGTACTCGGCGTTCTCCGACAGGTCACCCTTTTCGCGGGCTTCCTTGATGGCCTGGACCACGGCGGGACGGTCCACGGCCTTGAGCTTCTGCAGCTCGGCCTTGAGTTTCTCGGCCCCGCGGGCGGTGATGGGTATGGGCATGATCGGCAATGAAAACAAAGGCCCCGGCACTGCGCCGGGGCCAAGACTGCTGGGAGCGGACTTTAGCCTCGCACCGCAACGCGCGCAACCGCGCCGCGTCTAGGCCAGGGTGGCGTGCAGTCCCTGGATGTCGTAGACCTCGCTCGAGGCCCGGTGGCGTATGCCCTCCACCGCCGCGCGGCCACCCGCGATCGTGGTGTAGTAGGTCACGCGCTGTCCCAGTGCCGTGACGCGGATCGAGCGCGAGTCGGCAATCTCGAGCCGGTTCTCGCTCACCGTGGTGATCACCAGGGCGATCTCGCCGTTCTTGAGCATGTCCACGATGTGCGGGCGGCCGTCCTTGACCTTGTTGACCGGCTTCACGGGGATGCCGGCGGCGGCGAGCACCGTCGCCGTCCCACGCGTGGCAGCGAGCTGGTAGCCCAGGTCGGCGAGCAGGCGCGCGACCTCGACGGCGCGCGGCTTGTCGCTGTCCTTGACCGAGATGAACACGGTGCCCGAGGGCGGCAGGCTCGCGCCCGCGGCGAGCTGGCTCTTGAACAGCGCCTCGCCGAAGGTCCGGCCCACGCCCATGACCTCGCCCGTGGATCGCATCTCGGGCCCGAGCACCGGGTCGACGCCCAGGAACTTGGCGAAGGGGAACACCGCCTCCTTGACCGAGTAGTAGGGCGGCACGACCTCGACCTTCGCGCCCTGCGCGGCGAGCGTGCGGCCCGCCATGCAGCGCGCGGCGATCTTGGCCAGCGGCTCGCCCGTGGCCTTCGACACGAAGGGCACGGTGCGCGAGGCGCGCGGATTGACCTCGAGCACGTAGATCACCGGATGGGTGCCGTGCGCCTCGGTGACGGCGAACTGCACGTTCATCAGTCCGACGACCTTGAGCGCCTGCGCCATGAGCACCGTCTGGCGGCGGATCTCGTCCACCACCGCGGCGGGCAGCGAGTACGGCGGCAGCGAGCACGCCGAGTCGCCCGAGTGCACGCCGGCCTGCTCGATGTGCTCCATCACGCCGCCGATGCGCACCTCGGTGCCATCGGCAATGGCGTCCACGTCCACCTCGATGGCGTTGTCCAGGAAGCGGTCGAGCAGTACGGGCGAGTCGTTGCTGACCTTGACCGCCTCGCGCATGTAGCGCTCGAGGTCGCGCGGCTCGTGGACGATGTCCATGGCGCGGCCGCCCAGCACGTAGCTCGGACGCACCACCAGCGGGTAGCCGATCTCGCCCGCCAGGCGCAGGGCGTCTTCTTCAGTGCGCGCGGTGCGGTTGGGCGGCTGCCTCAGGCCCAGCTCGTGCAGCAGCTTCTGGAAGCGCTCGCGGTCCTCGGCGATGTCGATCGACTCGGGGCTGGTGCCGATGATCGGCACGCCATTGGCCTCGAGCGCCCGGGCGAGCTTGAGCGGAGTCTGGCCGCCGTACTGCACGATCACGCCCCAGGGCTGCTCGACGGCCACGATCTCGAGCACGTCCTCGAGGGTGAGCGGTTCGAAGTACAGGCGGTCCGAGGTGTCGTAGTCGGTCGACACCGTCTCGGGGTTGCAGTTGACCATGATGGTCTCGAAGCCGTCCTCGCGCAGGGCGAGCGCCGCGTGCACGCAGCAGTAGTCGAACTCGATGCCCTGGCCGATGCGGTT
>DAOTEJ010000098.1:4793-7801 GCA_035454085.1 Burkholderiaceae bacterium | reverse complement strand
CGGGCGTGCTGGCCACCAACACGCCCGACGTGCTCACCGAGTCCACGGCCGATCACGCCTGGGCGCTGCTGCTCGCTGCCGCGCGGCGCGTGGGCGAGTCCGAACGCTGGCTGCGCTCCGGCCAGTGGCGGCGCAACACCTTCGAGATGTTCTTGGGAGCCGAGGTGCACGGCGCCACGCTGGGCGTGCTGGGCATGGGCCGCATCGGGCGCGCCATCGCGCGCCGGGCGGCGGGCTTCGGGATGCCGGTGATCTATCACAACCGGCGGCGGCTGGCGGCCGAGTTCGAGGGCGGCGCGCGTCATGTGAGCTTCGACGAACTTTTGATCCGGTCCGACCACCTGGTGATCGTGCTGCCCTACAGCCCGGCGGTGCATCACATCATCGGCGCGGAGCAGCTTGCCCGCATGAAGCCCGCCGCGGTGCTCGTGAACATCGCCCGCGGTGGCGTGGTCGACGACGCTGCGCTGGCGGCCGCACTGGCCGCGGGGCGGCTGGCCGCGGCGGGGCTGGACGTGTTCGAGAACGAGCCCGCGCTGACGCCGGCACTCGCTGCCCTGGAAAATGTCGTGCTCACCCCGCACATCGCCTCGGCCACGCACGGCACGCGACTGGCCATGGCCGAGCGCGCGGTGGCCAACGCGCGCGCCGCGCTGGCGGGCGAGCGTCCGCCCGACCTGCTCAACCCCGAGGCGTGGGACAATCGACGCCGTTGCTGAGGAGCCCCCGATGAGCGACATCAAGATCGTCCATGTGCACGGACTCGGAATCAAGGCCGCCAAGAAGGCGGTGCAGAAGGCGGCGGACCACATGGCCGAGGAGTACGACCTGACCAGCGAGTGGGAGGGCGACACGCTGCACTTTCACCGCAGCGGCGTGGAGGGCTACATGCACGTCGCCGACGGTCACGTGGATCTCGACGTCAAGCTGGGCTTCCTGTTGCGTCCGTTTCGCAGGACCTTCGAGGAACACATCGAGCGCAACCTGATCGCCGAGCTTGGCCACCAGGCCCACGAGCGCAAGGCCGCCACCAAGACGGCGGCCAAGGCACCGGCCAAGAAGAAGGCGACGCGCTCGCGCGCCTGAGCGCGGGCACGCAAGAAAAAGGCCCGCAGCGCGGGCCTTGCCGGTCGGGCCGGGGGGCGTCCTAGCCCTTGAGGTCCTCGATCAGGCCGATGTACTTCTTCATGGCGTCTTCCTTGCCGGTGCCCGCCAGTTCGTTCCACGCGTCCCACTTGGCGCGGCCGACCATGTCGGTGAAGCCCGGGCGCTTGCCCTCGACGTCGCCCGTGGTGGCCTGCTTGTACAGGGCGTAGAGCTGGAGCAGGGTCTGGTTGTCCGGACGCTCGGGCAGGCTCTTGGACTCGGCTACGGCCTTCTCGAATTTGCTGGTCAGATCGGCACTCATTCCTGTCTCCCCCGTGTGGCGGCTTGGTGCCGCGCGTTTGTGAATGGAAGTAGCTAGATTATCGTAAGGGTTAAAACCACAGAAGAGGTGCGCGCCGCGGCGTGCCCCAGGAGACGAGAGCGATGGGCAAGCGGGTGAAGATGTCTCCGGTCGACACGGCGTGGCTGCGCATGGACTCGCCGGGCAACCTGATGATGATCGTCGGCGTCTATGTCTACGATCGTCCGCTCGACCTGGCCCGGCTGCGCGCCGTGCTGGAGTCGCGCTTTCTGTCGTACTTCCGCTTCCGCGCGCGTGCCGTGAGCGACGCCACCGGCAGCTGGCACTGGGAGGAGGACGACAACTTCGACCTCGACCAGCACCTGATCCGCGTTGCGCTGCCGGGCAAGGGCACGCGGCGCGACTTCCAGAAGTTCACGGCGCGCCTGGCCGGCGAGGCGCTCGATCCCAACCGGCCGCTGTGGCAGTTCCACCTGATCGACAACGTCGAGGGCGGCCAGGCGATGGTGGTGCGCATCCACCACGCGATCGCCGACGGCATGGCGCTCATCCAGGTGCTGCTGTCGATGACCGCCGGCTCGTCCGAAGACAGCCTGAGCCACGAGCTGCCGCCCTCGGCGCTCGAGCAACTGGCAGCGGACGGGCGCGGCGCTCCCGCGCCCTGGGAGGCGCTGCTTCGACCGATCACCGATGCGACCGTCAAGGCGCTCGACCGCACCGGCGACATCGCCACGCGTGTGTTGCACGCCTATGGCGCGATCCTCGACGACCCCGAGATGGTGGGCGAGGCCGCCACCGAGTACGCGCGCGTCGCGGCCCAGGTGTCGAAGGACGCCGCCGCGCTCGCCCTGATGGATCCCGACAGCGAGACCAGCCTCAAGGGCCGCCCCGGCGGCTCCAAGGTCGTGGCGTGGAACGAACCCCTGCCGCTCGAGGAGGTCAAGGCGGTGGGCTACGCGCTGGGCGCGTCGGTCAATGACGTGCTGCTGTCGTGCGTGGCGGGCGCGATCCGCGGCTACCTTGCCGACCGCGGCGAGTTCACCGACGGGATCGAACTGCGCGCCATGGTGCCGGTCAACCTGCGCGGGCCGCGCAGCAAGGGGCTGGGCAACAAGTTCGGTCTGGTGCCTCTGCTGCTGCCGGTGGGCATGGACAACCCGATCGCGCGCGTGCACGAGGTGCGCGCCCGCATGGAGCAGCTCAAGCACGGCTACACCGCGGTGCTGGCCATGGGCCTGCTGGGGGTGATGGGTGTTGCGCCCCGCGCGGTGCAAAAGCAGATCACCGACATCCTGGCGAGCAAGGCGACGGCCGTGATGACCAACGTGCCGGGGCCGCGCGAGCCGCTCTACATGGCCGGCGCGCAGATCCGACGCATGATGTTCTGGGTGCCGCAGTCGGGCGACATCGCGGTGGGCGTGTCGATCCTGTCGTACTCGGGCGGCGTGCAGTTCGGCCTGATCACCGACAAGCGCGTGTGCCGTGAGCCGCAGGCGATCATCGACCGCTTTGCCGCTGAGTTCGAGAAGCTGGTCTCGGCACTGCTGCTGCTGCCCTGGGGCGAGCCGGTCAGCGCCGAGGCGGCGGAAGAGTGGCTGTT
>DAOTEJ010000098.1:0-4693 GCA_035454085.1 Burkholderiaceae bacterium | reverse complement strand
CGTTCGGCGTTTGCCGCGGCGCGCGAGAACTGAATGGCCGGCGAAGCGCTGCATCGACGCGACGCAAATCTGCGCGAGTGCACGGCGCGCGTGACCGAGGTGCACGAACACGGGGTGGAACTCGACCGCACCGTGTTCTACGCCCTGGGGGGTGGCCAGGCGGGTGATTCGGGCTGGCTCGAACTGGCCGACGGCGCGCGCCTGCGGGTGAGCGACACGCGCAAGAGCCCGCGGCCCGACGCCACGCCCGACGACGCGCTGCACCTGCTCGAAGGCGATGAGTGGCGGGCGCTGCTCGTGCCGGGCACGACCGTGCGGGCTCTGGTCGACTGGGAGCGACGCGAGCGCCACATGCGCCTGCACACCGCCACCCATCTTTTGTGCGCGGTGGTGCGCGAGCCGGTGGATGGTTGCAGCATCACCAGCGACTACGCGCGGCTCGACTTCGCGATGACTGCGCCGCTCGAGCGTGCAGCGGTGCAGGCGGGCCTGGATCGCCTGATTGCGGCCGACGTGCCGGTGAGCCTGGAGTGGATCAGCGACGAGGAACTTGCCGCCAACCCGGGCCTGGTGAAGTCGATGAGCGTTTCACCACCGCTGGGAACGGGGCGGGTGCGCCTGGTGCGCATCGAGGGCATCGACCTGCAGCCCTGCGGCGGCACGCACGTGTCGCGCACCGGGCAGATAGGCGCGCTGCGCGTGGCCAAGATCGAGAAGAAAAGTGCCCGCACGCGCCGCGTGGTGCTGGAGTTCGCTTGAGCTCGCGCCACGCGGGTGCGAGCGTGCAGTGCGGCGCCGGGCGGCAGGCATGAGTCGCCTCATTCCGCCGCCGGCGCAGGCCGTGCTCGACTACTGGTTCGACCCCGCGGATGTGCGCAGCGCGGGCGGCGCGCGGCGCGTGTGGTTCGAGAAGTCCGAGCAGACCGATGCCGAGATCCGCGCCCGCTTCGGCGCCCTGGTCGAGGCGGCACTGGCCGGGAGCCTGGACGATTGGGCCGATACCGCGCGCGGTGCGCTGGCGCTCGTCGTGCTGCTCGACCAGTTCCCGCGCAACCTTCATCGCGGGACGGCCGCGGCCTTCGCCGGTGACGGACGCGCCCTCGCGCTGGCGCGCCGCATGGTGCAGCGGGGCTGGGACCGGGAACTGAGCCTGGAGCAGCGCTGGTTCGCGTACCTGCCCTTCGAGCACTCGGAGCACCCCGAGGATCAGCGCGAATCTTTGCGCCTGTTTGCCGGGCTCGCGCTCGACGGCCTGGCCGAGCCTCTGGTGTGGGCCGAGCGGCACGCCGAGGTCATCGCGCGCTTTGGCCGCTACCCGCACCGCAACGCGGTGCTGGGACGAACTTCCACCCCCGCGGAAGTCGATTACCTGAAGCAGCCCGGCGCCGGCTTCTGAGCCCGCGCGGCACGGCCGGTGGCGGCTGCCCCAGGCCCGTAAACGCACAACGCCCCGCTCGGGGCGGGGCGTTGCGCAGCGGCGTGTGCTGCGACTACTTCATCACGCGGCTGCGGTACTCGCCGGTGCGGGTGTCGATCTCGATGCGGTCGCCGGTCTCGACGAACGCGGGCACCTGCACCTCGAAGCCGGTGGCGATCTTCGCCGGCTTGAGCACCTTGCCCGAGGTGTCGCCCTTGACGGCGGGCTCGGTGTAGGTGACCTCGCGCACGACATTGTTGGGCAGTTCGACCGAGATGGCGCGGCCCTCGTAGAACACGACCTCGGCGGGCAGGCCGTCCTCGAGGTAGTGCAGGGCGTCGGCCATGCTCTCGGGCTCGATCTCGTACTGGTTGTAGTCGGCGTCCATCCACACGTACATCGGATCGGCGAAGTACGAGTAGGTCACCTCCCTGCGGTCGAGCATGAGCAGTTCGAACTTGTCGTCGGCGCGGTACACGGTTTCCGTGCCCGAGCCATTGAGGATGTTCTTGAGCTTCACCTTGACGACCGAGGCGTTGCGGCCCGACTTGCTGTATTCGGCCTTGAGCACGACCATGGGGTCCTTGCCCACCATGATGACGTTGCCCGAGCGGAGTTCCTGCGCGAGTTTCATGAGTTATGTCTCTGGGGATGACGGGGCGGCGCGAGCTGCGGGCGACCCGGGTTCGTAGGTGTGTTTGGCTTGCGGTCAGCCCGCTATTTTAGCCGGGCCTCGGCAAATGAGCCCAGCGCATCGGCAAGACTCCCGAGTCTTGCCAGGCGACTGCGCCAGGAATCGGCGTGCTTGGCGAGTTCCGGCAGCGAGGCCCGCAGCGCATCCCAAGTGGCGCTGCTCATGGTGCCTTCGTTCCATGCTCGGGAAAACCCGAGCCATGCGGCGGCCGGCGCCGGGCTCAGGCCGTCGGCGTAGAGCCGAGCAAAGGCCTCGAGCTTGGCGAGGTGGGCGCCCTCGGCCTGGGGGTAGGCCTGCCAGACGAAGGGAACCGCAGCGAGCTGCGCGCGCACGAACGAATCCTCGCCACGCACCAGCGCCAGATCGACCGACCAGAGCAGGCGATCGAAGTCGGCCTGGGGCACGAAGGGCAGGGCGACGCAGCGGGCTTGCGGCGGCGCCAGACTCGCGAACTCGCGTGCTGCGCCGGGAGCCAGCAGCCACTGGCTCGGCTGCGGCGAGGCCGCCAGCGCCTGGGCCAGCGCTGCCAGCGGTGCTGAGGGGTAGCAGAACAGGAAGACGGTGAAGGGCGCGCGCGGGTCGGCGCCCAGCGCCCCCAGCGTCGTGGCTCGCTCGGCCGGATCGGCACGGAAGGCGAGTCGCTCCTGCTCCAATCCGCGCTCGATCAGTACACCGCCGGTGCCCGCTTCGAAGCCCGGAAAGAAGAAGTGTTTGGTCAGCGGCAGGCGCGGGTGCGGCGAGGGCAGGGCGTGGCAGCCGCGCACCCAGGGCTCGGCGCTCAGGTACTCGAGGTTGATCCAGGCGCGCGGCGCGGCCTCGGCGGCCATGCGCTCGAGGTAGGTGTCGGGCAGGCGGCACCCGAAGGCCTCGATCACGATGCCGGCGGGACGCGCCGCGAGGGCGCGATCCCAGGGCAGCACTTCAACGCCGTCGACGCTCTGAGCGGTGAACCCGGACTCGAGTCCTTCGGCCCCTGCGCCGGCGCCGAGCGCAGGCACCAGGCTTGCGAGGGTCGCCGGGCGGTCGATGAACAGGCGCACGCGCCAGCCGCGCTCGGCGTGCAGGGCGCGGGCCAGGCGCCAGGCAAAGCCGGCGTCGCCGTAGTTGTCGATCACCTGGCAGAACAGATCGCAGTTCGGCGCGGCGTGAGGTGGCGTGCGGGCAGTGTCTGTCATACTCGATTTCGGCGAATTCACGAGTGCGATGGCAGATTCCGAACCCGCCCGCTTCGACCCGGCTCCGATCCTCAAAGGGCTGCCCTCGCTGCCGGGCGTCTACCGCTATTTTGACGCAGAGGGCACGGCGCTCTACGTGGGCAAGGCGCGCGACCTCAAGCGGCGCGTCTCGAGCTACTTCCAGAAGACCCTGGGCCCGCGCGTGGCGCACATGGTGGCGCGCATTGCGCGCATCGAGACCACGGTGACGCGCTCCGAGGCCGAAGCGCTGCTGCTCGAGAACAACCTCATCAAGTCGCTGGCGCCGCGCTACAACGTTTTGTTCCGCGACGACAAGAGCTATCCCTACCTGAAGATCGGTGGCCAGGCGTATCCGCGCATCTCGTACTACCGCGGCGCGGTGGACCGACGCAGCCGCTACTTTGGCCCGTACCCCAACTCCTGGGCGGTGCGCGACGCGGTTCACCTGCTGCAAAAGGTGTTCAGGCTGCGCACCTGCGAGGACACGGTCTTCGCCAACCGCAGCCGTCCCTGCCTGCTGCACCAGATCCAGCGCTGCAGCGGGCCGTGCGTGGGCTTGATCAGCGATGCCGACTACGCTGCCGACGTCGAGCAGGCGCTGGACTTCCTGCGTGGCCGCACCCAGGACGTGATGCGCGGCATCGAGAGCCGCATGCACCAGGCGGCGGAGGCGCTGCGCTTCGAGGAGGCCGCCGCGCTGCGCGACCAGCTTGCCTCGATCTCGGACGTCCTGCACCAGCAGGCCGTCGAGACCACCGGCAGCGACATCGACGCCGACGTGATTGCGGTTGTGGTGGAGGGCGGGCAGGTTTGCGTGAACCTCGCCATGGTGCGCGGCGGCCGTCACCTTGGCGACCACGCCTACTTCCCTTCGCTGGGGCGGGCGCAGGCCGAGGCTCCCGAGCCCGCCGAGATCCTCGATGCCTTCGTGTCGCAGCACTACCTTGCTCTGCCCGTGCCCGAGACCCTGATCCTCAGCGTCGAGGGCGAGAGCGGCGAGCTCGCGGAACTGGTCAGCGAGATGGCGGGGCGACGCATCACGGTGGTGCGCCAGCCGCAGGAGCAGCGCCGCCGCTGGCTCGAGATGGCCGTGGCCAATGCGCGCATCGCGCTCGCGCGGCGCCTGGCTGACACCGGGTCGCAGCGCGCCCGCACGCTGGCCCTGATGGATACGCTCGGGATGGACGCAGCCGACAGCGACCCCGACGCCCTGCGCATCGAGTGCTTCGACGTGAGTCATACCGCGGGCGAGGCGACCCAGGCGTCCTGCGTCGTGTTCCAGGCGCACAACATGCAGCCCGCCGAGTACCGGCGCTACAACATCGAGGGCGTGGCCCCCGGGGACGACTACGCCGCGATGCGTCAGGTCTTGACGCGCCGCTACGC
>DAOTEJ010000097.1:0-7897 GCA_035454085.1 Burkholderiaceae bacterium | reverse complement strand
CTCCCGACATCCTGCTCCCAAAGCAGGCGCGCTACCGGGCTGCGCTACACCCCGCAAGAGCGCGAATCATACCGGCTTGGCCCCGTACCGGGCAAACACGGCCCGGCGGCGCCGGCCGCTTGCGCCAGGACAAGTTCGGGCACCTGGTCACGAGCCTGTCATGCGGTTGACACGGGACACGACGAGCATCGCCCCAAGCTCCAAGGAACCGCCATGCTCGCCATCCAGCGCATCTGCCGACATATCGAAGCCGCCCCCGAATCGCCCTCCGCACAGGCCCTGGGCCGCCTGGTCAAGGCGCTGCGCGAGGATGAGCCCTTGCGCCTGGCCGAGCTGTACGGTCTGGACCGCGCAAGCTTTGAACTCGCGCTGGAATTGCTGCAGGAGTGGCGCTACGAGCGGCTCTATGCCGACCGCGTCGAGGCCTTTGCCCAGGTGCAGCGCCTGCACGCGGCGGGCGGCGCGGCCCTCCTGCACGCCTGAGCGCGGCTAGGCCACACGCACCAGGGAGTCGGGCTCGATGCGCGCGCGCGGCAGGCGCGCGCTGAAGGTCGAGCCTTCGCCAGGCACTGAGCTCACCTCGAGCGCGCCGCCGTGGCGCATGAGCACGTGCTTGACGATCGCCAGGCCGAGACCGGTGCCGCCCGTCTCGCGGGAACGGCTCTTGTCCACCCGGTAGAAGCGCTCGGTCAGGCGTGGCAGATGCTCGGCCGGGATGCCGATGCCAGTGTCGCTCACCTCGATGCGGCCGCCATCGTCGTCGAGCACGAAGCGCAGCAGGATGCGGCCGCCCTCGGGCGTGTAGCGCACCGCGTTGCTCACGAGGTTGCCGATCGCGCTGTGCAGTTCGTCGCGCGAGCCGCGCACATGGGCCGCGGGCGACTCGACCGCCACCAGATGCCGGCCGCGCGAGAGCAGCCGCGCCTCGTCGCCCAGGTCGTGCAGCAGGCGCGCCACGTCGACGCGCTCCTCGGCGATCGGGGTCTGCTCCGACTCGAGGCGCGAGAGCATGAGCAGGTCTTCCACCAGCCGGTGCATGCGCGCCGTCTGCTCCTGCATCAGCAGCAGGTGGCGCTGGCGCAGCTCCTCGGATGCGGGAGCGCCGTCGACCAGCATCTCGAGGAAGCCGTTGACCACGGTCAGCGGCGTGCGCAGCTCGTGCGAGACGTTGGCCACGAAGTCACGGCGCACCGCGTCGAGCCGCTCGCGCTCGGTGATGTCGCGCGAGATGACGATCGAGCGGGCCGGCTCGAACTCGATCACCCGCACCTCGAGCGCGCGCGCCGTGCCGGCCTGGGGCCGAAAGACCAGCGGAGCGACGAAGCGACCCGAGGTCATGAAGTCGATGAACTCGGGCTCGCGCACCAGGTTGGTCAGGCGCAACCCCGCGTCGTTGGCGAGGCGGATGCCGAAGTCGCGCTCCGCGACCGGGTTGCACCACTCGATCTGCAGCGCGGCGTCGACCAGCACCAGGCCCTCGGGCAGGGCGCTGATCGTGCGCCGAAAGCGCTCCTCGTTCTCCTGCAGGCGTCGCTCGTTCTGCTCGGTGGCGCGGCGGGTGCGGTAGATGCGCGCGAAGACCTCGCTCCACGCGCCGATGCCGTCGGGCACGGTTTCGAGCGTCGGGCGCTCGAGCCAGGCGGCCAGGCGCCCCAGGTAGCGCAGGTGCACGCCCAGCATCACCAGCGCCCCCAGGGCTACGAGCCCGAGTCCCCACACCGGGCCGGCAAACCAGCCCAGCAGCAGCGCGGCCACGACCAGCGCGGCGATGCGCCCGATCGCCGGGCCGATGACCTCGATGCGGCCGGTGCGCGCGGTGACCATGTCAGGCCTCGGCCCGCGCGGACAGCCGGTAGCCTAGGCCGCGCACCGTCTGCACCAGGTTCTGCGCGCCGCTTGGCGTCAGCGCCTTGCGCAGGCGAAGCACGTGCACGTCCACCGTGCGCTCCTCGATGAACACATGATCACCCCACACATTGTCGAGCAGCTGGGAGCGCGAGTAGACGCGCTCGGGATGACCCACCAGGAAGCGCAACAGCTTGAATTCGGCCATGCCGAGTTTGATCGGCGCCTCGCCCACGGTGACTTCGTGCCGTGCCGGGTCGATCCGGATCGGGCCGTAGCTCAAGGGTTCGCCCGAGAGCTGCGGCGCGCGGCGGCGCAACACCGCCCGCACCCGCGACATCAGTTCCTTGGGCGAGAACGGCTTGACCACGTAGTCGTCGGCGCCCGCATCCAGCCCGCTGACGCGGTCGGACTCGGTGCCCCGCGCGGTGAGCATGATCACCGGCAGTTCGCGGGTGCGGTCCTGGCCGCGCAGCTCACGCAGCAACTCGACCCCCGAGCGATCGGGCAGCATCCAGTCCAGGATCACGAGGTCGGGCAACTGGCGGTCGACGTTCGAGCGCGCCGCGGCGGCGGTCTCGGCGCGTCGCACCTCGTAGCCCTGGTTCGCGCAGGCGAAGGCCACCAGCTCGCCGATGGCCGGCTCGTCCTCGACCACCAGGATGTCCGCGCTCATCAGTTGCGCGAGACCGTGCGCTCCACCTCGTCGGGCGAGCTGTGGCGCACATCCTCGCCCTGGGCGATGAAGATCACGTGCTCGGCGATGTTCTTGGCGTGGTCGCCGATGCGCTCGATCGCCTTGGCGATCCACACCGTGTCGATCGAGGGCGTGATCGCGCGCGGGTCTTCCATCATGTAGGTCACGAGCTGGCGCAGGATGGCGCGGAAGCGGTCGTCCACGGCCTGGTCCTCGCGGATGGTCGCCGCGGCCGCGCCTGCGTCCATGCGGGCGAAGGCGTCGAGCGCGTGGCGGAACATGGTCAGTGCCGCCTCGCCCGAGCTGCGGATGTCGGGGATGCGGTTGAAGCGTCCCGCGCTGTCCTTGTCGCGCAGCCAGATCACGGCGCGCGCGATCTTGGCCGCCTCGTCGCCCGAGCGCTCGATGTCGGTGATGGTCTTGGCCACGCCCATGATCATGCGCAGGTCGCCCGCCGTGGGCTGGCGCCGGGCGATCACGTGGTTGACCAGCTTGTCGAGCTCGAGCTCGAGCTCGTTGACGCGGCGGTCGGCAGCGATCGCCTGCTCGGCCGTGGCCACGTCACCCGAGTCGAACGCGTCGAGCGCCATCTTGATCTGGGCCTCCACCAGCCCGCCCATCTGGAGCACGCGCGAACGCATGTTCTCCAGCTCCTGGTCGTAGACCCTCGATGAATGTTCGCCACCTGCCATCGCTTGCTCCCGTCTCGCGTGGTCGTGCCACGCCGTCTCTCCGTCGCGCCCGCCGGACGCGGTGCGACGGCACAGTCCGCCTAGCCGAAGCGCCCGGTGATGTAGTCCTCGGTTTCCTTGCGCTTGGGCTTGATGAAGACCTGGTCGGTCTCGCCGAACTCGATCAGCTCGCCCAGGTACATGTAGGCCGTGTAGTCCGACACCCGCGCCGCCTGCTGCATGTTGTGGGTGACGATGGCCACGGTGTAGTCGGCCTTGAGTTCCTCGATCAGCTCCTCGATCTTCGAGGTCGAGATCGGGTCGAGCGCAGAGCAGGGTTCGTCGAACAGGATCACCTCCGGGCGCACCGCGATGCCACGCGCGATGCACAGGCGCTGCTGCTGCCCGCCCGACAGCGAGGTGCCGGCCTGACCGAGCTTGTCCTTGACCTCGTTCCAGAGCGCGGCCTTCTTCAGCGCCCACTCGACGCGATCGTCCATCGCCGAACGCGAGAGCCGCTCGAAGAGCTTCACCCCGAAGGCGATGTTGTCGTAGATCGACATCGGAAAGGGTGTCGGCTTCTGGAACACCATGCCCACGCGGGCGCGCAGCAGAGCCACGTCCTCCTTGGTGGTGAGCAGGTTGTCGCCGTCCATCTCGATGGTGCCTTCCGCGCGCTGCTCCGGATAGAGCTCGAACATGCGGTTGAAGGTGCGCAGCAGCGTCGACTTGCCGCAGCCCGAGGGGCCGATGAAGGCCGTGACCTGCTTCTCGGGGATGCGCAGGTTGATGTTCTTGAGCGCGTGGAACTTGCCGTAGAAGAAGTTCAGATCCCGCACGCTGATTTTCACGCTTTGCAGCGTGGCAGCAGCTTCGCCAGTCACGTTCAATCCTTCTTGCGGAACAACACCCGCGCCAGAATGTTGAGGAAGAGCACGCCAAGGGTGATCAGGAGCACGCCGGCCCACGCGAGCTTCTGCCAGTTCTCGAAGGGGCTCATCGCGAACTTGAAGATGGTCACCGGCAGGTTGGCCATGGGCTTGGACAGGTCCGCCGTGAAAAACTGGTTGGACAGGGCCGTGAAGAGCAGCGGCGCGGTCTCGCCGGCGATGCGCGCGAGCGCGAGCAGCACGCCGGTGACCACGCCCGCCCGCGCCGCCTTGAGAGTGACCGACTTGATCATCACCACCTTGGGCGCGCCCAGCGCGTAGGCCGCCTCGCGCAGCGAGTCGGGGATCAGCGCCAGCATGTTCTCGGTCGTGCGCAGCACCACCGGCACCACGATGACCGCGAGCGCCAGCACGCCGGCCCAGCCCGAGAAGCCGCCGGTCTGTGCCACCACCACGGCGTAGATGAACAGACCGATCACGATCGACGGAGCGGCCAGCAGGATGTCGTTGATGAAGCGCGTGACTTGCGCGAACCAGCCGCCGCGGCCGTACTCGGCCAGGTAGATGCCCGCCAGGATGCCGATGGGGGTGCCGATCAGCGTGGCCAGCGACACCATGATCAGCGAGCCGACGATGGCGTTGGCCAGGCCGCCCGTGTCGGCGTTGGGCGGCGGGGTGCTCTCGGTGAAGGTGGCGAGCGCCAGGCCGCCAATCCCCAGCCGGAAGGTCTCGAGCAGGATCCACAGCAGCCAGAAGACACCGAAGGCCATCGCGGCGAGCGACAGCGCCAGAGCCATCACGTTGACCGCCTTGCGCCGCCGGTGCATGGGCAGGCGGTAATCGCCCGAGCGTGCTTGCGGGGCGTTCATGTGCGCTTGCCCTCCGCCTTCTGCAGGCGCATCAGCAGGAGCTTGGACAGCGCCAGCACCACAAAAGTGATGAAGAAGAGCACCAGTCCGAGATAGAGCAGCGAGGCGGCGTGCAGGCCGGGCGCGGCCTCGGCGAACTCGTTGGCCAGCGCCGAGGTGATCGAGTTGCCGGGCTCGAACAGCGACGCACTGGAGAGCTGGTTCATGTTGCCGATGACGAAGGTCACGGCCATGGTCTCGCCCAGGGCCCGGCCCAGGCCCAGCATGACTCCGCCGATCACGCCGGCCTTGGTGTAGGGCAGCACCACCTTCCACACCACTTCCCAGGTGGTCGAGCCCACCCCATAGGCCGACTCCTTGAGCAGCGCCGGCGTGACCTCGAACACGTCGCGCATCACCGAGGCGATGAAGGGAATGATCATGATCGCCAGGATGATGCCCGCCGAGAGCAGACCGATACCCACGGGCGGGCCCTGGACCAGGGCGCCGAGCAGCGGGACCTCGCCGAACCACTCCTGCAGCGGCTGCTGCACGTACTCGGCAAGGATGGGCGAGAACACCAGCAGGCCCCACATGCCGTAGACGATGGAGGGAATCGCCGCCAGAAGCTCGATGGCCGTGCCCAGCGGGCGCTTGAGCCAGCGCGGCGCCAGTTCGGTCAGGAACAGCGCGATTCCGAAGCTCACCGGCACCGCGATCACCAGCGCGATGAGCGAAGTGACCAGCGTGCCGTAGATCATCACCAGGCCGCCGTAGATCTCGCGCGCCGGATCCCACTCGGCGGTGATCAGGAACTTCAGGCCGAAGGTCTTGATCGACGGCCATGCCCCGAACACCAGCGAGACGATGATCCCCAGCAGCACCAGCAGAGTAAGCGCCGCCGCGCCGCGCACCAGCCAGCCAAAGGCGGCGTCGACCATGCGGCCGCGGGCGCCGCCGACCTCGCGGGTGGCTGCGGCCACGCTGGCCGGCATGGAGTTGACGTCGATACTCATGGTGCCAAGCCCGAGTCGCGGAGCCGCTGCGGGCAAGCGGAGCAGATCATGGAAGCGCGCATGGTCGTCAAGGATGCTTGAAGACCGGCTTGCCGTCGGCGCGGATCGCGTCCCAGCTCTTGCGCACCGTGGCCTGCACCGCAGGCGGCAGCGGCACGAAGTCGATCCGCCGGGCCAGGTCGCCGCCGTCCTTGAAGGCCCAGTCGAAGAAGGCGAGTGCGGCGGCGGAGCGCGCCGGATTCGTGGCGTCCTTGTGCATGAGGATGAAGGTCGCGCCCGAAATTGGCCACGCACCCTTGCTGGTCGAGTTGGTGAGGACGTGGTTGAAGGTCTTGGTCCAGTCCACGCCCTCGGCGGCGGCCGCGAAGGCCGGCTCGTCGGGCACCACGAACTCGCCCGCCGCATTCTGCAAGGCGACGTAGCGCATCTTGCTCTGCTTGGCGTAGCCGTACTCGACGTAGCCGATCGAGTTGGGCAGCCGCATCACGAACGCGGCCACGCCCTCGTTGCCCTTGCCGCCCGCGCCGGTGACCCACTTCACGGCGGTGCTCGCTCCCACGCGCTCCTTCCACTCGGGGCTGACCTTCGACAGGTAGTTCGTGAAGATGAAGGTGGTGCCCGAGCCATCGGCGCGGCGGATCACCGCGATCTGCTTGTCCGGCAGGGCGAGCCCCGGATTCAGCGCCTTGATGGCGGCGTCGTTCCAGCGCTTGATCTTGCCCAGATAGATGTCGGCCAGCACCGGGCCGGTGAGGCGCAACTGTCCCGGCGCCACGCCCACCACGTTGACCACCGGCACCACCCCCCCGATCACGGTGGGGAACTGCATCAGCCCGTCCTTGGCCAGGGTCTCGTCGGACTGCGGCATGTCCGAGGCGCCGAAGTCGACCGTCCGACCGCGAATCTGGCGCAGTCCCGCGCCCGAGCCCACCGACTGATAGTTCACCTTCACGCCCCGCAGCTTGTAGTAGGTGTCGGCCCATTGGGCGTACAAGGGCGCCGGAAACGAAGCGCCAGCGCCGGTGACGTCCTGCGCCAGAGCCGCGGCCGCGCAGCCCCAGCCAGCAACGACCAGAAGCGCAAATCGCGCCCGGCGCCATGAGCAAGAAAATCGCATGAGCGCGAGTCTAGGTGCCCTGTGTGACAGATCCATGACCTCCGCGCCCCCTTCATGACAAGTCCTGCGGCGGGCGCAAGCTTGTCACAGGGCGGGCTTCGGCGGCTAGCAAGGGGCATGACCTGGCTCATCAAAGCGGGGGACACGCCTCTGGGGCGGCGGGCTTGGGCAGCGACTACGGCAACCGAGCGACGCGAGTGAGGCAAAAGTCCATTCCGGCTGCCGCACCGGCCGGGCGATGGACAAGGCGTTTGCCGCCCCATCCCGCCCGGCCAGCCTGGCCGCAAGCGCCTTGGCCAAGCTGGCACGGCGCCCGGCAAGCGCGTCGCACTACTTGCCGGCGAACACCGGCTTGCCGTCCGCCTGGATCGCGCCCCAGCTCTTGCGTATCGTGGCCTCGACGGCGGCAGGCATAGGCACGTAATCCAGTTCCTCGGCCATCTTGTCGCCGTTGGCGTAGGCCCAGTCGAAGAAGCGCAGGGCGGCCGCGCCCTGGGCAGGCTTGTCCTGCGGGCGATGCATCATGATGAAGGTGGCACCGGTGATCGGCCACGCGTCCTTGCCCGCCTGGTTGGTCAGGATCTGGTAGAAGCTCTTGCTCCAGTCGGCACCGGCCGCCGCCGCCGCGAAGGTCGCGTCGTCGGGGGCCACGTAGTTGCCGGCGGCGTTTTGCAGCAGCACGTAGGACATCTTGTTCTGCTTGGCGTAGGCGTACTCGACGTAGCCGATCGAGTTGGGCAGGCGCTGCACGAAGGCGCTCACGCCCTCGTTGCCCTTGCCGCCCGCGCCCACGGGCCAGTTCGGCGCCGTGCC
>DAOTEJ010000096.1:0-8048 GCA_035454085.1 Burkholderiaceae bacterium | reverse complement strand
TGATGCCGGGCGGCACGAGGCAGGCCTGGGGGCGCAGCACCGGGTCGTGGGCGTGGCCGAACACCGCGCCCTCGGCGAGCCGCTCGCCGATGCGCACGGCAGGCCGAAAGTCGAAGCGGCGCGCGGCCAGCGCGCGCATGCCAGGCGCCACCTGGGTACTGCCCGTGCCCTGCAGCGGCCGCAGCAGGCCGTCGAAGATCTGCCCCAGCAGACCCGGCCCGAGCGGAATCGCCAGCGGCAGCCCGTCGCCTTGCACCACGGTGCCCGGCTTGAGGCCGGTCGTGTCCTCGTAGACCTGGACCACGATGTCCTCGCCCTCCAGGCGCACCACCTCGCCCAGCAGCTCGCGCGGGCCCACGCGCACCGCCTCGCGCAGCGCGAACGCGCCTTGTGTGCGGGCGTGCAGCACCGGCCCGGCGATCCAGCGCACCACGGCCTGGCTCATGTGTCCTCCCGAAGAGCGTCGAGCAGTCGACTGCCGACCATCGCCCGATCGGCGAGCAGCCCGGCGGCCGAGCCGTCGATCAGATTGCCGCCGGCGCGCAGCTTCAGCCCGGCGGTCATGGCGGCATCGGCGACGAACTCGAGCGTGGCCCCGGCCTGTACGGCGAGGCTGCTGGCAAGGGTTCGATCGGCCTCGGTGAAGTCGGCGCCGTGCACCAGGGCCCACGCACCGGGCGGGAAGCTGACGCGGGCCGCCTCGAGCATGCGCGCGATCCAGCGGGCGCGCGTCTGGGGTGCCTGCCACCGTTGCACGAGCAGGGCCGGCAGCCGCTGCCAGGCGGCGTCGAGCATCAGCTGGTGACGGCGCTGGGCGTGCTGGCGCCGCGCATTGGCCAGCCGCGCCTCGGCGGCGCCGAGCTGCGCGTGCAGGCGCCGGCGCTCCTCGGCCAACGCAGCACCGGCGCGCGCGTGCGCGGCGGAGCGTGCCTCGCGCACCAGGGCGCGGGCCTGCGCCTCGGCCTGCGCGGCGATCGAGGTGGACTGTTCGCGCGCATCGGATTCGACCAGGTCGATCAGGGCCTGGGCGCGGGGCTCGATGTTCACGCTTCGACTCCCAGTTCGCGGCGCAGCCTCGCCGTGCTGTCGGGCAGGGGCACGCGCTCGTGGACGTCGGGGACGATCACCGTCACGGGCGCCAGGGCGGCGAGCGCGGCGCGCAGAGCCTCGGCCGGCACCGCCGCAGCCGTGGCCGCCGACATCAGCACCAGGGGCGCGCTGCGCCGCGCGAGTGCCAGCGCCTCGGCTTCCTCGCCCGGCGCAGGCACCCGCACCGCGAGGCCGGCCAGCCGGTAGGCGGCGGCCGAGACCTCGTCGCCGATGTAGACGGGCAGATTCATGCCAAGCGGTTGAGGATCAGGATCGACACGATCAGGCCGTAGATCGCGATGCCCTCGGCCAGGCCCACGAAGATCAGCAGGCGCCCGAAGAGCTCGGGCTTCTCGGCCATCGCGCCGATCGCCGCGGTGCCGACCTTGGCCACTGCGTAGCCGGCGGCCAGTGCGGACAGCGCGGTCGAGGCGGCCGCGGCGGCAAAGGCCCAGGTCGCGCCTTCGGGCAGGGCCGCGCCCGGCGTGGCGGCGAGCGCTGCGGGCGCCACGACGAGCAGGGCGCTCGCCACGGCGGCCAGCACGAGCAGCACGCCAGTGAGCGCGGCCAGAAGCTGGAACTTTGACTTCATCTAGGTCTCCCGGGAAGTGAGCGGAGGCGGCGGCAGGGGCTGGAACACCCGGCCCCCGCCGTGCAGAAAGCGTGTGAAGAATTCGAAGAGCACGAGGCGCGTGGTCTGGATCGCCACCACCATGGCCTCGACCACGATGATCGCCACGTTGCCCACCGCCATCACCAGCCACCATGCGAGACCGCCGCCGGTGGAATCGGCCAGCGCGGTCACCGCGGACGACAGGCCGGCGTGGGCCAGCGCGAAGGCGCCGACGCGCGCGAAGGACAGCGTGTTGATGAGCAGTTGCAGGGTGCGCTCGACCAGTTCGCCCAACGCGGCGCCCGCGGCCGAGGCGCGCTGCGCATGCAGCGCGTGGCCGGCGACGAAGGCGGCTGCGCCCGCCGCGGCGAGCCAGGCGAACTCGATTTTGAAGAACATGCCCAGCACACCGGCATACACCGCCAGCAGGCCCAGGTCCTCGCCAATCCAGCGCGCCCATTCGCCGCGCCAGTACGAGGCCAGGGCGTTGAGCAGCAGACCGGCGGCCAGCAGCAGCGCGCCGCCCGCCACCGGCACGGCGAGCAGTTCGATGGGGTGCGCGAGCGGATGCATCCACAGCGCCGGGATCACGTCCTCGCGCGCGAACACCGAGCCGAAGAGCACGCCAAAGCCGGCGGCCGACAGCCCGCCGGCGATCAGCAG
Organism: Burkholderiaceae bacterium; assembly: GCA_035454085.1. Lineage (GTDB taxonomy): Bacteria > Pseudomonadota > Gammaproteobacteria > Burkholderiales > Burkholderiaceae_F > DAOTEJ01. Next base: position 5,683 of record DAOTEJ010000096.1, on the reverse strand, counting down.
GCGGGCCACCACGTGGCGGCGGCGATAGAAGAAGCCGAGCGCGGCGATCACCAGGCCCTGGCCCAGGTCGCCGAACATGTAGCCGAACATCAGGGGCACGGCCAGTGCCAGCAGCACGCTGGGGTCGGCCTCGTCGGCCGCCGGCATGCCCATGGCCTTGGGAAAGATCTCGAAGGGCCGTGCCCAGGCGGGGTTGGCGAGCAGCAAGGGCGCGCGCAGGTCGCGCGGGGCCGGGCAGAAACGCAGCAGGGCGCGCGCGTGGCTGGCTTCGACCGCGGCTTGCAGGCGGCGGCCGTCGGGATCGCTGGTCCAGCCCGTCACCCAGGCGAAGTGCTCGCCGGCCTCGAGCTCGCGCACGTTGCGCGCCAGCCATTGCAGACGGCTCAGGTCGGCCAGTGCCGTGGCAAGCGCATGGCGCCCGGCGAGCACCTGGAACTGCGCCTGGCGCGCGACCGACTCGCGCTCCAGCGCGGCGCGACGCGACTCTATCCACGACTCGCTGGCCACCACCGACTCGCCCAGCCAGCCCGGCACGGGATGCACCCGGCCCTTGAGTGCCGCTGCCTCGCGCGCCAGGGCGTCGAGGTCGGCAGTCGTGCCCAGGGCGATCAGGTAGCGGGCCGCGGGCGTGTCGACCGCCCGCACCACGCCGCTGGCGCTGGCGAGCGACTCCACGGTTGCGGGAGCGAGCTCGATGAGGCGCGCCTGCACCAGGGGCCCGGCCTTGGCGAGCGCGGCGAGGTCGAGGTGGTGCTCGAGCAGCGCGCCAATCACCGAGCTCCAGCGGTCCAGTTCCTCGCGTTCCGTCTCGGCGCGCTGGGCCTGCGCGATCAGCGGTTCGGCCTCGCGAGCCCAGGCCTCGATCGATGCAATGCCGCGCGCCAGCGTGGGCAGCGGCGCCTCGGGGAAGGGCGAGGGCACGAATCCCTCGCGCGGCCAGTACGCGGCGTAGCGCTGGGCGAGCTCGGTGCCGCGCGCGAGCAGGGGCTGGGCTTCGGCCATGCCCGGCGGCGGGCCGGCGCGCACGCGCGGCTCGAGCTCGACCGTTCCGGTGGCCGCCAGGGCCTCGAGCAGGGCGCTCGCGTCGTCGCGCGCGACCAGCACCTCGAACCAGCCGGCAGCCTGCGGACGGATCATGAGGCGAAGCTCCGGGTCGGCATGGCCAGCCGGCGCGTCACCTCGCCGCGCAGGCGCTCGAGGTCGAGCGCGACCAGTCCGACGTAGGCGAAGGCGGCCAGAGGCTCGATCGCGTGACGCCGGAAGGCGGCGAGCAGCCCCGCGTCGAGGTCGCGCCGCACGCGCACCTGGCCGGCCTCGGCCACCACCTTGGCCGGCACCAGCCGGTAAGCCAGCAGGCGGCGGATGGGCACCAGGCCCTCCAGCTGATCGCCCGAGAGGCCCGCGCGCCGCAGCCACTCGCGGCCCCAGGCGCGCGCCAGCTCGCGCGGCGCGGTCAGCGCGGCGGCAAGCGGCGCGAGGGCGTGGTCCGCAGGCACGCGCACGCCGTCCTCGTCGACCAGTTCGCGGTAGATCGGGTCGGCGCGCATCCAGTCGTAGGCCGCGCGACCGCTGGCCGCATGGTGCAGGGCGGGCAGATCGGGAAGCACCGCGCACCAGCGCAGCGCGGCGCGCCAGCGGCCGGGCATCCACAACGCAGCCTCCTCGACCGTTGCACGCCAGTGGAGACGCAGGCGGCCCTCGACGGCGTGGACCTCGCGCGCCTCGCCCAGGTCGTGCAGTGCCTCTGCAAGCGTGGTGCCGCGTGCGAGGTCGATCACCGCCTCGAACTCGCGCGCGTGCTCGATCGCGCTCCACACCGGCTCGCTCGGGCGCCGTCCCAGGCGCGACTGCATGCGCGCCTGCGCGTAGTCGAGGCTGCCGACCGCGATCACGGCTGCCCTCCGGTGAGTTCCGCGAGCAGAGTGGCGAGCGCCGCATCGAGCTGGGCTGACTGCGCGGGCAGCTGGACCTCGGCGGCGCGCAGTGCCGCGATCCGTGCATCGACCTCGGCGTGGCGCGCGGCGATGCGTCGCTCCACCGAAGCGCGGGCGCGCGCGACACGATCCTCGTAGGTGGTGGCCACGCGGCGCGCCACCACGCGTGCCTCGGCCACCCGCTGCTCGGCTTGCGCGAGTGCCTCGGCGATGCGGGACTGGGCCAGGCGCTCGGCCTCGAGCACGCGCGCGATGGCGGCATCCGCCTCGCGGGTTTCGGGCAACTTGCTCACAGCCACGGACTTCTCCCGATCACGGGCCGTCTTGGTCGCGGCCTGGACCATGGCCTACTTATAGGCCGAGGGCGGGTGGCCGACTTTGCCTAAGCGCAACGGCTGGCGCGCCTGCCGGGCCGGCAGGGTGCTTCGGTGACGCGGCTCATACGCCGCGGGGGTGGCGGTGACGCGCGAGCCAGCTCGGGGTGCGCGCCTTGCCGCTCTTGCGCACGAAGTGGCTGCGGGCCACGTGGTAGCTGGGATCGAAGCCGTGAAAGTTGAGGCTCATGCGCGCCAGTTCCTCGGCGCGGTAGGCGGCGAGCGGCTTGGCCTGCTCGTCGGCGGCGCGGCGTGCGGCTTTGGCGCGCAGCCGCTCGGGCAGGGTCGGGTCGGCCGCCAGCTGGCGCGCGCGCCTCAGCGCCTCGTGCAGGAAGTCGGCCGGCGCGGCGCCGAAGGCGTCGTCGATCAGGCCCAGGGCTCGAGCCTCGTGCGTGCCCATGGGCAAGCGCTGGGCGGTGATGCGTGCCGCACCCTCGGCCCCCACGCGGCGCGGCAGCGCGTAGGTCCAGTATTCCGAGCCGTAGAGGTTGCCCATGCCCTTGTAGTGCGGGTTGAGCACCACGCCGCTGCGCGCCCACACGAGATCGGCGGCAAGCGCCAGGAACACGCCGCCCGCCCCGGCATTGCCCTGCAGGGCGGCGAGCGTCAGCTGGTCGGTCGCGGTGAGTATCTCGAGCACCGCGTCGTCCATGGCCTCGATGTTCGCCATCGACTCCGCCGCCGGATCGGCGGCCCCCTCGATGACGTTGAGGTGCAGACCGTTGCTCCAGAAGTCCGGGCCGCCCGCGAGCACCAGCACCTGCGTGGGCCGCGCCTTGGCCCAGGCGAGCGCCGCGGCGAGCCGGCGGCACTGCGCCGTGCTCATGGCCCCGTTGTAGAAAGCAAAGTGCAGCACGCCCACGCCTTCGGCCTCGGCGTAGGCGAGCTCGCGCCAGGTGGGCGCGCCGGGCGCGGCATCCAGCGCGAGGGGTGCCTCAGGCAAGTGCGCGGCGAGTTCGGGCAGCACCAGGGCGGCGGGGCGCTTGAACGGGTGGTCCGGGTCGTTGGCCTGGGTGAGGCTGCCGATCCACACCGCGCCGTCGGCCGTGGCGCGGCACAGGGCCTCGTCGCGGCGCGCGATCCAGGCGCCCGGCGCGCCGCGCAGCGCGCCTTCCGGGTGGGCGTCATGCAGCTTGAGCGGCACCTCGCCGGAGGCATCGAGCAGCCCGGGCGTGCCGTCGGCCGAGCGGATCCGGGCCAGCACGCTGGCCGTGGTGTCGCGCGCCCAGTCGATGGCGCGATCGGACTGGCGACACACGGGCCGGGCGCGGCTGCGCGGCGCCGGCTGCCAGTCGGCCAGCGGGGTGGGCGTTACTCCGTGGGCGTGGCGCTCGAGCGCCTCGCAGACCGCGGCCACCGTGGCCTCGGCCACCTCCAGGCGATAGAGGCTGCCCTTGGTCGCGGCGCGCATCGTGAATTCGTGCGCGGCCAGGATGTCGCCGGCGTCGAACTCGCCGTTGGCCTGCAGCACGGTCACGCCCCAGCGTGCCTCGCCCTCGAGCACGGCCCAGTCGAGCGCGGACGGGCCGCGATCGCCCACGATGCCGGGATGCACCACCCAGCAGGGCAGCGCGCGCCACACCGACTCGGGGATGGCGCGCTTGAGGAAGGGGGCGATCAGCAACTGCGGCTTGAACAGCGCCACCGCCTGCGCGGTGGTGGCGTCGTTGACGTCGAGTTCGAGCGAGATCTCGTGGCCGCGCGCTTCAAGCTCCACCCACAGGCGCTGGGTGAGACTGTTGAACGAATGGGCCAGCAGCAGGATGCGCAAGGCGGCGTTCAGCAGATCCGCGGCAGCTGCTCGCCGGTGAGCCAGTCCACCACGCGGCGGCCGCCGAAGGCGGTCTCCATCTGCACGAAGTGGTGGTCGTCGGCGTGGACCGTGCCGATCATCGCGGCGTTCGCGCCCAGCGGGTGGGCGCGCATCGCGGCCAGCAGTTGCCCGGCGTGCTCGGGCGGGCAGATGGCGACGAGCTTGCCCTCGTTGGCCACGTACAGCGGATCGAGGCCGAGGAACTCACAGGCAGCGTCGACCTCGGGGCGCACGGGGATGTCGGCCTCGCGCAGCATCATGCCCACCGCGCTTTGGCGGGCGATCTCGTTGAGGGTGGTGGCCAGGCCGCCGCGCGTGGGGTCGCGCAGGCAGCGGATGGTCGGCACGGCCTCGAGCATGGCGGCGGTGAGGGTGTGCAGCGCGGCGCTGTCGCTCTGGATGGTGGTCTCGAAGCTCAGGTTCTCGCGCTGGCTCATGATCGCCACACCGTGGTCGCCGATCGTGCCCGACAGCAGGATCACGTCGCCGGCGCGCGCGTTGGCGCCCGAGAGGTTCAGGCCCGGGGCAACCACGCCCACGCCGGTGGTGGTGATGAACACGCCGTCGCCCTTGCCCTGCTCGACGACCTTGGTGTCGCCGGTGACGACGGGCACGCCGGCCGCGCGCGCGGCCGCGGCCATCGACTCGACGATGCGCTTGAGATCCGCCAGCGGAAAGCCTTCTTCGAGGATGAAGCCCGCCGACAGATACAGCGGCGTCGCGCCGCTCACCGCCACGTCGTTGATCGTGCCGTGCACCGCGAGCGAACCGATGTCGCCGCCGGCGAAGAACAGCGGCGTGATCACGTGGCTGTCGGTGGCCATCACGATGCGTCCGCCGGGCGGGGGCAGCAGCGCGCCGTCGTTGCCCTGCGCGAGGTATTCGTTGTCGAAGGCGCGGGCGAAGAGTTCCTCGATCAGCTGGGCCATGGCGCGCCCGCCCGAGCCGTGGGTCATGTCGATGCGGCCGTGCTTGAAGTCGACGGGTCGGACGTAATCGCGCTTGACGGTGGACATGGGGGGCGGCGGCGGGCCGTGGGCTGGCAGAGGTTGTAGGGTCTCAGGCGGCCTTGACGGGCACGTCCTTGAAGCGGCCGTAGGTGTAGTGCGCGGCGCAGGCGCCCTCGCTGCTGACCATGCACGAGCCCAGAGGATTCTCGGGCGTGCACACGGTGCCGAAGACCTTGCAGTCGGTGGGCTTCTTCACGCCGCGCAGGATGGCGCCGCACTCGCAGGCCTTGTTGTCGGGCACGGACTGGTAGGTGATGCCGAAGCGCGCCTCGGCATCGAAGCCGGCGTACGCCGCCTTGATCTTCAGCGCGGAGTAGGGCACCTCGCCCAGGCCACGCCACTCGAAGGTCTTGCGCAGGTCGAACACCTCGGCGACCAGCGCCTTGGCCTTGGCGTTGCCCTCGGCGGTCACGGCGCGGGTGAATTCGTTCTCGACCTCGGCGCGGCCCTCGTTGAGCTGGCGTACGAGCATGAGGATCGCCTGCATCACGTCCAGCGGCTCGAAGCCCGCGATCACCACCGGCTTGGCGTATTCCTCGGCGAAGTACTCGT
>DAOTEJ010000095.1:0-8524 GCA_035454085.1 Burkholderiaceae bacterium | reverse complement strand
GCCCGCCTCATGCTCGACGCTGCCGGCGTCGACTGGCGCGACACCAGCCTCACCGCCGACGCCGCGCTCAAGCAACTGGCCAACACCGTGGCCGGCTTCAAGGACGGCGCCTCCAAGGCCGCCTTCGTCGCCGAGCTGCTGGGCGAGAAGCTCGGGCCCAAGTTCATCGCCTACCTCAACCAGGGCGGCGACGGGCTCGAGCGCGTCTCGGGCGTCACCGCCGAGGCGGTGGCCGAGGCCGTCAAGCTCTCCGACGAGCTCGACAAGCTCTCGGCCGGCTTCGACCGGCTCAAGAACGCCGCCGCCGGCTGGGCCCTGCCCAAGGTCAACGCGCTGCTCGGCCTCAATGACGGGCCGCCCACCGAAGACCGCCTGGCCGCCATCACGCGCCAGCTCGATCTGCTCGCCGGCAAGGACGGCCGCTCGGCCTCGCCCTGGGGCAATCGCACCGTGGCCGAAGAGCGCGCCGCGCTGCTCGCCCAGCAGCAGGCCCTCAGCACCCAGGTGCTCGATCAGTTCCTGGCCAACGACGCCGACAAGGTCGAGCCGCCCAACCTCACGCAGTTGCGCGCCGACGAAGAAGATGCCCGCAAGGCCCGCGAGAAGAGCGCCGAGGCCGCGCGCCGCCATGCCGACGCCCTGGCCGCCCTGCGCGGCGAGGTGGACCTGCTGCTGGCCACGCAGATCGCCCAGGCCGGTGCGCAAGACAAGCTCAACGAGGTGGACCAGAAGGCCCTGCGCATCGCCCAGGACCTGGCCGCCGGCAAGCTCACCCTGGCCGAGCTCGAGCGCAGCGGCACGCTGCAGTCCTTGGCCGACGCCGCCGCGGTGGCCGCGGCCAACGCCGAGCGCAAGCGCGCCGTCGAGCTGCAGGAAGCCCTGGGCAAGTCCATGGCCGAGGCGCTGGGCAGCCTGGCGCAGCAGTCGGCCGCCATCGAGCAGCAGATCGAACAGCAGCGCGCCGAGAACGCCGAGATCGGCCTGAGCGTGGCCGCCCTGGCGCAGGTGCGCGCCGCGCGCATCAACGACGCCATCGCCACCAAGCAGCAGACGCTGGCCGCGCTCGAGCAGACCGACAGCGTGATCCCCGGCTACCGCGAGGCGCTCGAGGCGCAGATCAAGCTGCTCGAGCAACTGCGCGACCTCAAGCAAAGCGGCGCCGCCAAGACCGCCCTGGCCGAGTCGGCCAAGGAGGCCGAGTCCGCCTGGCGCCAGAGCTCGCAAGTGATCGAGCAGACCCTGCTCGACGCCCTGATGGCCGGCTTCGACGGCGGCCTCAGCGCCGCCAAGAACTTCACGCAGCAGCTCAAGAACCTGTTTCAGAGCCTGGTGCTGCGGCCCATCATCCAGCCCGTCGCGCAGGCCACCAGCGGGGCGGTGCTGGGCGCGTTCGGGATGCCGGCCGCCGCGGCGGGCGGTTCGTCCGCCGGCGGGCTCAGTTCGTTCGGCAGCCTGGGCAACCTGGCCTCGCTGATCCCCGGCGGCGGCCTGGCGCTGGGCAACTTCATGGGCGGGGCCACCGGCGCCATCTCCACGCTTGGGGCCGAGGGGCTGCTCGCGGGCACGGCCACCAACTTTGCTGGCATCGCCGGATCGATCGGCGCGGGCAACATCGCCGGCGCCGTGGGCCTGGCCATGCCGTACGCGGCGGCCGCCGCGCTGGCCGTGATGGCGATCCGCCAGATGATGAAGAAGAAGGCCCCCGCCGGCGTGGGCTACTCGGGCGCGCAGCTCATGGGCGGCGACGCGTCGCTGTGGAACAACCCGGCCCTGCTCTACGGAGACATGCGCGGGCTGCAGGGCTTCGACCCGCAAGTCGGCGGCGCGCTGCAGCAGTCGCTGGCGGCCGTGTCGGGCATGGCCGCGGCGCTGGGCGGCTCGACGGCCAACCTGCGGGTGTTCTCGCAGTCGTCGTTCTCGGGCGACGCCAACCGCGGCACCGCCGGCGTGCGCCTGCAAGACGCCGCGGGGCGCGACATCTGGGCGGCGGCCGGCGAGTTCACCGGCCAGGACGGTGTGGCGGCGGGCATGTCGCGCTACATCGAGCAGATGATGGTCGTGGCGCTCAAGCAGTCCAAGCTGCCTGCGCGCGTGGCCGAGTACCTGAGCGACGCCCTGCCCGACGGCGCCAGCGCCGAGCAGCTGCAGGCGGTGATCGCCACCGCCAGCGCGGCGCGCACGCTGTGGAACGCCATGGACGGCCTGGGCGGCGCCTTTGGCAAGGTGGCCAACCTGAGCATCGCGGCCACCGACGAGCTGGCCGGCCTGACCGGCGGCTTCGACGCCTTCCTGGCCAAGACGCAGGGCTTCGTCGCCAACTTCTTCAGCCGCGACGAGCAGGCCGGCGTCAAGGCGGCCGAGATCCAGCGCGTGCTGGCCGATGCGGGCATCACCACCGACTTCGCCAACCGCGAGCAGTTCCGCAGCTTCTTCGACTCGATCGACCCCGCCGGCACGGCGGGGCGCGAGCAGCTGGCCGCGCTGCTCAACGTGCAGGGCAGCTTTGCGGGCCTCACCGACTACCTGGCCGAGACCGGCAAGACCCTGGGCAGCACCGCCGCCCAGGCGCCGGGCGGCGTGCTGGCCATGGTCGACGGCATGAAGAGCCAGACCGACCAGCTGATCACCGTGGTGCAGCGCCTCGAGGCCGTCGAGGCTGCCGTGTTCGAGGTGGTCAGCGCGGTGCGCGACACCGCGGGCCAGATCGGCGAGGCCATCAACGAGCGCCCGCTGACGCTGAGCTTCACCAGCTCCGAGGTGGGCCTGGTGGGCGCCAGCCTGGTCGGGGGTAACTGATGCGCACGCCGTCGTCCGCCCTGGCTGCCGCGCTGGGCGCGCCGGTGCAGCGCCCGGCCTTCCTGGTCGAGATCGGCTTCGCCACGCCCTGGCGCGCCAGCACCTACGCCACCGTGAGCTTCAACGCGCTGCAGTGGACGGCGGCCGACGTTCGCCTGCAGGCGCTGGCCTTCGACGTGGGCCGCGCGCGCGGCACCATCGTGGTGGGCAACCACGACGGCGCCATGGCCGCGCTGGTGCTGGCCGAGGGCATCTCGGACAAGGTCATCAAGATCTGGGGCTACGACGCCGCCGCCACCGCCACGGCCGACTTCGTGCAGCTGGGCGAGGCGCGCGGCGGGGCCGCCCAGATCACGCCCACGGCCGTGGCCATCGGCCTGCGCGGCCCGGGCGAATACCTCACCTGCCCGCGCACCCTGGTGGGCCCTGCCGCGGGCGTCAACACGCTGCTGCCGGCCGGCGTGGTGCTGCGCATCGCCGACAACGAGTACCGCTTGGAGCGTCGCTGATGGCGGCCTATCCGTTCACCACCTTCCACCAGGACAGCACGCCCACGCCCGCCTCGGGCCGCGAGGTGGCCCGCGCCACCAACGGCGCGCTGCGGGTGCGCGACCTGTATTCGGCCGACAAGACGCGCTTCGAGCTGGTGCACCGCCTCACCCAGGCCGAGCGCAACACCCTGCTGAGCTTCTACACCACCAACAAGGACCTCGACCTCGACCTCACCTGGGACGGCACCGTCTACACCTGCCGCTTCGCCGGCCGCCCGCAGATACTCTGGCGCCCCGGCAACTGGTACGAAGCGCGCGTCGTGCTCGAGCAGGTCTGACCCATGCCCACCATCAACCTGCTGTGGGAAGGGCTGCAGATCCCGCCGGCGTCCAGCCTGAACAAGGTGGGGGCGGCGGCCGATGCGCGCCAGCTCACGGCCGTGGCGGCCAACGCCCCGATCCCGCTGGTCTATGGCGAGGACTGGCTCGGCGGCCTGGTGATCAACGTGCTGCCCTCGGGCACCAACGTGGTGTGCCAGGTGCTGTGGTGCCTGCAATGCGACTCGGTGCAGGAGGTGCAGTTCAATGGCGCCGCGCTGCCGGCGGGCGCCAGCGTCACGCACTACACGGGCTCGCAGAGCACCGCCGACGCCACCGTGGTGGCGGCCATGGCCGCGCGCGGCATCACCTACACCGACACCCTGGCCGGGCTGGCCAACAGCGTGTTCGTGATCCCGCAGGTGGCCTTTACGGCGGCCAGCCTCGAGTTCACGGCGCGCATCCGCGGCCGCAAGGTGTATGACCCGCGCACCACGCAGACGGTCTGGAGCGACAACCCCGGCCTGTGCCTGGCGGACTTCGTCACCAGCAGCGCCTACGGCATGGGCCTCACGGTCAACTGGTCGAGCGTGTCCACCCTGGCCGACAAGAACGACGCCCTGGTGGGCGGGGCCGAGAAGCGCCGCCTGCTGGGCGTGAGCTTCATCCAGCCCGCGCCCGTCGAGGACGTGCTGGCCGCCCTGCGCGTCTATGCCGGGGCGTTTGCGATCCCCGACCCCGCCGGCGTGCGCCTGCTGGCCGACGAAGACGGCGCCGCGGTGGCCAGCTACGCCCACGCCAGCGGCCAGATCGCGGCCATCAGCGCCCTGCAGTTGCGCGACCAGGCCAGCGCGCCCACGGTGGTGCAGGTGCTCTACACCGACACCACCGCCACCCCGTGGCGCGAGATGGTGGCCGAGGCGGCCGCCGCCGGCGTGGGCACCACGCTGCCGCGCCGCGTAAGCCAGGTGCGCCTGCCCGGCATCAAGCGCTACACCCAGGCCTACCGCGAGGCGGTGGAGCGGCTCAACAAGCTGCGCGGCGCCGACCTGCGCTTCGACCTCGAGGTCTTTGATCTGGGCATCAAGCACGAGGTGGGCGACCTGGTCAGCGTGACCCACCCGGTGGGCCTGAGCGCCAAGCTCATGCGCCTGGCCGAGCCGCCCGAACTGCTGCGCGCCGGCCAGTGGCGCCTGAGCCTGGTCGAGCACGACGCCGCGGCCTACAGCAACGCGCTGCCCACCGCGCCGGCGGTGCCCAACCCCATCATCAGCACCCCCGCCGCGCCGCCCGACGTCACCTCGATCAGCGTGGCCGTGCTCAGTGACGGCCGCCGCCGCTTCACGGTGGTGGTGCCCACGGGCTACGCCAACCTCACCGCCGTCGAGGTGCGCGTGGTGGCGGGCACCTCGTCGAGCTGGGCGGCGATGAGCCTGTTCCGCACGGTGCCCTACGACCCCGCCATCGGCACCTACACCTTCGAGGCCAGCGAGCCGGTGCCCGGCACCTGGAGCTTCGGCGCCAAGGCCATCAACACCTATGGCCTGGTGAGCGCCGGCACCGCCTTCATCAGCGGCGCGGTGATCGGCGCGCTGGGCTCGACGGCGGTGTTCAACAGCGCGGTGAACCTGCTGCGCAACTCGGATTTCACCGAGTACACCGGCACGAATGCCAGCATCACGGCGCTGAAGGGCTGGAAAGGCTCCGGCGGCACGAGCATCGAGTTCTATCGCGCGATCAGCTTCTTCAACATTGGCCTGGGCGGCGGGGCCATCGAGCAAACCACAAACTACGCCGACAGCCCGACGCTGTGGCAGGACTTCGCGGCCAGCGCGGGGCAGGTGTTCGAGTTCAGCGCGTACTACTCGCTGCACCGCTGCGGCGGCCGCTTTCAGGTCGAGTGGTACAACTCGTCGAACACCCTGCTGGGCTCGGAGTGGCTGGAAGAAAAGCTCGTCACCGGCAGCAACACGGCGGGCTGGGGCGGGAGCCTCGACAGCTTTCTGCGCTTCTGGGCCAAGGCCGCGGCCGCGCCCACGAACGCGGCCTACGGCCGCCTGGTGTTCGTGAAGTACCCCACGAACTCAGGCCAGGCCAACTCCTACCTGTTCTTGCAGCGCGTGCTGGTGACCGTCGCCCCCGCTGGCGTGACGCGCGAGACCGCCACGCCATGGATTGACGGCGGCACCAGCGTGGTCGACGGGCAGACGCTGCAGAACTACACGGCCTCGAACGCCAGCGTCAACCTGCTGTCGGCCTCGGGCGGTGTCGACGTGGTCAATGACTCGATGTGCTCGGTGAGCTTCACGCCGCCCGAGCCCTGCCAGCTGGTGGTCTCGCTCACGGGGCAGGGGGCCGGCACGCTCAGCGGATCGAGCACCTCGTTCACCAACGAGGTGTGCCTGTTCATGACCCAGAACAGCGTGACCACCGAGATCGACGTGAAGGTGCTGCCCACGTCAGCAGGGGGCGCGTTCAGCGCGGCGGTGCCTCTGCCGTTTGCACTGGCGGGCGTGTTCACGGCAGCCAAAGGCCAGGCGCTGACCGTGGGACTGCGCTGGCGCGGCAACGACCAGGGCTGGACGTCGCTCGACGCATCCGTGTCGCGGCTGCAGCTGACCGTCGAGTCGATCGCCAAAGGCTAGGGCATGTGGCACTTCTTCAGCATCGCCGGCCAGGTGTGGACGGGGCGCAGCTATGGCGGGCCGGAGGGCGAGCTCGAGGCCAACACGCCCGCCGGCTGCCGGGCGCACCAGTGCGACGCGCCGGAGTTGAGGGCCCTGGTGGACGGCGAGCTCGTTGACATTGCCCCGCGCCCCTCCGAGTTCCACGACTGGAACGTGGCCGCGCAGGCCTGGCAGGACCGGCGCACGCTCATCGAGCTCAAGGCGGCCGCCTGGCTGCGGCTGCTGGCCGCCAAGCGCCAGGCCGACGCGGCGGGCTTTGCGCTCGGCGGCAAGACGATCCAGACCGATGCGGAGCATGTGGCGCTGCTGCAGGCGGCGGCCTTCGATGCGCGCGAGGCCAAGGCCGCCAGCGAGGCCTTCAGCTTCACCTGGCTCTTCGAGGGCGGCACCGAAGCCACCTACAACGCCACGCAGGTGATCGCCGCCGGGCGCGCGCTGTCGGCCTTCTTGCGCGGCAACGCCGACCGCCTGCGGGCGCGGCGTGCAGCGATCCAGGCGGCGACCTCTGCGGCCGAGCTGGATGCCGTGGTGTGGTAGTGCCCCCAACCCCATGACAGAGGACCGACCGATGCAGCAAGAACCCGAGCCCCAGCGCGAGCGCTGGCATGTGGGCAAGGAGGTGCCGCTCACGCTGCTGTTCGCGCTGCTCGTGCAGACCGTGCTGTTCGCGGCCTTCATCAGCGACCTCAAGAACGAAGTGCGCAGCACTGGCGCGCGCGTCGAAGAGATCTGGCGCGACCGTTACACGCGGATCGACGCCGCCAAGGACGCCGAGATCACCCGCGCCCGCGACGACATCCAGAACGCGCGCGTCGAGGATCACGAGCGCCGCCTGCGCGAGATCGAGTCGGTCATTCGCGCAGGCGGTAATTCGCACCTGCGGCAGAAGTGACCCATGCGCCTGAGCACGCACTTCACGCTGGCCGAGCTGCAGGTCAGCCAGCTGGCCGCGCGCCGCGGCGTGCCCAACACCATCCCGCCCGAGCTGCTGCCCGCCGCGCGCGAGCTGGCGCAGATGCTCGAGGGCATCCGCTGGGCGCTCACGGAAGACGCCGGCCGCGACTGCCCAGTGATCGTGAGCAGCGGCTACCGCAGCGCGTGGCTGAACGAGGCAGTCGGCGGCGCACAGAACTCCGACCACCTGCGCGCCCAGGCCGCCGACATCATCGCCCCGGCCTACGGCACGCCCTTTGAGGTGGCGCGCCTCATCGCCCGGCACCTGGACGTGCTGGGCGTGGGCCAGCTCATTCACGAATACGGCGCCTGGGTGCACGTCAGCACGCGCAAGCCCCTGGCGCCGGTGAACCGCATCCTCACCATCACGCGCGGCCAGGTGCTGGCCGGGATTCAACCGCTCCCCGAGACCTCCGCATGAAGAAAGCCATGAAAGAACGCCTGCGCCGCGTGTGGGCCTACGTGCTCGCGCGCGGGCAGGAGAGCAGCACCTGGCGCGGCGTCACGCTGCTGATCACCGCCGGCGGCGCCAACCTGCGCCCCGAGCACGCCGAGGCCCTGGTGCTGATCGGCCTGGCCGTGGCGGGCCTGATTGCGGTGTTGTCCCCCGATACGCCCAAGCCACCCGCCGGGGGTGCGTGATGGGCATGCTCTCGGCAGTGCTGCGCAACTTGGCCGGCGGCGGACTCGCCTTTCGATGCCCTGGTTGCCAGGAAGCGCATGTGGTCTATGTGGGCGGCGATGGTCCGGGGCCGCGCTCGCGCTGGGAGTGGGACGGCAACGTCGAGCGGCCGACCTTCTCGCCGTCGATTCTTGTGACGGGCGCGGACTTTACCGAGGCGGGTAGGGCAGCCTATGAGGCGTGGTACGCGGCTGGCTGCCCGAACGGCGGAGTGCCGGCCGAAGGCTTCGAGCGCCGCGACACCCGCTGTCATTCCTTCGTGCGCGACGGGCAGATCGAGTTCCTGGGCGATTGCACGCATGCGCTGGCGGGTCAGACCGTGCCGCTTCCAGCCTGGCCAGGGTCGGCGTGATGTGGCTGCGGCCCGACTGGACCTTGCGCGCCGTTGTTGTGGCCGTGGTGCTGGCCGGCGTGGCCGCGGCTGCCGGCCGGTGGGGCTACAAGCTCGCCGATGGCCGCTGGCAGGCGCGCGAGGCCGAGCGCCTGGCCGCCGAGGCCGTAACCCGCGCCGAGGACCTAGCCCGTGCGCAGGCTGTGGCCACCGCGTACGAGCAAGTCGCCGCGCAGCTCAAGCGCCTGCAGGCCGTGCAACGCAT